>JARGOD010000088.1 GCA_029210205.1 Verrucomicrobiales bacterium | reverse complement strand
GCCACCCCCCTAATCTCCTCTTATGCCGCGAGCCCCTCGAATCGAATATGAAGGCGCGATCTACCACCTCATGGCGAGAGGAGATCGCCGTGAGCCGATCGTATACAACGACGGGGATCGCGAGATGTTTGTGCAAACACTTGGCGAGGCGTGTCAGCGTGGCAGCTGGGAAGTGTTCGCCTGGGTCCTGATGGACAACCATTACCATCTCGCCCTCCGCACGCCGAAGCCAAACCTGGTTGATGGGATGCGCTGGTTTCAGAATGCCTTTACCCGGCGCATCAACACGAGAAACCGGCTTTGGGGCCACCTCTTTGGCGGGCGATACAAGGCAATCCTCGTGGAGCCTGACGCGGGTGGTGGTGATTACTTAACCACCTTGATCGATTACATCCATCTGAACCCCGTGAGAGCGGGCCTCGTGGATGGAGTTAAAACCTCCTTGCTCGACTATCAGTGGAGTAGCGTGGCGCAGGCGTATGGGAAATCTCCGGGGAAGCGGCCCGGGTGGATGGCGGTGGGAGAGGGATTGGATTTGTTCCATGAAAAAGACACCGCGAAAGGGCGTCGGGGTTTCGTGGCGCGCCTTGACCAGTGGGCCGCTAGCGAGAGCGCCGAGAAGGTCGGGTTGGTGGATCGAGAAGAGCAATCGCTCCAAAGCACGCTTCGACGAGGTTGGTATTGGGGATCCGAGTCATTTCGGGAAACGCTGGTCGAACGCTTTGGAGGCAGCATCACCAAAGACAAAGATCGGGAATTGCGAAGCAGCGACCTCTTTAAGTCCCATGATCGCCAGGAGGCTGATGAGATTGTGAGTGAAGCGGAACACTACTTCGGAGAATCGATGGAAGAGCTGAGGGTGCCGAAATATGGGGATCTGAGAAAGGTGGCAGTGGCGTGGGCGCTCGCAAAGCGGACGACGATCCATCAAACGGAGATCGCGCACCTGACCGGCTTGCGAACGGCTGCGAATGTAAGCCAGAGAGTGAGGCGATTTGGGCAGATGGAAGAAAAGGCACTGCCGAAAGAGTTGCGGAAGTGGAGGCGCGATTATTCAAAATTTGTCAACTGACCCCTAAAAATGTCGAGTTAACACCTCTTCTCTTTTTCTGAATCAGCCAGCATTTTTTGACCGAACGTCACCCCTGATCTCCTCAAAAGCCCCCGCCACCGATGCTGAAGAAGGCTTGCCTTTCCTTGGAATGGGGAGGAGCTTTTCCATCATGCTTTGACTTCTTTGCAACGCTTCGAAAAGCAGATCCGGTCGGATTTTTCTCATTCTCCTTGCCCTCGCTGTCATCGGGATTGTCTGGTGGTCGCGGAGGTAGCTGTTTTCTCGATTCGGCGTTCCTGGATCTTCGGGGTGGCTGGTGGGGTGAAGCAGTCGTTCAGAGGTCCGGCCCTTTCTTTCTGGCTGGTGGACGAGGACAGGAATGTCCTCGCTACGGCCGTTGCTGAACGCGGCTGGAGAAAAAGGTTCTGAGGGAATCGGGGCAAAAGGATTCGCGGATATTGGCGGGAGCCCAGCGCATTTGCGGTCATTTGCGTTAAAATCGAGTCAGAAAACGCGTATTTCCGCAGATGATAGCGAATGAGTCGCGGATCTTTTGAATTGTCAGACAGACTCGTTGCTGAACGCGGCTGGAGAAAAAGAGTTTCTCCAAACCGTGTCGTTCAGGTCTGTCTCTACCCCCTCAGGAGAGGGAGTTGACTCAACAGCTCTTCGCAATAGTCCCATTGGTCGAGCGTCTTCCGCCAGGCTTGCGGGATCGCATCGACTCCCCGGTAGGCTCCGAGGACCATCCCGATCGCGATCGCACGTGAGGCGTTGTCTCCTCCGACCATCGTATTCGCCTGAAACGCCTTTTTGAGGCCGTCTTCCTGGTCGGCGTATTTCAGGATGAAGTAGAGTGTGCCGGGCAGGGTTCCCTCGGTCGGACTGGCTTTCCCCACTTTGATGGGTTCCGATCGACCGACATCCCAGAGTCTCGCCATACTCGTAAGGGCGAGGTCATCGCTGAAGGCTTCCTTCGACAGATCTGATTCGGGATCGGCTTCTTCTTTGGCTTTGGCAATCGCTTGAGCGGTCTTCACTTCAAAAAAACCTCCCATCTGCGCGGCGACGTCTTGAATCGCAACCGCAGGCGCCTCACCCTTGATGACGCGGCAGGTGACCCGGGCGAAAAACTCGCCGCCGCCGAGGGCCTCGTCATTGAGGTGCGTGAACATGGATTTTCGTGCGACCTCGACGAGCTCCTCTTCGGTTTCGTAGTAGGCATGCGCCGCGGCATGGCGGAGGGCCATCGCATTGGAATATCCTCCGAGCCTTTCGGTCGGGACGCCTTGTTTGACCTGGGCGTAGGTTTCTTTGGTCATCGTGCAAATCCACGACCCCCAATCGTTTTCGAGACGGTTCATCCAATGGGGGATCATCTCCGCTACGCTGAACGGTCTTGGTGGGTCCGCCGTGGCCGCCAAATGTTCGAGAACGAGAATGTTGTAGTCGCCGTAGTCGGTGGTCCCACCCGCCTTTTTTCCTGGATGATAATTTCTCTCGCCCCAGCCAATGCCATGAGTTTGGCCGCCCATCAACTCACCGGGTGACATGAATTTCTCAAGAGGACGGTTTCCGTATGCCTCGTGAATTTTGATGGCGTCATATTCATAATGACTCCCGAGGCAGAGGGCGTCTGCGACAATCGCGCCGAAAAATGTGCCTCTAATCGATTGTTCTTTGGAAATGGAATTCATGGCTTTGCTTAATCTGGTTCGGGCTCTCTTTTTCCGTTTAGAGGTCTGTCTCTTGTTTTGCCGGAATACGAGGACAGGAATGTCACCGCTACGACCTTTAATGAACGCGGCTGCGGAAAAAGAAAAGGAATAGGAAAAAGAACTTCGATGTGTACACGAGCAAGCTGGATGAACCCGGGATCGGCCTCGCGACCTTGAGGGAGTAGCGATCAAGGAAAAGGCATGGATTGGCTGGAGGCTCTCTTGCCGGAAAATCTGTGCAATCCCTTTAATTCGTTAAAATCCATGTCCCAAAAGGATGTCTCTCGATCCTGGCACGCGGACGGAAGATTTTGCCGCTACCGATCTCCGGCGTAGCTGCGTTGGGAACAACGCAGACCAATCCGCGTTCGAATACGATTCGCTCGAGGCAGTCTTCTGACAATGCGCCGAAAATTGCATTGCCGCGCTCTTCTGAAATGCGGGAAACTGTGGGTCATGAAACTGCTCATCCCCCTTTGTCTTCTTATTTTCTCCAGCAGCCTTCTCACTGCCGATGAGGGCAAACATCTTTTCATCCTTTCAGGGCAATCAAACATGGCGGGGCTCAATCCGGAGGAGTCTTTCACTCCAACGGTTGAAGCGAAATTTGGGAAAGAAAACGTTATCGTCGTCAAGAGCGCCTTGGGTGGCCAGCCCATTCGTCGTTGGGATAAATCGTGGCAGGTCGAGGAAGGCCAAAACCCGGAAAGAATTGGTGATCTCTACGGAGTTCTGATGAAGGCGGTGAAAGCGGCAATCGAAGGGGAAACGTTGGCTACGGTCACTTACCTTTGGATGCAGGGAGAACGCGACGCCAAGGAGAGTCTTGCCGCGCAGTATGAAGCAAGCTTTAAGCGGATGTTAGCGCAGGTCAAAACTGACCTGAACCTTGAGGAACTGAACTTCGTGATCGGCCGCCTCAGCGATTTCGACATGGAGGATAAAAAGTATCCTGACTGGACCGCGATTCGCGAGATTCAGGTCGCCCTCGCTGATGCTTCAGAGAATGGCGCCTGGGTTGATACCGATGATCTCAACGACGGCAAGAACCGAAAGGGCAAAGAGATAAAAGATGACCTCCACTATTCCGGTGAGGGCTACGTCATTTTTGGAACGCGGCTCGCCGAGAAGGCGATTGAACTGATCGAAGACTAGATAGAAAATTTCTCTCTCGTTTACTAAGATCTCAATTCACCTAACGCTGCGACAATTCCCGATCGAGAAGCCGATTGTAGATTTGCTGCCGCTCCGGCAAGCCAAGTCCGCGATTCCGATACTCGAACATCTTCACGTTGATGCTCTCCCGCTGAGAAACGGAGAGCCGCGAAATTTTTGAAACGACCTCCGGAGGAATGGTCTGCTTATCAGGGTATCCATCCGCCTGAAATCCATCGCGGATATTCCGGGCCGCGTTTTTGGCATCGTCCAATTGATCAGGAGTGAGAACTCGTGGATCCGGCCCTCCATGAGGACCCGTTCCACCTCCCGGGCTTCCATTGCCGATCCGGGTCGAAACCGCGACCCCTTTCATTCCTTTGACCTGAACAGGAGCTTCTTCGTAGCGAACGGAAAAGACGTCCGCTCCTCCAACCCTGATCCGGGCGGTCAGGGATTCGATATCGGAACGGTCACCCTTGACCTCCACCAACTGCCAGCCCGCCCCATTGATCTCGCTGGAAACCAGAAAAGACTGAAACGTTTCAAGGTCAATCATCGTCGCGACAGTGTCGTCTTCGATCCGCGCTATTCCGGTGAGGGCGAGTGACCCCGCGACATTTAAGGGGCGCAGGAATGGAGATTGTTCCCGGAGTTCAGAAAAGTTTTCGAGGGCGACCGGAAGAGGCAGAAAACCGGGATGAGAAGTTACAAAAGTTCGCTCCTCTCCCTTGCTACCAATGGACGAATTTTCGTCACTCTGCGCCTGCATCAACGGTGGCATCAAGAAGAGGACGCCCGCGATAAACAACAGAATGAGGAAGCGCTGACAAGTTAGATTCAAGACCCTACCTTCCAGAGAATCTTTAGTCATGACCAGTGACGAGATCGCGCTCCTCTCTTTCGCACCCACTCACGGCAACACGTCAGAGAAATGTTTTCCCTATTTTGCAGCAGTCAAATCAAGGATGTAGCTTTCCTCTCCGGGAAAGAGAGTCTGGATTCTCGGAACCGCTTCGTCGTTCACGTGGTTTAGGAACAAGACGCTGTAAATTCCAATCTTGTGAGCCTTCACCTGGTAGGTAACTACTGAAGAAGGGAGCGTTGTCTCCCAGACTGCCCGGATCACAACAGGATCGTCCAAAGCTTTGAGAGGGCGGCCTCCCAAGGTCGTAAACTCACAGTTAAAGTCGGGTTTCCCAACTCCTGCAGAGGCGTTGAAAAGAAGATCCAAACGGGTGGGAATGAACTTTCGAGCGAGGTCGAACATTTCCTCTTTCTCAGCCTCATCGCAGCGCTGCAGATACCAGTAAAGCATGTAGAGCTCCTCTTCCGGATCGTCCGTGAAACAGCGAGGATCAATCTCAATTTCAATTCTCGTTTTTCCTTCCTTCTCAAAAAAAGACCAGACCGGTATCTCAGGAAGCGGGTGCGCCTGCACAGAATAAAGACCTGAAAAAGATCCCAAGGCGATAGCAAGAAAGCGAGCGATGTGACGAGAATTCATCCGGATGGGTCTGCAAAAGTAAAGTGTCGAGCCGCCGGTTTAGGCTTGCCAAACGCAATAATAACCGATCAACTCGAAACATGTTCTACCGGAATTCATCCACGAGAACAAACACATTACTCAGCCCCCATCTATTGATCATGAAACAAATTTTCGGAATTATCGCAGCGATCGCCATCGGCGCAGGCTCGGCTTACGCCGGGTGTGGAAAAAAAGTAACTGACTCAGGCGAAGTGACTTCGTACGATTCGGACACGAAAACACTCACCGTAGACGGAGCCAAGAAGCCTTTTAAAATTCAGGCCAGCACTGTCGTGAAGAATGCTGAGGGAGAGGAAGTCGAGCTTTCTGATCTCGAAGGCAAAGAAGTGGACGTGGTAAGCGAGCACAACAAAGCTGACTCCGTTACGGAGAAAGCAGGCTAACCCCCCACACGCTGGCGACAGCCTTTTGGAACACCCGGCGGGAAACCGTCGGGTGTTCTGTTTTCAGCCCCTTCCGATCTAATCTTCGAAGCATGAAAACACTTTTTACTATCCTCATCGCAGTGCTCTGCTCAACGCTGCTCGGGATCAAGGCACCTGCCTCTGAGTTTCCTGACATCAGCGTCGATACTCTGGAAGAGCTCATTAAATCGGGCGAGGTAGTTTTGGTCGATGTGAATGGCTCGAAGTATTTCGCAAAGGGTCACATTCCCGGCGCGATCGACTTTCGGGCGCATGAAGAAGAGATCGCAACCGTCCTCGGCGAAAATCAGAGCGTCCCTATTGTCGTCTATTGCGGTAGTCCTTCCTGCGAAGCCTACGAAGCGGCAGCCATAATGATTCGGGACGCCGGATACACCAACATCAGACATCTTTCGGCAGGGATCTCGGGATGGATCGGGGCAGGGAAAGAAACCGCCCGACTCGACCAGTAGAAGGTCGACGGAGGTTCTTTTAATACGAGTTTGATTCAGGGACGAATCCAATGTCCCGACATCAACCACTTCCCGTCTTCGAGAACCAGAAAGAGGCTCTCGTTCAATTTCACATCGGTGCCCTCAATCATTGTCTTGTACGATAGCTGTGCATTCTTCATTCCCTCAACTGCCTCAGGACCTGTCAGTTCACTGATGTCGGTCAGCTTACGTGACGTGATATTAATCATAGAGATCTGAGGCGACTCCATCGCTGCTCGGTATTGCTCAAGACTTACCGATGACTTGTAGTAACTCGAAGCGTACTCATAGCCTTCGATTGCATCTCTTTTATTCCAGATTGCCTTGAGAATGGCTTCGGCTTGTTCTTCAATTTTGGTCCGCTCAGATTCACTAAAGCCCGGCGATGGCGCGGACCTTAGTTGGGTGATAAAGAGACTCGTGACCAAGATAGCACAGGCGGTAGCACCAGTGATGAAGTGACGAAAGGGATAGGGGGATTTCGGATTCATGATGTGTTGGACTCTTGTTTGAATTTGAGAAGATTTCTCAATGATCCCCGCATAGACGGGAAAAGGGCGCTCTGATTGGGTGTGCTTTGCTCTCCTCGCTTCGCTGAGTAAAGCCGACGCATAGTCGCCCGAATCAAAATCGAAGAACTTGAGGACTGAATCATCACAGGCGAGTTCCCGGCTCTCCTTAAAGCGCCGCAAAAGCAGCCAGGAAAACGGATGAAACCAGAACACCAGCGCGGTTCCGAGGACTACCCACTGCCAAAAAATATCCCGTCGACGGATATGCATGCACTCATGTGCTAGAATAAACTCGACGTTATCACCCGCATCTTCGCCGCCCTCAAGCGGGAGAAATATTCGTGGCCGAACCCACCCATAAAGCATCGGAGAGCTGACTGAGGAGCTTTCGTAAAGGGTCACCGGAACCCACAATTTAAGTCGGCTTTTCAATCGCTCGACCAATTCGAGTAAGGCAGGACGAATCAGCATCGGAATTCGCACCAGCGAATTGTGATTCCTGACAATCGAATAAAAAGTAGCGAGAGTGAATATCAAAAAGCCCGAAAGCCAGCAAATCGAAGTGATCTCGATCCAAAAGCTTGCTTCCCAAAAACGATCTCCGCCAAAGAGATACAGTTCACGCGGATCATGGAAAATTGTCTCAGGGAAGATCGAGACAATGAAAATGAAAACGATCAAAGTGCAGAAGATCGCGGGAGAGAAGACAGCGTTCAAAGTCCTTTCATGAAGGAGCAAGACACCTCCAAAAACTGCCAGCTGAATAGATCCCCAAAAGAGAGTTGGGATTAGAAGTGCGGCAAAGTCACTCATTTTCGCTCCTCCCGCCTTTGCTTGATCAGTTCCTCCAGACGATCCAGTTCATCGTCTCCGATCTTCTCGTCACCGAGAAAGCAGGCCATCATCGGAGTCAGCTTTCCTCCGAAGTACTGATCCAAAAAAGCGAATGACTCCTGCCGCAAGCACTCCGATTTTTCACGAGCTGCCCGATAAAAAAACCGGCGCCCCTCACGCTCTGTTTCCAGAGCATTCTTTTTTAAAAGCCGGTTGAGCAGCGATCGAATGGTTCCCTCCGACCAGAAATGCGTTTCAGCCAGTTTTGCGATAATTTCTTCCGAAATCAGTGGCTTTGACGAATTCCACACGATCTCCATCACCGCCCATTCGGCTTTTGATATTGAGATCTGCTCGGTGGTTTTCATTCCGTTACACGCGTAATTCAATTAAATAATTACATGTGTAATTTATTCGGTCAATCAATTTCCTTAAATATTTTCGATTTCAAGTGAATGAGCTCCGACGGACTTCCTCCGGCCCAGTCCGCCCCTAATGAGGGTGATCTTTCAGATGCTGTTTTAAAAGATCTTTACCGTAGTCGTTCCCATTGGGGGTGCGCACTGTCGCGTGAATGTGATTTTTCGTTGCCTTCGAATCCCTCCCCAGAGCAATGGGACGCTGATGGTCAAATTCGATGAGCACGACCGGGCTGTGAATGCGGTAGTAGAAAACGGACTCACTATCCATTCCACCGATCCAGGCAAAGCGGGTCCGATCAAGATGCTCTTCAACCTCCTCCATTTTCACTTTGGCGTGCCCCTCTTTTAGATTGTGAATCCAGAGAGCGGTAAGCTCGAGAAAGGCAGCCTTCTGACTCTCATTCAATTCTGAGACGGGGAGCCCCTCGTAGGGAATGACGACGTTGTCATGAAACGCTTCCGTATTCGAATTGGTCCCGTCTTTCGCGCTCTTCAGGACCGCGCTCACTTTCTGAGCATCAGTCAGGCTGTTGACGAATGCGAGAGCCTGATTCTGCTCTTCCTGCAGAACGATCGTGCCTTCATAGAGTCCTCCATCAGCCCAAACCGGCTCGGATCCAAGGAAGAGCGGTGTCATCACGACCTGATCGCCGAGGACGAAGTAGTTGATGACACAATGATGGCCGTCGAATTGAAAACCCCACGGCTCCGTTTCCGAAGGTTCCCCCATCACCGTCATGAAATAGGCCCAGCGCCCATATCCATACTCACCCTCACGACCACTCAGTTCGGCAATGGTGTGATTGAGCTTCATGATATCCTGAGTCGTTTCCAATCCCCTTGCACTTAGTCCTGCACCGAGTAATCCGAAAGCCAGTTCCCGCTGCTCATCGTTCATTTCTTCGAAGGAAACTCCCTGGCGCGGAAGACTGTGCTGATTTGCCCACCGGCGCCATTCATCATCATCGACCGGGAATCGCGTTTTCACCTGCTGTTCAGGAGAAAGCCCCCCCAGAAATTCATGAGCGGCGGCGACAACCGGCTCAGTCGCAACCCCCGTTGACTTGATTTCGAAAAGCCCTTCCTCAACCTTTCCGTCGACAGTAACTCCGACGAAAGGCTCAGCCAGGGCGCGCTTTTCTAATTCCGCAAAACGGTTGCCTCCTCCTTTGGCCTTACCCTTCTGTTGAGATAAGGCAGCCGTGGGCAGGGTCAGGCAGGTAAATACGAAAAGGGCGAAAAACGGGACAAAAGGATGATGGGCCATATTCGATCAAACTATCATGGGAAGGAAAAGTTGTCAGGAAACTGCTGTGAGAGTGTTTCCAGACTCGTCACGATTCACTCATTGCTACTTATCTGCGATTCCGCTAGCCTCCGCAGATGCATCGACGTGATTGGCTCAAAGGCACTTCGGCAGCGGGGATCACGCTGCTATCATCCCGCTGGGTGACGTCCGCAGAAGCGGCGGACGCGCTCTCGGAAAAGTTTCCCCGACTCGCTGAGGTGGCTCTTTCGCACGCGACGAGTCTCGGGGCTTCCTTTGCAGACTTTCACCTCATGCAGACCGACTCCGAGTCGCTCTTCGCAAGAGAAGAAATGGTGCAGGGGGTTGACGCCGACTCAAAACTCGGATGTTCTGTCAGGGTTCTTGTCGATGGTGCCTGGGGATTTTCGGCGACTGAAAACCTCTCTGAAACAGCGATCCGCAAAGTCACCGAGTCGGCAATCGCGCTCGCAAAAGGACAAGCCGGATGGAGAGCCAAGCCAATCGAATTGGAAATCCTCCCTGCCTATCAAGGAAATTGGGAGCTTCCCATCGAAGTAGATCCCTTCACCGTCTCGCTCGAAGACAAAGTTGAGCAACTTCTTGGCATCAATCGCTCCGCGCTAAACACCGGTGCGAATTATTGCTTTTCCTACCTCCTTGCGGTGAGAGAGCGTAAATGGCTCGCGAACACCTTTGGGAGTCGAATTACCCAGTCACGCGTCCGGCTCCACCCAAGTTTCAGTGTCACCCTGACTGACCCGAAGCAGGGCGGCTTTGCAAGCCGGGAAAGCTTTCTTCCTCCGCGAGCCGCCGGATACGAACATTTCCGTGATTGGAATGCCGTCGAAGAAGCCGCCCTCGCCGTTGAACAAGCGAAGGAGAAAATGGCGGCTCCCTCAGTAACCCCGGGGAAGAAAGATCTCGTGATCGCTCCGAGCAACCTCTGGCTCACGATTCATGAAACCGTGGGACACCCGACAGAACTCGACCGCGCGCTCGGCTACGAAGCGAACTACGCGGGCACTTCCTTCTGCACCCCGGAGAAGCTCGACGACCTTCGCTACGGTAGCGAACGGGTCAACATCTTCGCTGACCGAACCGCTGAGCAGGGACTTTCGACGATCGGCTGGGATGACGACGGGGTTCAGACGAAAGGTAAGGAGTTTCCTATTATCAAAGACGGTATCTTTCGAAACTATCAAATGGCGATGGGGCAGGCCGCTCTCATCGGACGGGATGGCGGCTCCAACGGATGCGCCTACTCCGATGGCTACGACTCCATTCCGATTCAAAGGATGCCTAACATATCACTCCAACCCGGCACTGATGACGCGGTCACGGCCGAGTCTCTCATCGCCGATGTCGAAGACGGCATCTTCGCCGAAGGCCGCGGCAGCTGGAGCATTGACCAGCAGCGCTATAATTTTCAGTTCACGGCCCAGGTCTTTCATAAGATCACCGACGGAAAACTCGACGGGATGTATAAAGACGTCGCCTACCAGGGCAACTCGGTCGACTTCTGGAATGCCTGCGATGGCCTTGGAGGGAAGGGCACCTACGAAATGGGCGGCTCCTTCCGCTGCGGCAAAGGACAACCGGGGCAAGGCGCACCGGTTTCGCACGGGGCGGTCCCCGCAAGATTCCGGCAAATCAACATTCTCAACACGGCGGAAGAGTCCGGCAAAAAAACCGCATCAAAATGCGATTGTAGCGGAGGAGGTACAGCATGGGCCTGAGCAAACAAGACTTCGAATCACTCGGTGAAAAGATCCTCAACCTCGTTGAGGCCGATGGTGCCCAGCTCTGGCTGCACGAGACCGAAGACCTCCAACTTCGTTCGGCGAATAACGACATCACCTCGAACGGTGTCGTCGATCGATTTAAAATCGGTATCACCGTGAATTACGGGAAGCAGTCCGCTTCGATTGAGATCAATCAGTCCAACGATGAGGCGATCCGCGAAGCGGTAAAAAAAGTACAGCAAATGGCGAAACTCGCTCCGGAAGATCCTGAGCATCTTCCACCAGTCGAACCGGGCGACTATCTCACGCCGATTAATTTCTCTGAAGCGACCGCCGGGATGAATCCGGAAGATGCGCTCAAGCAGATACGGCCTGTCATCGAGCAAGGCCGCAGCGCCGGTGTCGATAGCGCGGGCTACCTCGAGCGGTCCATTTCTTCATCGGCTCAGATCAACACAAACGGTGTCTTCATTCACGAGCAAAGTACAGGAGTGAAGTTCTCCATTACCGCCCGTGCCGCTGAAGGCCGCGGCTCGGGATGGGCGAGCACTCAGGTCACCGATGTCTCCGAACTCGATCTTGCTGCGGTGGGCGACAGCGCCATTCAAAAAGCGCTCGCCTCACGAAATGCTAAGGCTCGAAAAGCGGGGCGTACTACCGTCGTGCTCGAAGCGCCCGGCGTCCGGGATTTGCTCTCGATTCTCTCGTGGAACCTCGGTCAGAGAAACTACGACGAAGACCGCAGTTTTCTCAATGGCCTCGTCGGAGAAGATCAGGAATTGATCGGGAATCAGATCTTCGGGGAGAATGCGACACTCTATTCCGATCCACTCTACGAACCCGCTCCCTGTGGAGTTCACTACTACGGTATCCCCCGCAAGAAAACGATGTGGATCGAAGATGGCGTCATGAAAAATCTCATGGTCCAGAGATTCTGGGCTCAGAAGAATGGGATCGACCCCCTGCCCTGGCCGGGAAATCTCATCATGCCGGGTGAAGGGAAATCGACTGATGAACTTATCGCGAGCGTGGAGGACGGGGTTCTCATCACGCGGCTCTGGTACCTTCGTCAGGTGCAGCCACAAACCTTGCTCTACACTGGCCTGACCCGTGACGGTACCTTTGCGATCAAAGACGGAAAGATCGATGGTCCGGTGAACAATTTCCGATTCAACGAATCGCCAGCCAATGTCCTCAAGAACATTGTCGCCAGTGGCAAGCAGGAGCGCGTCCTCGGCAGCGAAGGTGACTCACCGATGCATGTGCCGCCACTCGTGGTGAAAGATTTCAATCTATCATCCGTTTCAGAGGCGAGCTGAGTTTTCGAGATGAGCAGGAAGCATTGGCGGCTCGTCGCAATCAAGGTGTTTGCGATTGTCGTCGTTGCGATCCTGCTGATAATGAACTTCCCGACGAAGCTACCTATTCCGGTTGCCAACGAAGCACCGGCTGCGTTGACTCTTCCCGTCGTGCCACAGGGCATTGATTGGGGAGACCAAAACGAGGAGTCTCTCAAGGAGTGGGAGAACCAACTCAGCGAACTGCTCGAACCCGGAAGTAACGCGGTGAAGTTTTCAGCCGTCGTCGCTGATGGAGAAACGCTCGTTTCCGAAGTGATTGAAAAGTCGCCGGGGGTCTTTCACCTCACTACCCTGACACCCACACTAACGTTCTCGGAGAACACCGGGGAAAAAACGATCACCATTAAGAGCGAACGTCTCGCAATGACCCTCGGAGGTGACCTCGACAAAATGAGCGCTCCCAGTATTATCGTCACGCCGAATTCAATCGGAAGCGTCTCCGTGTTTTCTGACGAAAGCCTTTATCGCATGAGCGTTTCCGCCCGCCCGGTCGAGGGCGGGATCGAAATCAACGGCTCTGTGATCGAGGAAGACCGGTGAACAAACAGGGTTAGGTCATTGATTTAACCCTCTTGTGTTTCAAAAACGTCGCGACGCTGAATAGTATTTGCCCTTCGACGCGAAGAGCGAAGGGTACTTCCTCACCGGCTACTCCCCCACGTTGCGGTTTCAACCCTCATGAGTTCCTCTTCACGTCCTGCTCTCCTTCGCGAAGGAAAGAGCACTCTACTCCTGGCCTTTCCGCTTATCGCAGGACAGATCAGCCAGATGCTAGTCGGCTTGTCCGATACGCTCATGATTGGACGCCTCGGGGTCACTCCACTGGCGGCATCAACTTTTGCAAACACGATCCTCTACATCCCGCTCATGATCGGAATTGGCATGACGATGGCGGTGTCCATCAGGGTCTCACAGGCTCGCGGAGCGAACGACACGGCGATGGCACGGGAAGCACTGCGCAATGGACTACTGATCGCTCACGTCGTCGGCATCCTCACAGTCCTCGGAGCACTCGCGACGATCCCGTTCTTTTCATTCTTTGGTCAGGAGCCTGAAGTCGCGAATGCTGCTGGCGACTATTTTCTCATCGTCGCCGTCTCGATGATTCCGGCGATTGGGTGCATGGCGATCAAAAACCACGCCGACGCGATGAACCACCCCTGGCCGGCTTTCTGGATCAGTCTCGGGGGTGTGCTCATGAATATTTTCCTCAACTGGATTCTAATCTACGGCAAGCTCGGCGCTCCTGCGCTCGGTCTCGAAGGGGCGGGCATCGCCACTCTAATCGCCCGGTCGGTGACGCTGCTCGCGCTGCTCCGTTGGTGCCGGACTTCAACAACGATCCACGACTGGGTCCCGCGAAACTGGTTTCGACCGCCGGACGGGACTTCGATTCGCTCACTCATCAAGGTGGGTTTCCCCGCGAGTCTACAACTCCTCGCCGAAGTGAGTGCCTTTGTCATGGCGACCATTCTCATAGGCACGCTTGGAAAAGTACCGCTGGCCTCTCATCAGATTGCGATCACCTGTGTCGCGACTATTTTCATGGTTCCGTTAGGACTTTCCATGGCCATGACCGTTCGCATGGGTGAGGCATGGGGTGCCAATAACCGGGAGCGCATGCGACCGATCGCGGCAAGCGGTTGGTTGATGGGAGGCGCGTTCTCCCTCTTCAGCGCCTCGCTTGTCTTTCTCTTTCCAAACGTTATTGCGGGCTGGTTTGTGACCGAACCAGAGGCGCGAACTCTCGCCGCGTCTCTGCTCGTGATCTCCGCGTTTTTCCAATTTAGCGACGCCCTGCAGATTATTTCAGTCGGAGCACTTCGTGGGGTCGACGATGTGAACATCCCCGCCTGGATCGCCGTCTTTGCCTACTGGGTGATCTCTATCCCGATTGGTTGGTGGCTCGCCTTCCGCTTGGAATGGGGCGCCGCCGGAATGTGGTGGGGGATCACGATCGGACTGACGCTGACGGCGCTGCTACTCGGAATTCGACTGTGGCGAAAGAGTCGCTAAGACTCGGGCGGTTTCGGCCCAAGGAGAACAGCTCCATTCTCCAGTCGAACTTCGTAGCCGGCCAGCTGTGCCGTATATCGAATCGCCTCGGCGAGTGGAATATTTGAAAGCTGCAGGGTAATCTCCGGAGGGTTCCCCTCTCCAACATCGCCTAGTAGCACCAGATTAATTCCCTTCTTTTCCGGATCGAGTTCACGGGAAAATGTTCGAAGTAGATCAACTGCATCCGGAAGTGGGACTTCGGAAAACTCAACTCTCGGGATCACGATTTGATTCACTTTTTCGGCCACTTTTCGATCAGCTGACGAAGGTCGAGCCGGCACTTTTTTCCACTCATCCGGTTTCGAAACAATGACAGCATGCTGATCAATACTGAAGTTCAGATGGGCTATTTCAGCAATGAACCAGAGGGCCTGTCCAAGGGAGACGTCCCGCAGATTCAACGTGATCGGAATATTTTTCAGTTCATCTCCCCCTTTCAAAATGAAATTTATCCCGAGCGATGGAGATCCACTCAGTTCACCACTTCTGATCTGTAAAAACTCGAGGGCCTGATAGAGCGGCACTTCGACAAACTCTATTGTCGGCAAGACGACAGACTGGAGGGTTGAGCGCGGACTATTCGCATTCAACAAGGAACTGGAAAGGAGCGAGATTATTACAAGGGTGGTCGACAAAACTCTCTTCTCCATCAGAGAATTAAACCACAATCCTCTGAGTCATAGCAAGAGAGGAGCACCACTCTATTTCTGCTCGTTCTCCTGCCTTGTCAGAGCAAAATAGACGACATAAAACCAAGAGAGAATCCCGGCAAGGATCGCCCAGAGAATGGATCGATTACGTTCCCACGAGCAAACAACCGCGAGAGCTGAGCCCAGACCAATTCCCGTCTGGGTTATCGTTTCGGTAGTGCGTTCTGTAATTTCAGCAACTTCGGCGAGAATCATCATGTCGGTAACATGAACCTAACCTCGCTCCATTGCGATTCCAACATCGCCCGTATTTTCTAATCGCCGGGTTTTTCTGCAGCACTCCGGACCTTTTCTCCCTGCTCGTAGATTGTTTTTGCAGATCCTACTACAAGAGGATCCATGTCGCTTAGAAGCGCCTCGTCCTTCCCGCTGTAAGGCAGGCTATTGAGGAGAAATTTGATCGCATTCAAGCGCGCCCGCTTTTTGTCGTCTGATCGGACAATGGTCCACGGAGCGTCGGCGGTGTCGGTGTAGAAAAGCATCGATTCCTTTGCCTCTGTGTATTGATCCCAGCGGCCGAGGGATTCGAGATCCATAGGACTGAGCTTCCATTGTTTGAGCGGATCCTGCGCCCGGCTCAGAAAGCGGCGGAGCTGTTCTTCACGACTGACTGAGAACCAGAATTTAAAAAGCCTTACTCCGCTGCGCGTGATCATGCGCTCGAACTCAGGGGCTTGACGCATGAACTCGAGATACTCTCTCGGAGGACAAAAACCCATGACCTTCTCAACCCCGGCCCGATTGTACCACGACCGATCAAGAAAAACGAGTTCGCCATTGGTAGGCAGGTTGGCAACATAGCGCTGGAAATACCACTGACCTCTCTCACGGTCAGTCGGTTTCGCGAGAGCAACAATGCGTGCGCCCCGCGGATTCAAGTTCTCGGTAAAGCGAGTGATCGTGCCGCCCTTCCCGGCGGCGTCACGTCCTTCAAAAATCATGACAATCTTCTCTCCACTCTGGATCGCCCAGGCCTGCATCTTGACGAGCTCGATCTGAAGGAGAGCGATTTGCCGCTCGTACTCAGCTTTCTTCATGACCCTCTCGTAAGGATAGACCGAGCTGATGATCTGCTTCTTGTCTTTCGTCCCTTTGACGCGAGCAACCAAATCCGGTGGAATCTGCTTTTCGACGACCTCATTAATCAGCGAAACCATCGGGTAAGCCTTCTCCATCGCGGATGAAGTTTTGGAGCGTTTGCGCGATGCTTTTTTGGCAGCCGGCTTTCGTGCCGATGTCTTTTTCGCGACCGTCTTTGCCGCGGGCTTACTAGCCGCTGTTTTCGGAGCACTTCCTTTTGCCGTCGTCATATTGTTATGTCAGGTTTCAAACGGCCGTAAGATTAAAAGGTTTGCTGCCGCTCTCTGTGTTTGTGAGGAGGAGCCGCAGAAACTGTGCCATGGGGGCCTTGGTTTCCTGCTGCCAAAAACACACGATCCCTGAAATCAGGTTTTGACCTCATCGCAATGTCGATCATGATGTTCCGTTATCGAGCATTCAACTGAACGTAACCTCTTCACACTCTGCTTTTATGGACCCACTCTCCTCTGACACCATTCTCGACGCTCTCAAGTGGCGTTACGCGACGAAAGTTTTTGATCCTGCTAAGAAAATACCTGCGGAGCAATGGACCGCTCTGGAAGAATCTCTTGTCCTGACACCCTCTTCTTTCGGACTTCAGCCATGGGAATTCGTCGTCGTCGAAAATGCGGAAATCCGTGAGCAGCTCGTCCCTCATTCCTGGAATCAACGGCAGGTCGCCGACGCCTCTCACTTACTCGTCATCGCGCTTCGCACCGACGTTGACGAAGCATACGTCGATCACTTTGTGAAGCGGGTCGAAGAAGTCCGTGGCGAGCCGGGCTTCACCGGCTATCGCGATATGATGGTTGGCTTTATCAACAATCTTGATGCAGAGGGAATCAAGAATTGGGGCAAGCAACAAACCTACATCGCACTTGGTCAATTCATGAGCGTCGCGGCGATGATGGGGATTGATGCCTGCCCGATGGAAGGCTTCATCGCTGATCAGTATGACGAGATTCTCGGCTTCAAAGAGAAGAACCTCACGACGGCTGTGCTTTGCCCGGCCGGCTATCGTTCCGAAGAGGACAAGTATGCGCACCTTCCGAAAGTGCGCTTCGAGAAATCGGATATGATTTCGCGCGTGTAGCGCGAAACCTTCTGCTTTCGAACGAGCAGATTGGAGTCCTGCTACTCACCGTAGACCGGCGCTTTCCAGTCTT
>JARGOD010000087.1 GCA_029210205.1 Verrucomicrobiales bacterium | reverse complement strand
AGGAATCGCTCGCCTAGACTGTCAACGGTGGCAAATGCCAAATCTCGTCGGCATATTCCTGAATCGTCCGGTCGCTGGAAAATTTTCCGACGCGAGCGGTGTTCAGAATCGCCATTTTCGCCCATCCGGATTTGTCTCGATAAGCCTGATCGACTTTGTCCTGCGCATCCACGTAGGAGCGATAATCAGCAAGCACAAGGTAAGGGTCACCTCCCTCAAGAAGACTGCGACGAATACTGTCGAAGGAACCTTTCGGCGCGAACGAATCAGAGCTAAGCCAGTCAATGACGGCCCGTAATTCCTCGTCAGCCCAGTACTCATCGAACGAGCAATATCCGCTCTTCCAGGTAGACTCAACTTCTTCCACGGTGAGGCCGAAGATGAAAATGTTCTCGTCGCCTACTTCCTCTTTGATCTCAACGTTAGCTCCGTCGAGCGTCCCAATTGTGAGGGAACCATTGAGAGCAAGCTTCATGTTGCCTGTGCCGGACGCTTCTTTGCCCGCCGTCGAAATCTGCTCGGAGACGTCAGATGCCGGAATGATAATTTCAGCAGAACTCACGCCGTAGTTGGGAATGAAAGCGACCTTCAGCTTTCCGCCGATCCGCTCATCATTGTTGATCACATCACCGATCGCGTTAAGCGCGTGAATGATCTCTTTAGCGAGGGTATACCCCGGAGCCGCTTTCGCACCAAAGACGAAAACACGCGGAACGACATCGAGGTCCGGATTCTGAAGAAGTCGGCGATACTGCGTCAGAATGTTCAGCAGATTGAGATGCTGTCGCTTGTATTCGTGAAGCCGCTTGATCTGCACATCGAAAATCGCAGATGGATCCACGTCGATATCACAACGCTCTTTGATCAATGCGGCCAGTGCCTCCTTGTTGCGGTGCTTGATCGCCATGAACTCCTCCTGAAACGAAGAGTCGTCTGCGAACTTTTCCAGGTCACGCAGCTTATCAAGATTGGCCGGCCAGTCATTTCCAATCGACCGGTCAATAAGTGCGGACAGCTCAGGGTTACACGCTTTGAGCCAACGTCGCGGCGTGATGCCATTGGTCTTGTTTTGGAAACGTTCCGGAAAGAGCTGAAAGAAACTGTTAAACAGGTGCTTCTTAAGCAAATCAGTGTGAAGTGCCGCCACACCATTGGTCGTGTGACTCCCAACGACAGCGAGGTAGGCCATCCGAATCTGTTTCGGAGCCCCTTCTTCAATGAGAGACATTTCCGCCTTCTTCTGACTGTCTCCCGGCCATTTTACTTCTACGATGTCCTCGAGGAAACGCTTGTTGATCTCAAAGATAATTTGGAGATGACGCGGAAGAACCTTTTCAAACAGTGGCACGCTCCACTTCTCAAGCGCTTCCGGAAGAAGCGTGTGATTCGTGTAGGAAAATACCTTTTGGCAAATGCCCCAGGCCTGATCCCATGGCAACATCTCATCATCAATGAGAATGCGCATGAGTTCGGGCACCGCGATCGCCGGGTGTGTGTCGTTAAGCTGAATTGCTGCCTTATCGACAAGACTGTCCCAAGTGTCATTGGATCGACGGTGACGCTTCACAATGTCCTGCAGGGAACAGGCGACGAAGAAATACTGCTGAACGAGACGGAGCTCTTTACCCGCCTCGGTTGAGTCGTTCGGGTAGAGCACTTTCGAAATCGACTCGCTCTCCGCCTTCTCGCGAACCGCTTCGACGTAACCGCCACGGTTAAAGATATCGAGATCGAAATCGCGCGAGGCCTTGCTCTCCCACAGTCGGAGATAATTGATCGTCGAACCGGTGTAGCCGACGACGGGCACATCCCAGGGCACTCCCAGGATAGAACGGGTATCGGCCCAGACGGGACGCCCCTGACCGAGTTCATCGAACTGATTCTCGACATGACCGTAGAGAGGAACTTCCACCGCATATTCCGGTCGGCAGATTTCCCATGGATTGCCAAAACGTCGCCATTCGTCAGGCGACTCCATCTGCTGTCCATCGACAAATTTCTGACGGAAAAGACCGAACTCGTAGTTGATCCCATATCCCACCGCGGGAAGATCAAGCGTCGCGAGCGAATCCATGAAACAAGCGGCAAGGCGGCCAAGTCCACCGTTTCCAAGACCGAGGTCAGGTCCTTCCTCGAGGAGATCATCCAAGTCCAGCCCGAGCTCAGAAATCGCTTCGCGGCAGGATTCCAAAATCCCGAGACTCACCAGATTGTTCTCAAGAAGACGTCCCATGAGATACTCGAGAGAGAGGTAGTAAACCCGGCGAACGTTCTTCTTCTGATGCTCCGTATGAACCTCACAAGCCCGCTCCAGCATGCGCCCGCGAACAGCTAGACAAATCGCGCGCCACCAGTCTCCTGTGGTCGCGGTTTCGACACTGTGAGCCTGATTTCGAATCAGGTTGGAGATAATCTCCTCCTTGAGGATCTCGGTCTCCGAGAGGTTCGCAGATTCTGCGACGCTGTTTGATTCACTCATTTGCGTTTCCATGTTGTGTTTAAATTGGTTGGTTTCCGAAGGCCCCGTCGAGGACTTTCCGGACAAAGCCTTCCATCCTGCGTTCAGTTGATTCGCGGGGTCCGGCGACGTTCAGGGTCTCAATAAAATGCTCTTCGATAAAGGTGTTTAGAAGCGTCGCGGGATTCAATGGGCCAATTTCAGAGATCACTAAGCATGGACGACGCCATTTGGAGGCAAATTTTTTCGTCAACTGCGTGCCCCCTGCTATTTCGGGCCTCTTTGAAAACAAGACAGTTCCATCACTGTCCCTTACATTCCACTCCGTTCGCTGGGAGTATCCTTCGCTGGGCGTTTCGATAAGAGGAAAGCGCCTGTCAATGGGGCCGTCCTCGGCAATTCTTCCGGCAGGGCACCAGCCACCGCATTCGATGCCAAGATCGAGGGCCCATTCAAGCGCGGCTCGATCCACACCTGTCTGGCCACCTGAGACGATCTTTTTCAGCATAAAGAAGGATGACTAAACAGGGTTAGATAACCGACCTAACCCTGTTCACTCACTCGAAAAAACTATTTAATCTCGAGCAGTTCGACTTCGAAGACGAGCGTGCTGTAAGGCTTGATGTCAGCTCCGGCGCCACGGGACCCGTAGGCCAGGTTGTAGGGGATCGTGAACCGATACTTCGAACCAAGCGGCATGAGTTGGACCCCTTCGGTCCAACCGGGGATGACACGATTCAAAGGGAAAGAAGTTGGCTCACCGCGATCCACACTGCTGTCGAAAACCGTGCCGTCGATCAAGGTGCCGTGATAGTGCACGGTCACTTCGTCGGTCGCTTCGGGCTTTGCACCGTCGCCCTTCTTAAGCACTTCGTATTGAAGGCCACTCGAGGTTACTTCGACCCCGTCTTTCTTCTCATTCTCTTCAAGAAACTTTTTGCCGGCTTCCATGATCTTTTTATCATCACCCTCGGCAGATTTTTCATCGACGAGCTTTTGGCTTTCCTCGAATGCCGACGCTATCTCATCTTCAGAAAGAATCGGATCTTCTCCTGCATTTACCGTGTTAAATGCTGCGATAAATTGATCGATGTCAATTTCCACACCCCGTTCTCCAAGTTGGCGGGCGATCATGAGACCATAAGCGTAGCTTACACGCTCGGTTAAGGATTCCGGAGTTTTGGTTTCTTCAGCGTTCATTGTCAGGCAGGAAAAAAACAGGCCCGCAAAGGCAATGGAACAAGTAAGTGCGCGCATCTGTATCGTTGATTTGGGTTTCAATTCGAGGGAATTCATCGTCGGAATTCCGGAGAGGGATCGAAGGTAAGGCAGAAAAAAAAGCGGTCAAGCATCGGCTGTGGTGATGCGAAATCGCGAATTCTACTCCTAAGAAACAAGATTGAGTTCCGTCCTTAAAATGTCGTGGGGGGCTGCATACTCCACGAAATGGTTCGTCTTTGGTAAGTAATTTATAACTTTTAAAGACCAAATAGGTTAAATTTTAAAATTTATTGAAAGAATTTGAAGAATATTTAAAAAGATTTACCTTTTAGGGTTCCGCTTGATCATGTCGCCTTTCCGTTTCTCCCGATTCTTTCTCATCCTCTCCTGCCTTTTTCTGGCCGGTGTCGGTCAGGCTTTTGCCTTTAAAACCGTTATCATCGATCCCGGCCATGGTGGTCGCGACCTCGGTGCTGCTGATTCCTATGTCTATGAAAAGCACATCAATCTCGATGTCTCCCGTCGACTCGAGCGCGCCCTCCGGGAAGCTGGATTTAAAACGGTGATGACGCGGTCACGCGACGAATTCATCGCCTTGTCTGAACGCTCTGCTCATGCAAATCGCTATCGAAACGCTGTCTTTGTAAGTGTTCACTTTAATTCCGCCTACCGGACCGCCGCCCTTGGGATAGAAACTTTCTATCGCAGCTCTCAATCAGAAAAATTTGCCCGTCTTGTGCAGACTGAACTTATCAAGAATGTTGGAGCGACGGATCGCGGGGTGAAAACTGGAAATTTCTCGGTGCTTCGGCGCACCAAGCACCCGTCGATTCTTGTCGAAGGCGGCTTCATCAGTAACAAGAACGAACGCTCTGCAATGCTCGACCCCCAATACCGTCAGGTCGTAGCTGACAGCATTGCCCGCGGCATTATACAGTTCAACCGTCGGATATTCTAGTTTAAGATGTGACCTATGCTGGTCACTTGCGAACAAATGGCAGCCGCTGAAACGCGGCTTTTTGCAACGGGTGTTTCCGCCGAGAGCCTCATGAACGAGGCCGGCGAAAAGTGCAGCAATGCAATTCGTCAATTTTTCCCACACCCGGCGGAGGCGGAAGTCTTCTGTGGTAAAGGAAACAATGGAGGGGACGCTCTTGTCATTGCTCGATGGCTCAAACGTTGGGGCTGGAAAGTAAACGTTCGCTATTCTCATGGGCGCGATGAACTCTCCGAACTGGGATTGAAGAAACGTGACGAATGGGAAGCGGAACCTGACACCCTTGCCATCACCCGCGAAAACTCACTCGTTCTCATCGATGGACTCCTTGGCATTGGAGCGACCGGCGCGCTGCGAGGGAAAATTCTTTCGGCGGCCCAACAATTGAATGAACGGCGAAATCATAGCGATAGCACGTGCTTCGCAGTTGATATCCCTACAGGGCTGAATGCCGATACGGGGGAAGCAGGCGAAGAAGCCGTGGTTGCGGACTACACTCTCTCTATCTGTCACCCAAAAACGGGCTTTGCCGCCGCCTCTGTCTCTAAATTAGGCAGACTCATCAATATTCCGCTGGAGATTCCGGTTTTGGAGGCAGATGAATCAATCCGCTTCTTATTTCCATCCAACCTCTGTCCTCGGTTACCGCGCCGATCTTTTGCTCAGCATAAAGGAGAATCTGGTAGGACTCTCCTCATTGCCGGCTCACGCGGCCTCACCGGGGCTGCCGCCTTATCCGCCCTGGGAGCTTCCCGTTCCGGTGCAGGTCTGACGACGATCTGTGTTCCAGAAGAGATCTACCCTATTGTCGCCGCGCAATGTCCAGCCGAAGTGATGGTCCAACCGGTCGGATCGATCCGCGAGGCTCTCGATTTTCAGCACGATGTTGTCGCGATTGGGCCGGGACTTGGCCGGGACCGGGACCGCTCGGTGATTGAAGCGTTGCTTCACCACGGCAAACCTATGGTCGTCGATGCTGACGCTTTGAATGCCCTCGCATCGGCTGGAATCGATCCAAAGCGACTTCCCTCGAATCGACTTCTCACCCCGCACCCGGGCGAACTTGCGCGGCTGACGAACAGGACTGGAAACCGGAACCAGCTCACGCAAACTCTTGCCAACGAATGGGGCCTCACCCTGCTTCACAAGGGAAGCCGAACGGCGATCGCGACACCGGGCCACCCCCTCGAGTTAAACACTACCGGGCACCCCGGGATGGCCAGCGGTGGCATGGGCGATGTCCTCACTGGAATGTGCGCAAGCCTTATCGGTCAGGGCGTTTCGATACACGACTCCGCCTGCCTTGGGAGCTGGTTGCTCGGACAGGCGGCAGAAATCGCGAGAGACTCTGCCGAAATCGCACCGGAGTCAGTCAGTGCAACCATGGTCGCTGAGTCGCTCGGCAAAGCAATCAAGAGCCTTCGTCTCCAACACTACTGAGCGGCACCGGCGCCAACCAGCTAAATGGTTTCTGAGGGAAATTCCTCATCACACCAAAGAGAATCACGAGAACAATGAGAATCACGGAGTAACCGTATTTCCAATCGAACCGAAGCGGTTTCAATCTGCCTGGAAACACCCAGGCAAACCAAAGACGACCAGCGCCCCAAGTTAAAAAGGGAATCGCAAGAACGAAAGCAGCATTTTGCTGCCATGCTGCGGCGAGATCACCATTTAACAGGGCTTGCGTCGCTCTCGTATTGCCGCAACCGGGGCAGTAGAGCCCGGTCAGTTGATTCAGCGAGCACTTCGGCAACCACGAAACGCCGTCAGCGAGATTGTCACGACGAAGATTAAAGGCCGCAATTATGCCGATCAGAAAGACGGCGACAGAAACTGAAATCCTGGTCGCTTTCGACATCCGAGGAATCAGGCCTGCTCTGCAAGCGCACCGGCAATTCCGACGAGAAAGGCAATAATATTCACCACGATTCCGACCCCGAAAGCAATCCAACACCACATCTTCGCTTTCGACGAAGCCTCCTTTGCCGCAGCGACATCGCCACTCTTTAACGCTGGCTCGACCTTCGTCGCAAAAACTAGCGCGGGAATGGCAGCCGGAAGACAGCACAAAACAAGACAGACAATCGACTGCCATAAGTAGGTCGGCACTTTCTCGGTCCCGGCAGCGCCAGCGATTGCCGGTCCTCCGGTCGCAGGCGTAAGCACTGCAGGCTCCTGCGGCATCGATGGAGGCATTTCCGCACCACCCGGATCGGTCGAGACTGTTGGAGACCTCAATTCGGGGACCGAACTGAAAGCGACCCAATCGGGCATGCCTTCATTCCAAACCAGGTCCGAGGCTTTGATTTCCCCCCGGTCAAAAAGACTAATCAGTTCCTCCTGAGAAACCGGGCCCATTTGTTGTCCATTCGATGCGTAATACCATTCCATAATCGCTTCTAAATTACATCAATTTGCTGAGTCTCCGAGGATTAATTCCTTCAGAATGCTCTCCTGGCACGCATGCATCTGCGTTTTCTCAGGCTCGCTCAAGTCAGTGTGTCCATTGAGATGTAAGAGACCATGGATCAGATAAAGCAAGGTTTCGCCCGCTTCAGAATTCCCATGCGCTGGCGCTTCCCTCTTAGCTGTTTCATTACTGATGAGAATCTCGCCATGGTGAAAGGTGATCACATCCGTCGCAGTGGGATCGTCCATGAATTCTTCGTGCACCTGCGCAATCGCCTCATCAGTAATGAGCGATACCTCTATGTTGGTCAGACCGGGGAGAACCGGATCTTCAGTTCCTCGGCTGGCGAGGCACTTTGGTATTGCGAGGGTGGCCATTTTTTCAAGCCACTGGCTGTCGATTCCCCCACTGTTGATATGATCAAACACCTCAACGGTCGGTAACGAGTCCATTTTCGATATCAAAGTTTTTCTACCCGTTATTTGATAAACAGTGACCTACTTGGAAGCCACCTTCTCCGGACTTTCCTCTCCCGTCGAAGTGACAGGCTCAATAGTGGCCGACTTTTTCTTTTTCACTTTTGGCTTCTCCGTCCCTTCATCCAGCTTCGGATATTCGATGCGAGTGTGCATCATGCTTCGAAGCGTTTTCGAAAAACTGTTCTTAATCGTTGCCAAATCTGAGAGGGTCAAAGCCGCGTCGTCGAGTTGGCCATCGTTGAGCCGGTCGCGAAAAATGTCATCAATCATTTCATTGATCTTCTTAACGGTCGGCTTCTGCATGCTGCGCGAAGCGCTCTCGACTGAATCAGCAAGACTGATGATCGCACTCTCGCGAGTCCGTGGCTTCGGGCCGGCGTAACGAAAGGACTCTGTCTTCACTTCCGGGATATCCTCCTCGTGGGCTTTCCCCTCTTCAAACTGCTGCTGAATTTCATCTCTTAGCTTAAGTGCTCGGTGATAAAAAAATCGAATCAACGAGGTGCCGTGATGCTCGCGAATGACATTCACGATAACGGCGTTGAGCTTGTGCTTAATCGCCATGTCGACGCCATCTTTGACATGGGCCATGACAATCAGGGCGCTCATGTTCGGCGTTAAATCGTCATGGGGATTGTGCCCGTCTCCAATATTCTCAACAAAGTAGGCGGGCTTTTTCATTTTCCCGATGTCGTGAAAATAAGAACAGACCCGGCACATCACAGAGCGGGCCCCGATCGCCTCTGCAGCTGTTTCCGCCAACGTTGCCACGACGAGACTGTGGTGATAGGTCCCGGGAGCCTCGATCGTCATCTTTTTGAGAAGCGGATGGTTGAGATCGGCAAGCTCAATCCAGGAGACATCGGTAGTGATTCGAAACGCCGCTTCAATAAGAGGAAGCAACCCGCTCACAACAATCGCCGTCAAGGTCGAGACCAATATCGCCGAGAGCGCTTGTTTGCCGACCATTTCCCATTGCTCGATTCCCGCATCCAACCCCGGCCACTGAATCTGCCCAAGGGTGAACGCCAGGCAAACGCAGGCAATCCCTGAGTAAACTCCCGCAGTCACAAGCCGAGACCGCTTTCTGACTTGGTTAGACAGGTAAATGGCAACAAATCCGCAGATCATCGAAAAGATGATGAAAAGGAACGCTTCATCGTTGGCCACCGTCATTCCACCGAAAAGGCTCGCGTAAACGACAGCAAAAGTTCCATGCCGTCGCCCGACAAGAAGCGACATCACAATGGGAGCAAAAATATACGGCTCGACGAGAAAACGAAAGCCTCCTCCCGGAGCAAAGGTAGTCGCCACGTACTCGCTCAATTTAACCAGCATGAGCTGGGTAAGAATGATCGTCAGCATCAGCGTGACGGTTGAGTTCTGTCGAAAAGTCTGAGGTAGACTCACATGCCAGTGAACCATGAAGGTCGCGGAAATCACGGTGACAACAACGAAGGCCTGAAGTGGGTTCCCCGCGAATATCGAAGTATCGCTCGAAGTGAAGACAATCCACGATGAAACCATCATGGCGAAAAGAATAAAGAGCAGCCCGCAAACCTGCCAGCCCGTCCGCATCATTTCTGACGCAGCAGTCTCGTTCGGCTTGCGACGCTTCTGACCACTGGAAAACCCACGGCTCTGAAGTCGCTTTTGCGAGAAAAAATGGAACATGTGCGAACTGTCTACCTCCGGCCTATCCCGTTGAATTCCGTGCGGAGGTTGTGTGTGTGGAAGACAGATAGCCCTTTTTGGCCCCCTAAACAACTGCGAAATGCAGCTTAATTTGTTCAAATGATCACCATGCAATCCCCGTAGCTGAAGAAGCGATAACGCTCCTCTACCGCTTTGGCATAGGCCTCAAGCATCAGCTCCTTTCCCGCCAGCGAACTCACCAACATCAGCAGCGTGGATTTAGGCAAATGAAAATTGGTGAGGAGGGCATCAACAACCTGAAATTCGTAGGGAGGGTAGATGAAAATATCAGTTTCACCCTGCCCTGCTTTGAGACTCGACTTTCCGTTCCCGTCGGCACAACTCTCGAGGACACGGACTACTGTCGTCCCGATTGCAACCGTCCGCTTCGATTTCTGAATCGCCTTTACCGTCGACTCCTGCAACTCATAGTGCTCGCTATGCATGTGATGATTGGTGACATCGTCTTCCGAAACGGGGCGAAACGTCCCGATCCCGACATGCAGGGTGACAAATGCATGAGGCAACGCGTCCAGCATCGCATCTGAAAAATGAAGCCCCGCCGTGGGAGCAGCGATCGCCCCGGCGTTCTTTGCATAGACTGTCTGGTAGCGTTCTTTGTCCGATACCTCGTCGGGCCGTTCGATATATGGAGGAAGCGCGAGATGTCCGTGAACATTCTCATCAGGCTCAGAATCAAATTCAATGATCCTCTCTCCCCCTTTTTCGCAGATTTCGATGACGGTGCCGATAGAGCTTCCAATCTCAACAGTTCGCCCCACCTTGAAACGCTTACCCGGTCGAACAAGGCACTTCCAGCGGCGTGGGCCAACGACATCGACACGCAAGACTTCACGGGTTTGATCATTGGAAAAAAAGCGGGCCGGAACAACGCGAGTGTCATTCAATACGAGAAGATCATCTTCATCCACGAGGGAAGAGAAATCAGAAAAGCGGGCGTGCTCGATTTCGCCACTCTCACGGTTAATAACCATCATGCGGGAGGCATCCCGTCGCTCAAGCGGGCGCTGGGCGATGAGCTCTTCGGGCAAATGATAGTCAAAGTCACTTGTCTTCATGATGGAATGCTTCGTTCAGTTTCTCTTGAATGAAAGAGGTGATTCTATACTGGGGGATTCCTCGTTTGTCAGGATATCGACAGTAAAACGGCATCTTCAAAAGTCTGTCGACTCTCGCCGCCTTTAAACTTTTTCGCTCGGTCGATAGCGGTTTCTACCGATGGTAAGGCTCGCCTCTCATCAGGGTATGAACCCGGTAGAGTTGCTCCATCAACACCAAAAGCGCCAACTCGTGTTGAAGAGTAAATCCGCTCATCGAGATGACATGATCCGCCGCAAGCCGCGTCTCTTCGGAATGACCATCGGCACCTCCAATGAGAATTGAAACTCGCTTCACTCCGTCCATTTGCCAGTCTTCGACCCGCTTCGCGAACGCTTCGGTGGTCCAGCTCTTGCCACGTTCATCGAGGACCAATCGCAATGCGCCTTCGCTCAATTGGAGCAGCTGCTGTCCATTTTTCTCCTTCCCGGCGTCACGCTGAATCATATCAACCGAGACAGTTGCATAACGCCGGAGCCGTTTGCGATACTCTGCCACACCGTCTTTTGCATAGGCGAGAGAAGGTTTTCCAACTGCTGCGATTTGCCATTTCATTGTTCCTGAGCCTGAAGCTCAACTTGCAACGAGCCAAGCTTGAACGCAAGATCACGCTTATTGAACGAAGTGCTTCCATCTGATTATCTCGACCGGTTTTCCGGCATCGCCCGCCTTTACGGCACAACGGCTCTGCCGCAACTCCGCAGCTCCCACATTGCCGTGATCGGAGTTGGCGGGGTTGGATCCTGGAGTGCCGAAGCACTGGCCCGAAGCGGGGTCGGGGAGGTCACACTCATTGATCTCGACGAGGTTTGCATCACTAATGTAAATCGCCAACTCCCTGCTTTGGACGGTGCCGTCGGCCGTTTCAAAGTTGCTTCGCTCGCGGAACGAATGCGACTCATCAACCCGGAGATCATCGTTCACGAAGGCCTCTCTTTCTTCACCGAGAACACGGCCGAGCGACTCCTTGCGACCGGTTTCGACGTCATCATCGATGCCATCGACGCAGTTGACGAAAAGGCCCTCCTCATCGCCACCTGCCGGGATCGCGAGATCCCCCTGGTCGTTGCCGGTGGTGCTGGCGGGAAAAGTAACCCTGCGAAAGTGAGCAGCGATGATCTTGCCTACGCGACTAACGACCGACTCCTGCGTCTCGTGCGCAAGATTCTTCGTCAGAGATACAACTTTCCTGCCGAGCAGGAAAAATTGCCGTTCAACGTGCGGGCCGTCTTCAGCACAGAAAACGCCCGCTTTCCGTGGGCCGATGGGACGGTTCGGGAGGATCCGGAACCCGGGAGCCATCTTCGGCTCAATTGCGCGACGGGGTTCGGGACTGCCACGCCGGTGACAGGAACTTTCGGATTCACCGCGGCTGCAGAAGCAATCTCGCTAGTGCTGAACAAAGAGTGAATTTAGTTCAACGCAACGAGAACCCTAATCTGATCGACCTCAAGTTCACCGCCCTTGAGTTTTAAATTCAGAGTGCGGCGATCATCACTGAGCAAGATTTCATCCCGCCCAAGATCGAGTCCCCGCTCTCTGTTAAACTCTTCCCCCACGTGGGGAATCGCCGTTCCAACTGATGTGTCCGAACTAGTGAGTCGGTCTGAAGAGTAGATCAAACCAACCACCTCGTGATCGAAAGTCAGGGACGCCTCCACTTCTTCGCCATCAACTCCAGTGGTGGGCCACAGCTGAAGTAGATAACTTCTTAAATCCCCGCGAGCCTGGAGAGCTTGCCCGGGGTTAAGCTCGGCCGATGCAAAGTGACCCGTGCTAACCTGATCAACCTCAAGATCGGACTCAGGCCTGAATGATTCATTTTCTACGAAAACCTGAACCTCGCCTTCCCGATCCGTTGATTCAATTGTCGTGCCCGGCATTTCAATACGAACCGAACCGAGGTTTTTCTCAACGCCTGAGAGCAATTCCCACCCACCAAGGAAAGGCTGGGGGTTGTATGGAATATCGACGAGGCGGTCGCGATTTCGATCCGCTTTCACTGCCTCGAATTCGAACAGGGATCGGCACCCCCCTCCATCGAGGCAAACCCCGCCGTCTCCTTCAAAGACAATTGCTTCGGTTGAGAATTCTGAGCGGGCATCAATTCCAATAAGAGGCACCGGCTCCGAAACACTGAGCCCGTTCGACTTCAAGGTGATACCGGGACTGGATTGCTCGTTTCGAGCCATGGCAACACCGTGATGAACATGAGCCGTTGAATTATCCTTAACTTCAAAAAGCGCCGGACCTTCAACGGTCATTTCTCCCCCGTTGGCAAATTTCAGAGCCACGATTCCACGCTCCAGTTCGTAGGGACCGACCACCACTTCGCCATTCGAACCGGGAACATGCTCGCCTACCCATCTCACATCAGGACTCGACTTGGTTACCATCGCGACCGATGCCGAAGCAGGAAGATGGTTCACTCCAACTTGTGTCATCAGGAATGCGCAAAATGCCACCGCTGCCGCTACCGCCGCCATCTTCAGTACTGTCGGGGTCCACGAAACAGGCATCTCGATAATGTTATCGACTTCGTCTTCGGCCGAGATTTCCCGCTCAAGCCGATCCTGAAAATCCTCAACAAAATGATCACGAGTTGTTTCCGCCCACATTCTCGTTTCGAGAGCTTCAATAAAGGCCTCTTCACTCCGCGACTCGGAAACGGCCCCCCGAATCCATTCGTCTTCGGCGAGGCTCTTTTTCAGCGTTGCAACTTCGTCAGGTTCATTGAGCAGAAACTTGGCGAGCTGATTGCATTCCGCCGGATTGATCCTGCCATCACAAGCCTTCTCGACAAGTTGATCCTTCGACTGAGCAAATGCCGCCTTTGATTCCACGAAAAGAGCCTGACTATCAGCAACATCGTCCTCGACTACCTGCCTCAACATTTCGGAAAACTCCAGTTCCTCCCGAATCCGAGCAGCTACTGATGCATCTTTTAAGGCAAGATCAGCCAGCTCACTAAGAATTGCCTCCGAAGAGTCCCCACTCAGGAACTCGGAAATCAATTCTTCAGCTCTTAGTCGTAAGTCCATGACTTCAGGCATTTCCTGCGGCAGAACCCGCCTCCAATCGCTTTTCCATACACTTGCGCAGGGAGATACGGACTCTCTCCAGCGCTTTTCGGACCGCTGGAGCCTTCATTTCGAATTCATCGGCAATATCGTGTGCCGAGTTTTCATCTTCATAACGGGAGCGAAGCAGTCCCAGACTCTTCTCGGGCAAGTCAGCAACACAGGCTCGTAGCGCGTTCAACTTTGCGAGGCCATTGTCGCCAATCTCCTCTTCTTCATGATCACTGGCGGAGGAACTGGAAAGAAGTACGTCGGTCAAATTATCGGAAAGAATTCGCTTCCTGCGGGCATCTTTGCGTCGTTCGTTGATCACGAGATTACGCGCAATGCCCCGCAGCCAGGCCCCGAAGTCACGTTCGCGATCAAACTCATCGAGCCGATTGTAGGCTACAATGAAGGCCTCCTGAGCGACATCGTCGACCCACAACGGGTCAACGCCGAGCGCACGAACGAATCCCCGCAAGCCCGCGTGGTGCTCGCGGACCTGCTCAATAAACAGCTCCTGCGTGGTCCGATCCATTCTAATTTCTACTCTATCTTGCCATCAAACCAAAAAGTGTGACCCGATATTACAGAAATAAACTACCTCAAAATAACCGAAAAGGCGAGCCACGTGCTCCGATTGACACCGGAACCAATTGCATTAGATTTCCGCCCGCCCGATTCTGGGCACACTTCCCGCCACTGTAGCTCAGGGGTAGAGCAATTCACTCGTAATGAATAGGTCGTCGGTTCAATTCCGACCAGTGGCTGCCTCCCGGCATCCGGCCAGCTTTCTGGAGACAGTAAACTAAAATCTGTTGAACCGGCGATAGCCTAACGTCTGCAGCACCTTGTGCGACGGAGAGGACAATTCAATCCTGTCCCGTGGAGGATTTCTGTCCCGTGGAGGATTTTGTTAAAGCTACCTCCTGACTCTTCTTCCTGAGTATCCGCCATTCAAAGTAAGCAGCCCCCACGGTCGACACCGTAACCCCCAGAACCAGGTGCCAAAATCCAAGGGTCAGCTCCCAAATGGACGGGGCAAGTCGCAGCGAAGGCATCATTGGGCGGATCATCATCCTTCCCCGTGCATTCCGTTGCCTGTATCCTCTCGGCCGACCGTGAGGATCAATGTGACCATCTACTACGCTGATTCGGATCAACGAACTCGAGGTGAATATTTCAGCGGACCGGGAGCCGAAATAATGGAGCCTCCTTTCCGAATATTGTCCACTTTGCCACCAACCAAAAACAGACAGTAAAAGCAAAATTGCCCCCAAAAAAGTCACGGGGAAATAGCGAAAGGAGATCCGTTGAAACGGTCTGACTACTGATTCTGAACAAACGCCACTCACGGGAAAGAAAAAACCTGATACCGAGGTCACAATTTACACTCGCCGACGCCAATGAATTCTGGCTAAATGCCATCTAAATCCAAACACTCCTGCAAGCCGTGCCTACGATACCAGAACTCCAAAATGAGCTCGCCGCCAATCCTGAAAATTGGGAGCTGCGTCTTTCACTCGTTGAAGCCCTTGTCGCCGAAGGCAGACAAGAAGCCGCCGTCGAGGTAGTCAACCAGGGCGAAGCCCTTCCCCGTGAGCCGGCTCCATGGCTCGATGCAGCTAAGTGTTATGGCGCCGTCGGTGCCTACGAACAAGCTCGGGGCCTCGTCGTCAGCTCGCTTGAAATTGACCCGGCCTATGAGCCTTCATTGACTTATCAACAGCAACTGGAAGCACACATCGCTCAAGCTGCAGCAGCGGCTGCGCCGGTTGCTCTTTCAGCCGATGACATCGACGAGGAAGCTTCAGCCGAGTCGTCTTCGCCTCCTCCGCCTGATGCTGGTCCTGCCGTTCCTACTCTGGCTCACCATGAAGGGTCGGATGAACCCATCAGTCTGCCAAAGGTGGAACACTCTCACGAAGAGATCGATGCTCTTCACGCCGCCGAAGCGGAAGCGGAAAGGATGCGGGAAGCCGCGGTCAAACGTGACAAATACAACTCCATCATCATCACCGTCCTTCTCCACGTCGCTATCTTTGCGATGCTGATTTCCGTCGCGACCAAGATCCCCCCAAATGTTCCACCGCAGATCGTCGCTTCGAATGCCGCTGAACAACAGGAGGAGACTATCGATGACACCACCATGGAAAAACCGACTGTCGATCCGACGACGGCCGTGAACACTGCTGTCACTGACATCATTTCGGTCTCCGCAGAGTCAAGCCTCTCAGTTTCCAGCCTCGATGTCCCGGTTGCCGACATGGCGATGCAGAACATCGTCTCTTTCAACCCCTCCATGAGTCTCGGCATGCCGACTTCCGCCGACTCAAAGATGATGTTCGGTCAGGAAATGGAAGGTGATGTCCTCGGTGTTGTTCTCGATGTTTCAGGTTCAATGGCGGAATACCTCCCCATGGTCGTCCGCGAAGTCGACAAGAACTTTAAGGACTCACCCGTCGTCTACTTACGGAACATGGTGATCCGACAGGAAAAGACAGTGGATCCAACCACTGACGTGATGATCATTGTTCCCGAAGAAGTTGTCCCGTTCCATCCAGAATTGAAGACGAGAACGCCGTATTGGTTCCTCTGGCATGACCTGCCCAAGAAAGCTCCTCAGCGATATGTTGATCGACTCATTGAGACATTCAAGACAAGACCAAACCAGTTTCTCTCCAGTGGCAGAAACTGGAATGACAGCCGAGTTCAGGCAGCGATCGAATTTGTAATGGAAGAGAAAATTGACTCTCTTTACATCTTTTCCGACTTCGAAGACTTTGTCGATGAGGACGCTGCCCTGACGATTGGTCAGATGCTCGGTCGCCGGAAAATCCGCACCTACATTCAGCCGGCGGAGATGAAGACCGACTCGCTCGCAATCGTCACCAACAAGATAGCAAATCGCACCCTCGGACGACAGCTTCCGACCCTGGTTTCAATTCTCAGCGGCGGCGGAGCCGATGAAGAAATGCCGACATCACTCCTTCCACCAAAACCCGAGGAGGCAAAACCTCTCACGGAAATTGACTACAAATTCGCAACTCCCCGTCCTGAAATCACGAGCAAAGAGTTCTATGGCTTTCGACCTGCAAAGAGTTGGAATGAAATTCATCGAATCGTCGAACCTGAGTATGAAGCCGTTTTTTATGGTCCCGAAGCAAGAGCCTACATTTTCCTGAAAGACGACGATGGTAACTTCATTCAAAATCCAATTCGTTTTGATTACCGCAGTTGGAAAGAAATTCCTGAGCACCCCGATCCACGTGCGCGACGGCGGCAGCGCAAATTTCTCCGTCTCGACGAAGAGCCCAGTTTCGATGGCAAAGAGATCGTCTGGAAAATGGTCTTGGAGGACGAAGTCAGCTTCGAGGTTCATCTGTATCTTGGCAGGAAAGGAATGAACGCCACCTATGTGGCGGACGTCCCCAGCGATAATCTTCCGGATAATGCCGATATTCACTTCTCGATTCCCGCCCTCGCCTCGGAGCGGAGCGACCGTTACTTTGGCTACGATTTCCCGGCAGAAGGCGTGAAACTCAATGACGTCCGCGCCGTCGTGAAGCCGAACGAAGTTATCTTCAACCTTCCTCGTCAAGACCGGGACAAATACGGCAAAAGCTGGGCTGAATTAGGCTTTGAACCCGGATACAACACTCGAAAGTTTGACGACTTGATTCGTCGACTTCCGAATGGAATTCGGGACATGGATGTGAAAGGTCCTTCCTGGGGGCCCCGGACGATGAGTTTTCGAACGACCAGCAGTAAGATTCTTCTGACAGGCGGACAGCCTCGTCCTGATATTGAGCCATGGGAATCAATTCATGCGCGTCTTATTCGATCCAGAGATGAGCGAGAGCGCTTCACCAAAACGGAAGCCATCGAAATCGAGATTAAGTAAATCTCATTACCTCAGGGGCTTTCCCGCTCGACGAATCGCAAAAGGCAAACGCCGGTTTGGGCGCGCTTGATCGTGCCCTGATTAAATTGAAGGAACAGATTCTTCATTTAATCGTCACATTTTACGCTGGTAGAAGCCAATAAACTTCGGCTTAATGCCGCTCGCTTTTAAATTCCACCTCGAAAGCCTCTCCTATGACGATACCAGAACTCCAAAATGAGCTCGCCGCCAATCCTGAAAATTGGGAGCTGC
>JARGOD010000086.1 GCA_029210205.1 Verrucomicrobiales bacterium | reverse complement strand
TCGTCCTCGCAACGATGAAAAGACATGCGGAAAACGCTCACTCCTGCACCCCGGCGAAAACAAAAGTTTTCAGGCAGGTCGACGAGGGCAAATTTGATTTGCTCTAGAATTCAAATCTGAAGTCCGTTTGCCCCTCCGTTGCCAACAGGCTTCTGAATCTCCGGCGCCCGCAACGAGATACCGGCACTGGGATCAATCGCCTGGGAAACTGCCACGCAGTCAGCCGCGCTATGCCCCAATTTCTCACAAACGCGCACAAGCAGTTCAGCTTTATTCTTGGTGCTGTTGTTGGAAACGGCAAACCAGTCTGATCCCGGAATCTGGCGAGGCATCGTCGCTCGACCAGACATCTCGATCTCGTGAACAGACTTGGAAAAGTAGATCCGCTTTCGTCCCCTTATCTCTGAAATTTTCGAGAAAGAGTCTCCGTGCAAATAGTGGAGATATCCCAGGACTCCTAGAAATCGATCAATTGCCTCTGGCAGCGAATGAAACGCTTCGGATCCCAAAAATGCGTCCAGACCTTCGGCTTCAAAATTGAGATCCTCGGGAGAAGGCTTGGAAACCGTTTCCTCTACGCCGGCTAATTCTCTCTCGGGGGCATGAAGCTCCAAGACTTTTCTTGTTTCTCTCAATTCCGCCTCAATGGCGCTGAGTTGATTCAGCAGAGTTTCGTATTGCTCAGAATTCATTCCTTACATCAATGTCTTAATTCGCTCTCGCACCGCTTTCCAGTCCACATCCGGTGTGAGGTGGCACCAGCTGATTCGCACAGCTTCAGCAACCTGGTCGTCATCAAATCCCATTGCCTTTAATACATGACTGGGTGTGTAGCTGTGCGAGGTGCAGGCGGAGCCATTGGAAATCGCGATCAAGTCTTTCAAGCTCACCATCAGAGCCTCTGAATCGACTCCGGGAAAAGCGAAGCAGAGGACATGCTCCATTACTCTATCTGAATCACCCATCACTTTGGGTGAAAGCGGCGACAACGCGGAAATGGCCTCTTTCCGAATTTCTTCGCAGCGCGACTTCCGTTTCTCATGATGCTTAAGCGCAAGACTCGCCGCCTCACCCAATCCTGCAATGAGCGCCACGGGAAGGGTTCCAGGTCGTAATCCCCGCTCCTGACCTCCTCCGAAAGAAAGGGGCTTTAGAGGGGTTCTCCGGAACCCCCTCTTCCGAGTAACGAGGGCCCCGACTCCTTTCGGCCCGTAAATTTTGTGTCCACTGACACTGATGAGATCAATTCTCTGATCCTGCAATACCTCAATGTCTTTCCCGAATCCCTGTGCGGCATCAACGTGGAAAAATGCATCGTGGTCCTTCAATGCATCAGAGATCTCCGCCAGAGGTTGTCGCACTCCAGTTTCGTTATTCGCCTGCATCACGGACACGAGCAAAGTTTCGGGTCGGAGAGCGTCCTCGATGGATTCTGGCTCGACCCATCCACCGACGTTGACAGGGAGAAACGTGACATCGAAGCCCCTCGCTTCGAGCTCCTCGATGGGCTCCAGAACTGCCTTATGCTCAATCGCCGTAGCGATGACATGCATCCGCGAATTTGATCTTCCGTATTCCTCCAAACCAAGTATCGCAAGGTTGTTACTCTCCGTGGCGCCACTCGTAAAAACCACCTCCTCCCGCTTCGCTGCTACGACCTCGGCAACCTGATCTCTGGCTTTCTGAACTGCCTGCTTACTTCTGGCACCAAAGGAATGCGTACGGCTTCCCTCGTTCCCAAACTCCTCCTCCAGGAAAAACCGAACCCGCTCAAGAACCTGCGGCTCCATAGGAGTCGTGGCATTACAGTCGAGATAAGTTGGTTGGTCACTCATTCAGTAGAAAGGCTATGAAGATTCTTGTATGCTTAATTATTTTTGTATGTTTCTTACTTGCCAAACACATCATCCTGATCCAACAATTCCATACGATAATTTTCCCATGTCGTCACTCTCAACATTAAACTTTCCCGCGATCCGAGGCATTCAGGCTGGACGAGAATATTATGTCTCGATGTGGACGCTTCGGATGATGCGTCAGATCTCGATCTTTGACGAAAAAGAACTTCCGCCTGAACTCCGCGCCCAGCGCCTGTTGAACAAGACGCGAATTCCGGAGATTCGCGATTACGTTCTCGATAATCCCGACGATTACATCTTCTCAGCCCTTACGGCCTCCATCGACGCAGACGTTGAATTTTCACCCCTTCCCGATGGCGAAGATCAGCTCGGTATTCTCAAGGTGCCAATGGAGGCCAAGTTCGTGATCAATGATGGACAGCATCGCCGGGCTGCGATCCTCGAAGCTCTAGACGAAAAGCCAGCTCTCGCTTTCGAGACGATCGCGGTGGTTTTCTTTCTGGACCACGGCCTCGAACGCAGCCAACAGATGTTCACCGATCTCAATCGCTACGCGATCCGACCAAGCCGTTCGATCAGCATTCTCTACGACCACAGGGACGACAAGGCCAAGCTCGCCAAGTTGGTGGTGATCAAATCAGAGGTTTTTCGCGACATTGTCGATATGGAAAAGTCTTCATTGGCCCCTAGATCCCGGAAACTCTTTACCCTATCTGCGTTCTACAACGCCTGTGCGGACCTGGTTCAAGATCTCGCCACGGGAGATATCGACAAAGACGCTGACATGGCACGTGAATTTTGGGAAAGCGTTGCCCGCCAGTTTCCAGCGTGGACGAAGGTTCGCGACGGAGAAATTGCCTCGAGCGAAATCCGCGAGGGATTCATTCATTCCCACGGCGTAGCCCTTCAAGCGATCGGCAAAGCGGGAAATGCTCTGCTCAAATCCAACCCCACAAAATGGAAATCTCAACTTAAGGGATTGCGCGAAGTGGACTGGTCCCGCTCCAATACCAAACTCTGGGAAGGCCGAGCACTCGTCGGCGGCCGAGTCAGCAAGGCCGGCAACAATGTGACCCTCACCGTCAATGCGATCAAGACGGCACTCGGACTCACTCTTCTTCCCGAAGAACAGCGAGTAGAGGACGCCTATCGCAAGGGAGAATTCAATTAGACCAGATAATTTCAAATACTCATGCCCAAGTCGATTATTTCCGAACTCGGATTATCCAATGTGATTGATCCTCTCAAGGAGGAAATCAAAGAACTTTACTGTGCCGATGACATCCCATGGATCATTGGTTACAGTGGAGGAAAGGATTCCACCGCAACCCTTCAGCTCGTTTGGCTGGCTCTGGAGGAACTCCCAGAAGAATCTCGTCACAAGCCAGTCCATGTGATCTCGACAGATACCATGGTCGAGAATCCCGTCGTTTCTTCCTGGGTGAAACATTCACTCGAGGTGATGGCGGAAACAGCCAAGGCAAAGCGTATACCGGTAGAACCGCAATTATTGCACCCGAAGACGGAGGATTCCTTTTGGGTGAATCTTATTGGAAAGGGCTATCCAGCTCCACGTCACAAATTCAGATGGTGCACAGAGCGATTGAAGATCAGACCTTCAAATCAGTTTATTTCTAGCGTTGTCAGCAAGAGCGGTGAAGCCATCTTAGCTCTGGGAGCTAGGAAAGCCGAAAGCTCAGCTCGAGCGCACGTTCTCAAGAAAAATGAACGGTATCGGACAAGAGCCCATCTGAGCCCCAGTGCAACCTTGGCAGGCTGCCTCATTTACACCCCAATAGAAGCTTGGACAAACGACGACGTTTGGATGTTTCTCAATCAAGTGAAGAACCCATGGGGACACAGCAACCGCGACCTTCTAGGTATGTATGCAGGTGCCTCTGCGGATGGGGAATGCCCACTAGTCGTAGATACAAGCACCCCGAGCTGTGGCGATTCACGATTTGGATGCTGGGTCTGTACGCTCGTCGAGAAAGACAAATCCATGACGGCGATGATACAGAACGATGCCGAGAAGGAATGGATGAGCCCGCTCTTAGAACTTCGCAATAAGCTCGACTTCCGAAATGCAGTAAGGCCGAGTGAGGATGACAAGAAGGACCACCATTTGCGCGATTTCCGACGAATGAACGGATCGACCCAGCTTATGCACGGTGACAAGCTCGTTCCCGGCCCCTACCATCAAGAAGCTCGCGAAGAATGGCTGCGTGACCTGCTGGAGGCTCAGAAATGGATACAGGAAGAAGGACCGCAAGAAGTTCGGGATCTCGAACTCATTACCATAGATGAACTTGTCGAAATCAGAAGAATCTGGGTAGTAGACAAACACGAGTTGGAGGATCGCCTGCCGGTAATTTACAAGGAAGCAACGGGGCGATCATTTCCGGGAAGAGCAATCGACGACCAAACGCTATTAGGTCCGGAACAGATGGAAACTCTTGCGGAGCTCTGCGGCGAAGACAAACATCAATACGAGCTTACTCGAGAGCTGCTCAGCCTAACCATGCAACAACAGGCAAGCGCACGGAGAGCAGGATTATTTGATCGCCTCGAGAAGTCCCTCCGCAGGCACTTCTATGACTCAAAAGAGGATGCGATCAACCGAGCGCAGGAGCGCGAGAAACGGCTGGCATCGGCTCAGAAGCACCAGAAGCTCGATGAAACGGAAACCAAAACAACCTCGTCTTCATGATTCTTGAGTCTCTTCAAATTGAGAATTTCGGGGTCTATGGAGGCATTCAGGAGATCAACCTCCTGCCCGACGGCTCCGAAAAACCAATCGTTCTCGTGGGTGGACTTAACGGCGGAGGAAAAACCACTTTGTTGGATGCCTTGCAGCTCGTTCTTTATGGGTCGCGCGCTCGCCTTTCCAACCGTGGTCGAATGCCCTACAAGTCCTATCTAGAGGGAACTATCCACCGCGGCGCGGACCCGGGAGAAGGATCATCGCTTCGCCTTCGGTTCCGGAAAACGATCGACGGGAAAATACACAATTATGAAGTGGACCGCTCCTGGAGAGTTGGCGCGCGAGGCATCGAGGAAACTATCAGCGTGGAGCGCAATGGTGACGCTGCTCCGGAGCTTGCCGAGCATTGGGCCGATTTTATCGAGGGGATACTTCCCAATGGCATCGCGCACCTCTTCTTTTTTGACGCAGAGCAGATCAAGGACCTCGCCGAAGGGGAAAATGCAAAAGAGATGCTTCGCACCGCAATCTATTCGCTCCTCGGTTTGGATCTCGTAAATCGACTGGAAAGCGATCTGAAAGTTCTTGAGCGCCGGAAGCGAGATGAATCGGGGGATTCATCCGCGGCAACCAAGGCTCAAGAAGCTGATGCTGAAGTCGAGCGGCTCTACGAAGAACTCAAGAAACTTACCGATCAAAAGGGGAAATCACAGAAAAAGGCAGACAAACTCCGAAAAGAAAGGGATAGCAAATCAAAGGAATTCCGCCAAGCAGGGGGCGAACTGTTTGAACAACGAGAGGAACTGAAGCGGTCAGAGAAAGACATCCTTCAAAAAATTCATGGCGAAGAGGAAGCCCTTCGCCAACTGGCGGCTGGTCCGGCGCCTTTACTTATTTTGCAGGAATCGTTGGCGGAGTTGGAACACACACTTGAAGACGACGCACAGACCAAGCAATCAAGAGTCTTGCTGGAATCCCTTGCAGAACGCGACAAAGAACTACTTGCTGATTTTTCATCCTGGTCAAAAAGCAAATCGATTCAGGACAAGCTGAAGGATTGGCTGGAAGAAGACATTTCAAAAAGAAAAGAAACCGCTGGCCGCGAGATCCAGTTGCACGCCGATGATCTCCTCGTGAACTCGGTTCGCCATCTACGAAGTCAGGGTCTCCTGAAAGCACGCGAAGACATTTCGCGTCATCTGGAACGTCTCGGACGCTACCGCGAAGAAAGAGACCAAATTGATCGCAAATTGAGTCGCGTTCCCGACGACAAGGTAATCGCAGCCCTGCAAATCGAGTTCAAATCGGTCCAGCAGGAATCCGAAAAGATTGACCAGGAAGTCGCATCACTCGAAGCGAGGATGGAAGCCCTCGGGAATCGAATTGAGGAAGCAGAGAAACGAGCGGACCTTGCCAACCGCCGTGTCGCAGAAGTGGAACTCGATCAAGAGGATACCCAGAGAGTTCTGAAATATTCTCAGAAGACCCGGGACACTCTCAAAGAATTCAGAGACCGAGCAACCCGACAACATGTCGAAAAGATCGAGGGTCTGATGTTAGAATCCTTCCGCCAACTATTGAGAAAGCAAAGTCTCATCACCTCGCTCCGGATTGACCCCGTTACCTTCGAGGTCGAGCTGCGAGGGGCTGATGGAAACGTGCTCCCCTTCGATCGCCTCTCCGCCGGGGAGCGGCAACTTCTTGCCACTTCTCTTCTTTGGGGTTTAGCCCGCGCATCCGGGCGCCCCATTCCAACGGTGATCGATACACCCCTGGGGCGACTCGACTCCTCCCACCGTAAGCACCTCGTGGAACGATATTTCCCAGTCGCATCTCATCAGGTCATCTTGCTATCCACAGATGAGGAAATTGACGAAACGAATTTGGAACGACTCCGGCCTTTCGTAACTCGCTCATACGAACTTTACCACGATGAGGAGCTGCATAGCACCTCAGTCAGAGAAGGATATTTTTGGAATCATGAAGCCACCTGTTGAGACTATTAGAATCGGACAACGAGGACGTGACCACCTCATCACGTTGAAGCGTACAACCGGCATAGAAACTTGGAATGTTCTCTGCAGATGGGCTTTCTGCGTTTCAATGTCGGAATCATCACGGCCGCCAGAGATTCCTCATGCTACTGGCGAAAAGAGCGTCGAAATCCCGTGGAGAATATTTGCCGGAGAATTGTCGGACACTTTCTCGGCGCTGATTATTCTTAGAGCGGAGAAAGACCAAATTTCTCTGGATGACTCAAGGGCGACCGCATCATATATCCTTGATCACCTCCACCGAGGATTATCCTATATGTGCTCTGGTGATGAATCGGTAAGAATCGATTCACTCTACACTCGCTGGCTACGCAGCCTTTGACGAACTGGATTTTTAAATACCCGAAAAATCGACTGCAGTCTCACTGCTTTCGGGATCTTCACTCAGCAAATGCACTACTGCATCAAGAGGTCGGTCGAACGTCTTAATTGCCAAATCAAGTTTTTCCAAACCCGCGGTTGCATGCTGTTCAAAGATATCGATCAGTTTGTCTTGCTCTTCCGTATCCGAACGCAATATCTCAGCCGATTCAGTTTCTGAAAGCCCCAAAAGATATAAAATCCCTGGCCAAGATGGGCAGTTCCCTAAATAGCTTTCAGGAAATGCTTTCCCGGAGTCCGAGTTCTGAATCTCAGCCTTTTCGCCTGCCTTATGCCCCAGCATCGAAGCAAAAAGGAGCACTCTCCATATATCTTTGAAGATTGGCTTCTCCCCGGAAGTGAGCGCCTTGACCACCTCTTCGTATCTTGAGTCTCTTTGAATTCTTCTCATCACGAAAGTTCACAAATTTCAGTATAAATTTCGTCGTTCTCGAAATACTGCTGATACGGTTTCCCTCCTATCTCAATATCCACCGTGGCACCTTTCGGAGGTTGAGGAGCGTGATAGGCTAAATAGTATCGCTTCCCAATTCGACCTGAGGCCTCCAATTTCTTTGCCACTGCGTCCTCTTTCCCAAAATATTGCTCAGCACTGGCAAACAACACCACCTGGGGAGCCAGAAACGGAAGAATCTGGGCGATCCCTGTTCTAAAGTGGGTTCCCAGCTGTCCAAAAGGAGAATCCATAACCATGGGATATTCCGCACCGGAGAGTCCCTGTATGATGGTCCGAATTTGCTCTCTCTCCTTCGCCAACGCCACCAAGCTCGCAATAAACACAAGCGAGGTGACCTGACACTGCCCCGTGCTTGGATTAACGATCACAGGATCTTCGCCCGGATTGAGCTGCTGCGTGATCTGAAGTTTATAGTCCTCCGTCAGGAGTGCCTCGTAGTCCCGATCGATGATCTTGCTGAAATGCTTTTTGAACTGCTCGTTCAGCATGGGCAGGAGATCTTCCGTCTCGCACTTCAACAAATCTTCCAACAATGCAATCGACTGATCAATCCCCTCGATTCTACGTTTCGCGATCCGCGCAGCACCCTCGCTGGCCTCCGCGGCAGCAATCTCGGCTTTCAAGCGATCTGCCTCCGCTTGATCATCCTCAATCTGGCCTGCAAGACGCGCGATATCTCCAATGAGCGAATCTTTTTTGTCCAGAAGCTTGCTCCGCTGATCTTCCAGATCGCGAACTTTTTCACTATCCTTACTCCCGATCTTCTGGTGGATTTCTTCAATCTGATTCTGATAGACGCCAATGTCGTCCTTGAGCTTGAATCGTTTCCCGTTGAGCTCCTCAATCCGGCTCTTCGTCACGGCCCTAAGTTCCGCGAGTCGGCCCAGTGCGTTGTCGATCGCTCCTACGGCATTATTCACATTCTGATCGCCGGCCGTAGTGAGCAGCCTCTCCACAGCCTTCCGCTCCTCCGAACCATCTTCGAGGCATCGTGTGCATATGCATCGATCGCTGTTCAACAGGTCCTCGATAAACGAGTTGAGGACCTGAGCAGGAATTCGGTTTTCGTTGCGAAGGCGGGTGACGATCGTTTTCCCCCGGTCGACGAGGCTCTCTGTGAAAAGACTGAAGCCGTCTTCCGAGATCACTTTGGCAAGCTCTCCCTCAGTAGTCGCCAAATCCGAAGACGCCGTAGCTGAACGTTCCTCAAGAGACTTTCTGCGATCCTGAAGTTCCTGAACCTCACGGTTTTTGGCAAGTGCCGCATCGACATCGCGGATCTGTTCCTTTGTTGCGCTGAGATTGCGTTCGGCCTGCTTCTTGTTCTCTTTGCGTTTCTCGATCTGACTATCCAACGCATCCTGCTTTTCAAGAAGCTCCGCAGTCTCGGCCGTCGCCTTCTCCTTCAGCTCACCCCGGACCTTGCCGAGGACATTCGCGTGCTTCAAGTCGTCGATTGTCTGCTGCAGGAGCGACAGTCCAAGCATTTGACGAATCGCGAGTTCAACCTCTCCAGAATTCTCATCCAGTGCAAAACGACTGGGCCCCTCCCCCTCAAAGAAAATCAGTGGGACTATGCCTTTGGGCAGCATAGAGCGGAGTTTCTGTTCCGGAAGGCGTTCCGTCAGAGTCTGCCCATCCAAAGTGAATTGAAGGCTCAACTTGGTTTTCCTGGCGTCAGCATTCTGTTGAAGAAGATCGAGTGAGCGAATCAGCTGATATCTGGATCCATCGTGGGAAAAACTGATCTCAACCTCAGCGACCTTGTCCGACTCCGGGATCGAACGGTCAGCAGCGACTGACTGATTGATAATGCTCTCCTTATTAGTAAACCCGTCACTCAGGCCATCGGCCCCGTAGAATCCCCAAAGCAGGGCATTGAGCAGGGCGGATTTTCCAAATCCATTTTCTGCATGCACGACAGTAACATTCCGATCATCGATGTCCGAAAAGTGGAGTGTTTGCTCTCCCCGGAACGGGCGAAAGTTCCGAACGGTAAGTTTCCGAAGTCTCATGAAACGTGCTTTTTGACGATAGCGAGGAGTTTCTGGTGGATATCTGGCCGTCTCAGCATGTGCATGACAGGGCGCTCCTGCTGGATGAATTCCCGAACCAAATTCTGAACCATCTCCGGAGCTTCCATGAATCGCTTTTGCGAACGGGTATATTCTATCTTGTCAGTTTCTTCAGGCATATCGGTTAGGTAGCAAGTAGATTGTATTTCCTACGAAGATCTTGGAGTTTTTGCAACGCTTCAGGTCCATTTTCCGCCGTTTCACAGAAATCGCTAATTCTTCCCAATTCACGGCGAAATAGATTTCTTTCCATATTGAAAGCCTTGTCATCAACATCCCCGGAAAGATCGGGAGGAATAACAACGAAGTCGTAGATCGTCGCGAATTCTTTCCCTTCCGAGCGGCGAAGGAGTCGTCCCCGACGTTGAATGAATTGGCGGGGATTAGTTGATGACGCAAGAAGGAAACCAACACCGAGTTCGGGGACATCAATCCCCTCATCCAGGCAACGGATCGCGACAATCCCATCTAAAGAACCATCACGCAGTTGATCCAGAATTTCCTCCCTCTCTGCTGGACTCTCTCGAAAGGTAAATGTGCGAACTCCCAGTTCGTGTTCATCGGTAAGGAGGGAGGATACCGCATCGAGCTGTCGCCTTTCTTCATCCGTGATCGGATCGCGAACTCGACCGTCGCCGCAGTAGAATACGGCCTTCGTCGGCTTCTCCTTCATCGAACGCAGGATCTGATCCAGAGCAACGAGCTTCTGCCGAGCTTGACCAAGCAATCGAGCTCTTCGCATCAGAAGTGGTTTCGCTCCGTCGCTGAATTTGACGCCATCGTCGCCACGCATGAATTGAGATAAGCGGCGAGTCAGGTCAGCATACTCCGTCGCCTCGTCTTCATCCAAAGTGACCAAAACAGGGAAATAGTAATACCGAGTGAGGCACCCGTGCTCTATCGCTTCTTTGAGGGTGAACTCGTAGACGATGTCGCCAAAATACTGCAGCAATGCATTCGTCCCTTCATCATCGTGATGCCGTTTCGGAGTGGCCGACAAGCCGAGCCGAAGTTTGATTCCCTCTGGCAGGGAGCGAGATAAATGCTCCGCTCCCAAATTGTGAACTTCATCCGCCACAAAAAGGTGAACGCATGATTCCGGGCGGAGAAGGTCCTGGAATGCCTTCGAGCTAAAGGTGTCGTTGCTCACTACAATCGGAAGAATTCCTTCCCCTTTCGACTTCAGACGCTGAAAAGCATCGGAGAGCGGCTGATGCCATCGCTTCTTTCCACCAAAACATCCTATCGCTTCGAGACCGAACTTCCTCATCTCGCGAATCCACTGCTCAGCAAGATTCAGGAAGGGGCAAGCAACGATCAGGACAAAGGGAGAGTTCCGTTCCGCCAATTTGCAGGCCAGATAGAGTGCCGTAAGTGTCTTTCCTGCTCCTGTCGCCATGGAAAGAATTCCCCTCCGCGCGCTTGGATCCCCGGGAGGCTGACCATAATCCTTCCAAGCCTGAATTGCCGCCAGCTGATAATCGCGCAGCTTCAGCCACGATGGAATCGTCCCAGGCTCAATGTAGACGCCACTTTCATCTTCACGCACCTTCGTTCCAGAGGAGACTCCATATGGACGATCCAAGGTCCTCAACTTCAGAATCGAATCCCTAGCTGCCTGAGGCAACTCGTAGACTTTTACATTTGGATCACGATTCTGCCACAATGCCTCAAAACGCTGAATATCGGCTTCGACAAGCGGAGCAAATGCCTCATTCCAGGAACAGAAAATCTTGATCGATTCATAATTTCGCAGCCCCTGAATGCTATCGTTGTAGGACCCATTGAATGAGAGCCGGTTCCCTTCGGAGTCAGAGAAGATGCCAAACTTGTCATGAAACTCTCCCCCGGAAAGTTCTCCGCGTGGGACCGCCAGACGAAAATCAAGAATGTCATCTGCGATCATCCAAGCCAGAGCCGAAAGAGTCTCCCGCTCGAGAGATTCTGCCAGGTCAGCGATATTCCCCCCCATCGCCTCGCGCAGCGACTTATCTCTTCGGGCTTCATCTCCCGAAAGCATAGCCGCCCAATCCGACTCGCTGAGAATCGGGCTGGTCACCCAGCGCGCGGTGCCTCCGTTCTCCACAAACGCAGTGAGGCCGCGCGAATTCTCGCGAAGCCAACCTGAAGAAAAATACCCAACACCCCGATCATAGAGGCAAGAGTTTCGCAGGGCCGGCCCGAAGAACTCACCCACCAGGTCGCCGCTCGATGAATCGAGTGTTCTTGGCCACGCATGTTCGGTTAGAGGCATATTAGAAATGGCCGGTCAGAGTTGTGGACCTACTGCCGCTTGAGTATTCTCCTGGTTGAGGAGCAGGTAGAAGCGATCGAGTAAAAAGACCATATCGCTCGGCGGCCCACTCAACTCCTCTCTCAAGTAATTGAAGCCTCCCGCCGCGTATCCATTGAGCTCACGAAATCCGTCCGGCTTCAGGATCATTCCCAGCCCTGTAGAATCCACAAACCGCTCCACCTCTTTAACCACCGCTTTTCGGTCATCAACTGCGACTCCCTGGCGTTCCAACGATTTACTAATCATCGCACCAATCATCAGCAAATGATGCGCCCGGTAACGCTGGATAAATTCGTCCATAAAGGTATCCCCCGAATCTCCCAGCGGCTCGAAGCGTCCACGGGCAACCCCCAATACGAAACACATGTGGTAGACGTCGAAAAGCGTCTCGAGAGGTTCCTTACCCTTTCCGTCCTTGCCTCGGACCTTCTTGAACCAATCTCTTGCGTCAGGATGAAGTTGAAATGCCATGTTCTCTTACTGCAAAGTTAAACTACTCGACCGAATCGACCCCGAGCTGAAAAAAGCATTCCTTCCCCTCTAAGACAATTCCATCATCAGTCTCAGAAACCTTCTCGCCCCCCAGGGAGGGTAGAAGGCCACTGGTATATTCGTTCAATCGAAGGTGGGTCAGATACACAACGTCGTTTCCAGCGGCCTCAGCCAACGGTTCAACAAACCACTCTCGTTCCGATGCAATAACAAAGGCCACCAATTGACCAATCAACTCGGGAAGAAGCCCGCCAACCTGACGCCTCGCTACGTCATCCAACGCACCTGCTGGGCTATCTACCACCAGTGGAAACTGATTTCCTCCTCCGTGAAGAAGTCCAGCGAGGAAGACATAGCCAACGCTCAAATTCTGGCCAACACTTCCCGAAAGCCGACCGTCTAGCTTGACTGACTTCCCAATGTCTTCGATTTGAACGAGGTTGAACTTGAGGATCTCACGCAACTGAGTGTTTGCGTCATCGATCACCGATTCCTTCAATTTGTTGTGTGCCTCCCGATAGGCGACATCAAGTAGCTCTTTCAAGCAATCGGTCCGCGCCTTCAAGTCCAGGGAGCCGGTCAGTTCAGCGAGTTTCTTCTCTGCCTGCTGGATCTCTTTCGCATAATAGTCGAGACAGTCGCAATCATCACCGTCGCCTGCCTGCGTTTTCCGTTCGGTCTCGTCGATAAAATCCGACAGGTCCTGGATCTTCTTTTTCTTCTCTTTGAGCTCTTCCTGTTTCGCAGAGACATCCATGTCTCCCGATTCTTCGGCCTCCCTGCGAATGTCGTCCAATTTCGACTGCGCGGCATCGAGGGCCTCCAATGAATTATTCAGCTGCTCCATCAATCCCTCAAAGGAAGGATCGCAGGCCTCGCCACAGAAGTTCCGAACAGAATCCTTAAAGCTGTTGAGGAACCCGGTGACGCTGTCGCCGAGTATTTCTTCGGCACGCCGCTCGATCGCTGCCTTCGCGCCGTCGTTCATTTCGCGGTCACAAATACAGACGTCCTCCTTGACCAGTTCCTTGAAAAACGGAGCAGATGAGGGCTCGGGTAGCCGGAGAACTTCAAAATTGTCGGCTAGTTTCTGGAGTTGCTCCCTCAATGGATCGTAGAGAAATACCGGGTTCGCAAAATTGGAGGAAATTTTCTGCAGTTGATCCTCTAATTCCATTTCCGCCCGGTGGCGATTGTCAATCGCCTCCTGCTCCCGCTCCCGGAATTTTTCACTGTTCAGCAGGTGCTCTTCCGTTGAGCGCTCCAGCGCCTGAATTTCAGTTTTTAGCTGGGCAGCCTTCTCTTTTGCATCAGACTGCTCCGTGACGATCTCTCCTTGACGCTTTCGTAGCTTGCCAAGCTTCGCTTCCAAAATGGTGAGCGTCTTTGCCTTTACTGTCCTTCCTCCTTTTTTTGCAGCGTCTTCAAATGCGGCCTGTGCCAAGTCTTGAAGTCTCTTGAGATGGTAAAGCCCGTAGAACGTGTCGATAATCGCACTCGCTTCCGAACCTTGGGTGCCATCGATCAGCTGATTTGCCAACTCGCCGTTGAAGAAGAGCAGCTCTGAAAACTGTGGATCCAAGTAGCGGCCTACTTTCGGTGGAGGACAATACCCATCTTCGTTCTTGCTCCCGTAAGTTGTCTTGTAGGTCACACAACCGTGATCAAAGTCGAAGGTCATCTCGATCACGAGCCGATTAGAGCCCTCAATTTTCAGCGTCGTAAGGAACTTCCCCGTGTCAGGCTTTTTCTCAGAATCCTGATATTCCAGAACTCTCTTCTCGCTCCAACTCCGGGCACTCCCATCCATTGCCGCCCGGAGACAGTCCAGGGTGGTCGTCTTGCCCGTCCCGTTTGGCATCTGAATCAAAGCCACTTTAGGAACATGATCTCCACCCGAGCAGAGGTCGATTTTGGCATCGGGACATCGGAGCCCCTGGGCCTGCCAGCTGATAAGTTCGATCTTCATTTCAACTACGCTTCTTCCTGGGCTCTCGTATCGTAACCGTGCATCACTTCGAGAATCTTGTGAAGCTGCTCTCTCCGCTCCTTTGCAGCAAAACTCCCCGACTCCGCTTCGTTCAACCACGCGAGAATTCGATCTGCAGCAGACTCAGGAAGCCCTTTTGCGACTGCTGCGTTTTTCACTCCTTCAATAACTTCTTCGTGCGGCATCTCTATTGTACGTTCAGGAATGATGGTCGTCCGACACCGGTCGGACTTTTGAGAGCTGAGTCAACCAATCGACTCGATCGCTGTCAATGCTGTCGTCTAGTGGATATCCGGAGGAATCTGTAAACACAAAATCAACGACACGCGCAATCTTTCCCGGATTACTCGGATCTGAACGCAGGCAGCGCCCAAGCCGCTGAATCGTCTCTCTGCGGCTCTTTTGTGACGAAAAGAGAACAACGTTCCCAAGGGAGGGGACGTCGATTCCTTGAGAAATCTTGTGACAGGTGACCAGGCAATCCAACTCCCCTATCGCGAAACGCTTCAACACACTTGAGTCATCCGAATCAAAATACTGGCTGTAAAGATGAGTGTATCGAATCAGCGTGTCATAGATGCGCTCCCCGAATTCCTTGTCCTCCACAAAAATGATGGTCGATTTCAGAAACTCGCCTTCTTCGTGATCCTTCAAGAACGATGCGAAAGCTGAGGGCTTTTCGCGTGCCCTCTTGTAGACGCGACTGAGCTCCATCCAACGTCGCTCCCTGGGCCAAGGATTTCCTTCTGCAGCAGCTGCACTCTCCCTTGCATACACTTTCTTGAGATCAGACCGGTCCTCACTCGTAAGTTGATAAGAGATAGGAAAGTAGTCGAACGGGCAGAGAATCCCGTCTTTGATCGCGGACTCCACCGTATAGCGAAACAGGATCGGGCCGACTTCCTGCTCGATGAAATCATTCCCGGAGTCATCGTATTCTCTTTCCGGAGTCGCCGAGAGACCCAATCGGTACTCAAAGAACTCTTTGTGGCCCTCCAGACCCTTTACATTTGCCGGACTCCCCAGATCATGAACTTCGTCATGCACGATCGCGATCGCGATCTCTGGACTATTTCGTCGAAATTCTTCCAACACTTTTAAGAGTTTTCCCCGGGGGCAGAGCAGAACCTTTCCCCGCGGGTTCATGATAAAATGCTCTTCTCCACTCTTCCCTCCCAAGGTGGTTAACAGAGTGAGGCCAAGTTTGGATGTCAGTCTCTTCCGAAGATCGGATTCCCACTGCGCTAACAGATCGTTCCCTGCCATTGTCACTACGATCGACTCGATCTCTCGATCCTGGTAGAGATGACTGAGAATTGCGATGGCCGTTCTTGTCTTGCCCGTTCCCGTTGCCATCTCCAATACACCGTTCTTTTTTGCCAAAAACTGTTTGAAGGCTTTGGCCTGATTCGGCCAAAGCTCTGACAGTGGCGATTCCCCCTGAGAAGGTACATTCCGAGGCATAAGCTTCTTCAGAGAAAAGAAATCCGGCGGATTTCCCTGTGAATAGCTGCGGACTTTTTCAAGAACCGACTCACTGAGCTTCAAAACAAAGAGTTTGTCGGGATTCGGATCCCACGAAGCTGAAAACTCATCGAGCTTCCCTGCAATTCGGTTTTCATCACGGAAGTCCCAAGAGCGGTATACATCGATGGACTCCGAGTTCACCGAGTGACCCGAGCGCGTTTCATTTGCCGAGCCGGTAAAGGCAACTTTGTCCCCCCAGGGAAAGGTGAAGATACCGATCTTCTTGTGAAAAATTCCGGCCTCCGCTCCGCCTGATAAACTGAACGCGAACCGGACCTCCAGCCTTTCCTGAGCGATCAACCAGGCCAGAATCTTTCCGAACTCCTTTTCCGTAGGCTGTACCTCTCCCGATTCCCATAGGATGGCTTCCGCCAGGAAGCGTGTCCCTCCCTCAGCCAGAATCTCTTTCCTCTTTTCTTCACTCACAGCATCCCGAAATGCTTTGTAATCGGCCTCAGAAATCTTCGGCGAAATCAGTAGCCTGATAGAAACATTCTCATCTTTGGTAAGCCTCGTAATGTTGGCCGCCCAATGCCTCAACGCGGAAGAAGAAAAGTAACCAGCCGCACGATCGTACTTCTGGAAAAAGTTGAGACAGGGCGCAAAGAAGTCATCCGAAAGGTTATCTCGTTCGGTGTAATACAAATCCTTGAGCTTTCGGATCTTTTCTAGCCCCGTTTCCATAATCTGGCTTCGGTCACGACTCTTCTATTTCACCTCCGTCGGGATGATCAATCCATCGACTTGAGGCGCTCAGGAACTCCTCCATCGAAAACCAACCGAAATCTTCTCGCGGGTTTTGGTCCAGCAACTTGGAACGGACGAAGTCCTTCCAAACGGTCGAAATTCCTCTGGGTTTCTCCATCAGACTCTCCGAGAACCGCCGCAAGACATTTTCCGCATCAGTCGTCACCCGATGTGGCTCGTCCGGTTCATCCCTTGCCTCCAGGACCCCCAACACAACAAGAAGAGCTATTGCTGAAAAGGCTCGACGGTCGTTCATGAAGCGCCACCCGAGAAAGTGGGAAATACCTGCATACCCTAGTTCGCCGCCTTCGACCGCCAGCGCGATCAGCCCGTATATGGAATTAAAATCAGAAACTCCGTTAGAAAAGTCCGGAGTTGGCGAACCCAGTCGATAATAACCTTGTTCCTCTTGTTTTCTCTTCCACTGGTTTTGGATGGGCTCCGGAACCGGCCAATCGTCAGGAGTGATGACCGCCAGAAGCGACTCAAAGAGGTCCGAGTCAGCCTCATTCTCTGCCCATCTCGCCCAGCGGTATTCCATTTCGGGACTCCAGAATCCAAACATCTCTAGAAGACCTCCTCCATGCTTTGCCTCGATGTAGAGCTGCAGGTCGTTCGAGTTGCACAACGCATCAATGTCATCAGACGTCAGCGAAAGGCCGTATCGTCCCCACCAACCCGGTGCGTATCGAATGATATCTGAATGGCCTAGCATGATTGGGCCTACACTTCCAAGAGAAGTGCGCCCGGTCGCGAGGAACCGTTCCTCCACCTGCTCAAACTTCAGGATTCTCTCATCTCTAAAAATCTGCCAAAGACACGCTTCAAGTCCATCCGATGTAATGCCTGTCTCCGGTTCGACTGGCTCTTGAGAATCGCGGACCGATCCTACCGATTCACCCATCGTATCTTTCGCCAGTTCTGTTTTGAACAACTCAAAGCAAAGCGGATTTAGAATTGCATAGGGTCCAGCCGAGTTCACTATTAGACCTTCAATGGCAGAGAGGTCTCGCTGGAAAAGCCTGAAAGACAGCCTCTTGTTTCGGGAATAAGTGATCGCTCGCTCGTAAAGGGTAGACTCATTCCAAACAGACCGCTCTTCGAGGATCGCAACCAAAACAGCAAAGACCGAGCGACGTTGAATCGCCGACAACTTCTTCTCGAAAACCAATCCCAAACGAGTTCGGAACCCGATTACGATTAACAAATATTCTGCGCGCTTCAAATCCAGTTCAAACTTGGATGCAACAAGACCAATCGGACATGGCAGCCCTCTTTCGGATAGAAATTCTTGAACAGGATTACACTTGGCCAGAAGTCCGGGTTCAAGTTTTTCTCCAACCCACCATCCCAGAGCAACCTTTTGCACCAGCCCCAAATCCACCATCCCATCAAGAAAGTCCATGACCGATCCGTAATAGAGGACTTCAATCAGAAACCGATGTGCAGGGATGCTCCGGATCGCACGCAAACGTTTCTCACGAAGCAGCTTTGATCGGCACTTCGCGGCCAATTGTTCGATCATCGCAAGCCGCTCCTCTGCTTCCAACCGGTGAATCATCGCGTTGCTCACCGCGTGGTCACGCACCTTTCGTTCACCCGCTGCCTGTAATTGTCGAATCCTCTCTCGCGTCACCCCCATTTCTTGACCAAGAGCTTCAAGAATTTTGGGCAACGCTCCCCCGAAACCATAGCGTTTGCGAATGATTCCCTTTGTTGTCTGGCTTACTCCAGCGACTTCCAGCACTTTGGCAATCTTTGCCTCTAGATTGACCTCTCCCAATTCTCCTATAACAGCCTTGGCTTCATCTTCGGGAGACGGTGGCGGGGGACCTGCTGGACCCTCAGGCTCTACGGTTGCCCATATACGGCACAGAACGCCTGAAAGGTCCTCGAGCTTCTTTTTCCCAAGTCCCTTTCGCGTCGAGACAAACCCCTTAAGACTCTCTGCAGAAATAATCTCCTGAAGCGTAATCACGGCTATGCCGGGAACACATTTCATTCCCAGAGGTCGGTAGTGTTGATCGAGACTCGTCAGAAGTAAGTCCGATCCACGTATAGCCGCACAGAAATATCCCCACTTCAGCTCAAGCAGATCCATGGGAGATAGGACTTTCCCGTCATCAACTTTTGAATCCGAAAGCAACCCACCCAGCCGATCCGATTCGCCCCTCTCGAATCGCCATAATTCCGAAAGGACCTCAAAGATGGTTTCCGCCTTCTTCTTCCCAACTCCACGCATTTTGAGAATGGCGTTTGGTGAAGCAAATCCATCGATTAGATCTACCACACGAAAATCGGTCCCACTTCGCGGCCAATACAATCCGAGATGATCCGCCAAAGAACAGATCGAGTAGTGGTATAGGTCCGATGCAGCGAGTGATGACTGAATCTCGGCCCAATGTTTCTCGCAGAACCCGTAGCTGGAACTCATCAGGTTCGACAGTTCACTAGGTAGTGAGCGAATATCATTCACTACTTCTTTTTTCCATTCAGGTAGTTTCAACTGCGGCCCAGAGATCCCAAGGAGAAGGCGTTGCGGGATCCATGCCGAGGCTCGGTCAATCGGCTTCCCGTTCGATTTCCAACTCTTGAAATCTTGCCAGACATTCAGAATCACAAGCGCTGTAACAAGTTTGGTGTAACGGCCAATCTTTGCAGACTTATCAAAATCCTCGAAAGACGAGAGGCTGATTACGTGAGAAACGGAGATCGAATCCAAAACCGGGGGCGCATACAGCCCCAGGTTTTCAGCGACGGCGCCCACCCGCATCGAGCTGACTTCTTCGCCGGATAAATCCACGACGATTTCGGACCAGCTAGACAAGCACAATTCAAAGATCTCTTCGGGTTCCTTCTTTTCAAACATCTCAATAAAATATCTTTGTATCTTCCGCTTATCGAAAATCCATCGCCTAGATTCCGAAAGCTTTGAGAAGTCCGTCTAAGACTCCCTCTAGACCGCGTCCAGTAAGTCCGGCTTTGCGACGTTCATCGGGCATCTCTTCATACACAAGGATGCCGTTCTCCCCGGCAAAAAGATCATTAAAGAGGTCTTCTTTCCCCCGCAAATAGGAAACAAAGGTTTCACATCGGGTATTGG
>JARGOD010000085.1 GCA_029210205.1 Verrucomicrobiales bacterium | reverse complement strand
GTGTCCTTGATTGCTCCGGCGGGTGAAATGTGGTCGGTGGTGACGGAGTCACCGAAGATGCCGAGTGGACGAGCACCGATGATGTCTTCGCTCGCGCCTTCTTTGGTGTCAAAGAACGGAGGTGACTGCACGTAGGTCGAGGCTTCGTCCCAGGTGTAGGTCGCGCCGGTAGAGCCGTTGATCTCGCCCCACTTGGGGTTCGCGGTGTCGACGTTGCCGTAGAGCTTCTGGTAGACCTCGGGTTTGAGGGCTGCGTCGATCTGCTCGCGGACTTCAGCCTGGGTCGGCCAGAGGTCGGCGAGAAAGACAGGATCACCATTCGCATCGTTGCCGAGCGGCTCGGTCGTGAGGTCGAGGTCGACACGGCCGGCGAGGGCGTAGGCGACGACGAGCGGCGGCGACATGAGAAAGTTTGCTTTGATGGAACCGTGGACTCGGGCCTCGAAGTTCCGGTTACCGGAAAGGACAGAGGCACAGACGAGGTCGCCCTCCTTGATCGCTCCTTCGATCGCGGGGTGAAGCGGTCCGGAGTTTCCGATACAAGTGGTGCAGCCGTAGCCGACGGTCTCGAATCCGAGTTGGTCGAGTTCGGTCTGGAGACCAGTCGCTTCGAGGTAATCCGTGACGACACGGGAACCGGGTCCGAGGGAGGTCTTCACGAATGGAGCGATCGTGAGTCCTTTTTCGTTGGCCTTCTTCGCAACGAGTCCAGCGGCGAGCATGACGCTCGGGTTGGAAGTGTTCGTGCAGCTCGTGATCGCAGCGATGAGAACAGATCCGTGGCGAAGCTGGGTGTCGACGTCGAGAGCGGTGATGGTTTCTCCCTCGATGAGAGGATTGTCGAACTCACCAGCAGGTGAATTGAGGTGCATCGGCACAGTGACGTTGCGGGTAGCGGAGTCGAGGCCGAATCCTCCATCGCTTACAGGCGCGGTGAAGAGGTGGTTGAAGGAATCACCAAGCGCGGGAACGTCGATGCGGTCCTGCGGACGCTTCGGGCCAGCGACGGCGGGGACGATCGTGGCCAGATCGAGCTCGAGGAGGTCGGTGTAGTCGCACTGGTCTTTCTCGGGAATACCGAAGAGGCCCTGGGCCTTGTAGTAGTTTTCAACGGTGGTGCAGAGTTCTTCGGAACGTCCCGTGCCACGGAGGTAGTTGATCGTTTCTCCATCGACCGGGAAGAATCCCATCGTCGCGCCGTATTCGGGCGCCATGTTCGCGATCGTGGCGCGGTCCGGCAGAGAAAGAGCCTCCGCTCCGGGGCCGAAGAATTCGACGAATTTTCCGACGACGCCATGAGCGCGCAGGATTTCGGTGACGCGGAGAGTGAGGTCGGTCGCGGTGACGCCTTCGGCAAGGGAACCGTGAAGGTAAACACCGACGACTTCCGGAACGAGGAAGGTGACGGGCTGGCCGAGCATTCCTGCCTCGGCTTCGATACCGCCAACACCCCATCCGACAACGCCAACACCGTTAATCATCGTGGTGTGGGAGTCCGTTCCGACGAGTGTGTCAGGGTAGTAGACGCCATCTTTAGAAAGAACGCCTTTGGCGAGATACTCGAGATTCACCTGATGGACAATGCCTATGCCGGGAGGAACGACGGAAAAAGTGTCGAAAGCCTGCTGACCCCACTTGAGGAACTCGTAGCGCTCACGGTTACGGATGAACTCGATCTCCATGTTGCGGTCGAGGGCTTGCTGAGAGCCCGCAAAATCAACCTGCACCGAATGGTCGACGACCAAATCAACAGGCACCAGTGGCTCGACCTTCGCGGCTTCAGCGCCACGGGCGACGGCGGCGTCACGCATTGCCGCGACATCCACGAGAAGAGGGACACCGGTGAAGTCCTGCAGGACGATTCGGGCGACGGTGAACGGAATTTCGTATTCGCCGGGAGATTTGGCATTCCATCCGGCGAGGTTTTTCACATCTTCTTCGCTGACTTTCCGTCCATCGACATTTCGCAGAACCGACTCGAGAACAATGCGGATACTGACAGGGAGACGGCTCAGATCGGGGGCGATCCCGGCTTCGGCGAGAGCGGGAAGGGAGTAATATTTTCCTTCGGCTCCGGAGCCGGTGGTGAAAGATCTGACAACGTCTAAACTCATCTTGTTCTGGGTATTTTCGGAAAGTTAACAGGGTTGAACCGGTGACCTAACCCTCTTGGGTGAGAAGCATTTTTGCTCCGGCTCATTTCGGGCCATCTGTACGGCACGAAGCCTTGTGTTTCAAGGTTCCATTCACGCAAAAAGCGGGCCGAATTGGGGTGCGAAATGGAGAATTCGGGGACAGCAATGAAAGAAAACCACTGATGGACACTAATGCTCACTGATCTTTTTCGTGGCATATCTATTCGCGCCAATTCTTATCATTCGCGGCCATTCGCGTTTTCCTCATGCATTTTTAACGCGAATTGGCGCGAATGCTTGGGCGACAAAAAAGGCCCGGATTGCTCCGGGCCTTTTCTAAATTTGAATTGGAGCGTCAGTCCGCAGAGATACTTTACTTCTCCACTTCTAGACTCCTCCCCTGCTTCAGCTCAGCTCTCCGAGCTTCGCCTTGATCGCATCAAAATCGGGAAGATCGCCGGGATTATCGCTGCTCTCGGCATATTGGATGACTCCATCCTTATCCACGATGAATGCGGAACGCTTCGGAACGCCTCCCATGTGGAGATTCTTCTCGGGAAGAAAGGCGTCGTAGGCGATGTCGTAGGCCGTCGCCACTTCGTGCTCATAGTCGCTGAGGAGCGTGATCTCGATGCCCTCTTTCTCTTTCCAGTTTTGCTGGGCGAAAGGGTTGTCACCGCTGATGCCGAAAACCTTGGCGTTCAGATCTGCGTATTCAGTCAATTCGCTCGTGACAGAGCAGAACTCGGTCGTGCAGACACCGGTGAAGGCCATGGGGACAAAGAGGAGAAGAACGCTGCCTTCGCCAAGCTGTTCGCTGAGTTTGATAACTTCGGGGCCTTCGGCTCCAAGAGTGGTGAGTTCAAAATCCGGGGCGGTAGTGCCAACTGAGAGTGCCATAGTGTTATAGGTAGATGGTTTTAAGAATAGCTTTGACGGTAAGGAAACGATTCCCCGGGTCAAGATGGTTTCGCACGGGACGGCCCGTCATTCCGCTACGGAAATGGCGCATCGAAAGCCAGTGTGACCAGTCGAGGAGTCAGGTGTGTTTTTGGTCCGCGCTGAATTCCGATAACGATTGCAATAGGAGTCGTGACACAGATAGGAGCCGCCCCGAATCACGCGACCGCTGCCGGCTCCGGCAAACCAGTCGGCGGTCCATTCCCAGACATTGCCGACACAATGATAGAGACCGTATCCATTCGCTCGAAAACTCTTCGCAGGCGCAGTCCCAGCGTAGCCATCCTCACCTGTGTCCTCCTGCGGAAACCTCCCCTGCCAGATGTTGCACCGATGCTTTCCGTCGGGCATGAGTTCGTCGCCCCAGGGATAGATTTTCTGCTCAAGGCCTCCACGCGAGGCGAACTCCCATTCCGTTTCCGTTGGAAGGCGCTTCCCGGCCCATGACGCATAGGCAATCGCATCATTCCATGACACATGAACGACCGGATGGTCACCGATCTTTTTCAGATTAGTCCCCGGGCCGCCGGGCTTTCGCCAGTCTGCCTTTTCGAGACGCGCCCACCAGGCAGTCCCCTCGACGGCGACAAGCTGGACCTGCTTGCGGTGCTGCTTCGGAATTTGGTTGTGAAAGACGAAGGACCACCCGTATTGCTCGGCTTCGGTGATATAGCCGGTGGCTTCAATGAAATCCGAAAACTGCTCGTTCGTGACCGTTGTTTGATCGATCCAGAAAGGTTCCACATTGACCTCGCGCACAGGGCCTTCCTGATCGGACGGCCATGTTTCGGGTCCAGCGGCGCCCATGAGAAAGGAGCCGCCCTCGAGCTGAACCATCCCGGCTTTTGATCCTGAATTCGGCGATGAGCCGACCGCTTGTATGGGCGAACCGTGCTCACGAGATCCACCGGAAGGAGCGCAGCAGGATTTTCCGTCCATAATTTCTTACTCCTCTTCGGTTGCCGTTGGCACTTGGGTTTCAACCACGAGCGATGTTCCCTCGGTGTAAACCGCGGCGATCGATCGGATGTTACGGGAGATCGCTTCCAATTCCGGATCGAGACGGAAAAAATCGAGAACCGCGTAACTGTCAATGAACTGCTTTGGAATCTCTCCGACAACGGGGCGAATGTCGACGACCTTGAAGGCGACGGTTCGGGCCCGCAGCTCCGGTTTCAGGACAAAAGTGGCATTGAGATAGTGAATGTCTTTCCTGATAAAGCCTTTTCGCATCGGCTGAGCCATCATCGCGACAATCCCCTGCGGTGAGATGCGCTCGATATAGGTCTGGCCGCGAAAGTCTTCGAGTTCGGCGAGCCCGGCGATGAGAAAATTGAGATCATCGGCCGAAAAGATGACGCGCTCAGCTTTTCCCTCCGCCACCGCCAGCTCAACAGTATTCAGCTTCGCCTTTGCCGCAGCAATTTCCTCAGAGGACGGCTCGATAACTTTGATCTCCGCCGCCTTCTCCTGCGTGAACGTTGCGATTTCCTTTTTCTGATAATTTCCAACCGTCGTGTAGAGAACGATGAGACCTCCGAAAACGAGAACGATAGTGCACAGAATAATGCACCCGGGATAGGGTGATGATTTCAGCTCGGTTGCAGGTGGAGTGTCTCCCGTGGACATGGCAGGACTTTGCCTCCTCAAGCCGGAAACGCAAAGCCCGATTTCTGCGCTGACATTCGAGGGACAATCAGTTGGAAACCACTGAATACTCAGAAGACACTGAAAACCGGGGCATTGAAGTTCGAGGCTCCGCAGTCGGTGTGGAAGCCGCCCCTCCATTTTGATGGCGTCATGTGCATTGACAGTGCTAATCCTCTGCGGCTACAAAGAAGCCTTCCATGAAACGCATCCTCGGTATCTTTATTCTCCTGATCGTCGTCTATCTTGCGACGTGGATCATGAGTGATCTCATGACGGGGCGACAGAGTTTCCTCTCAGCGTTTAATCAGGAAAACCTCCTGCGGCGCACGGCGCTTTTTGGAATCATCGGGATCGGCGTGGCTTTTGTCATCATCACAGGCGGAATCGATCTATCGATCGGTTCAGTCATTTGTCTCGTCGGAGTCGGCTTTCCCTGGATGGTGACGGAACTCAATGTTCCTCTTGGGATTGCCCTGCCGATCGTGGTCATCGTTTCGCTCTTGATCGGGTTGAGTCACGGAGTGCTTGTGACCTACCTCCGTTTGCAGCCATTCATCGTGACCCTATGCGGACTTCTGCTCTACCGCGGACTGACCCGTGGACTCACCAACGATCAAACAGCCGGCTTTCAGGGAGAATTCAAATCGCTGAGATGGTTCGCCAACGGGGAGATCCCGATCACTTCCGGGTTTGGCCTTCCCGTGCCATTGATCATTCTCATCATCATCGCGGTTGCGGCTTCACTCTTTCTCAACCGGACGATCTACGGACGCTACTTGCTCGCGCTTGGAAACAATGAAGACGCTGCCCGTTTCAGCGGAATCGATACACGACGCATGACGATTCTGGCCTACGTGATTTGCTCATTTCTCTCCGGATTGGGCGGACTCCTTTTCGTGCTCGATACGAACTCAGCACAGCCCGTTGACTTCGGAAATTTCTACGAACTCTTCGCAATTGCGGCAGCCGTCCTAGGTGGTTGCAGTCTTCGGGGAGGCTCAGGAACGATCATCGGGGTCATCATCGGCACCGCCCTGATTCAATTGCTGCGGAACATGATTACTCTCGTCGATTATATCCCGCAGAATATTGAGTTCGCGGTGATCGGCGCGGTCATTCTTGCCGGTGCGGTCGGGGACGAGGTCGCCAAGAGAATTTCTGCTTCGCGAAGACAGACGTAAAAATTCGAAACCAATCGCTGAGGTAGGTGTTTCAACTTTCGAAACCATCGAAAAACTATGAAACAATCGATCTCAATTCTTCTGACTACAGCCCTCGCGATCTGCCCCTTGATCGGAGAGGAGAAAGAACGCCCCGGAAAAGGCAAAGCCGACGGCTCATTTTTTAAATCCATCGACACCGACGGCGATAAAGCCATCTCGAAAGAGGAAGCCGGTGATAAATGGGAACGCATGGGCAGACTCGATACAAACGAGGACGGTAAAGTCACTCTTCAGGAAATGATGGCTGCACGCGGCGGCGAAGGCGGAAGACCCGGCGACGGCGGCACAAAAGGCGGCCCGGGCGAAATGTTCAAGCGCGCTGACAAGAACAGCGACGGCAAAATCTCGAAAGACGAAGTCCCCGAAGGCCTCTGGGAGCGCCTCGGAAAACTCGACAAGGACGGCGACAATGCCGTTTCTCAAGAGGAAGCCAAAGCAGGTCGCCCCGATGGTCCAAAGCCTTCCGGAGGACCGGAGAAAGGCAAAGGCGGACCGGGCGATATGCTGAAGCGTGCTGATAAAAACGGCGACGGAAACATTTCCAAAGATGAAGTTCCCGAAGAGGCCTGGGAACGTCTTGGTAAACTCGACAAGGACAGTGATGGCGTCGTGAGCAAGGAAGAGCTCGGAGCCGGCATGGCTGCGATGCGCGGCGGGAAAGAAGGCGCGAAAGGCAAAGGCGGCAGTCCAAAGGGCGGTTCCGGAGAAATCTTCTCACGCTTCGATAAAGACTCCGATGGAAAGATCGGCGAGTCAGAGGTTCCCGCTGAAATGTGGGGTAAGCTTCGCAAAGCAGACACTGATGCTGACGGACTCGTCAGCAAGGAGGAAATGGACAAAGTCTATGAGGCGCGCTCCAAAGCGGGAGCCTGATTTCTGCGGACACCAAAGCTAACTAAATTTTCTTCATCACAGGGAAGCCCGCGCCGAAAGGTGCGGGCTTTTTTGCTGATCACAACACGCCATCCTCTATCAGCGACCAGGATTGGGCCAAACAGAAATCGGATAAACCTCCGTTCTTACTCGTGCCGCAGTGCCTCGACCGGGTTCATGTCGGCAGCTCGGAAGGCTGGATAAATGCCGAAGAGAACGCCAATCGTGACCGAAATCCCAAAGGCAAGGGTCGGAGCCCAGAATTGAATGATCGTCACCATGTCGGCAAAATACGTCACCATGAGCGGGATCCCGAGGCCAACACCGACCCCGAGAACACCCCCGGCGCCTGAGAGAATCACGGTCTCGATAAGGAACTGAAAAACGATGTCTTTCTTCTTAGCCCCGAGCGCACGCCGGATTCCAATTTCGCGCGTCCGCTCGGTCACGGTCGCGAGCATGATATTCATGATGCCGATACCTCCGACGAGCAGTGAGATCGCGGCAATTGACCCTAACACAATATTAAAAATCTGCTTAGTCCTCTCAGCGCGCCGCAGGAGATCGAGGGGGACCGTCATTTTGTAATCCACTTCGCTGTGATTCCGCTCAAGGATATGCTGAATCGCCAGCGCAGCCGGCATGACCTGATTCGGATCTTCAATGCGGGCGGTGACTTCGTGCAACTCCACTTTCTCCGCTTCAAAACTTCCTGACCGATACTTAAAAAGCACCTCTCCGAAATGATCTTCTAGAGTCGTGATTGGAATCATCATTTCCATGCCCTCGCTCGATTCGGAAGAACTCTGAAGGTCTTCCTCAGCCGCGGCAACGACAGGGTCGTCTTCAATGACACCAACGACGCGAAAGTAGCTTGTCTTCATGCGGACGGTTTGCCCGATCGGTTCTTTGAGCGGATACAACTGACGCGCGAGACTCTCGGTCAAGACACAAACCGGCGAACGGTCTTTCATCTCCATCTCTGTGAAATAACGACCGCGAATGAGGTCACGATTCTTCATCGTCGGGAACCACGGAACTGTTCCAAGCGCGATACCGTCGACGCTATTGGAACCGCCCCAGAGGAAGTCTTTGATCTCTCGCGAAGGAACTGTCAATTCGACCCCGGGCACGGTCGCCTGAATCTGCGCAATATCGCGATAGGTGAGACCGTATTCGAGAATAAGTGATCGTTCCTGCTCACCGGCGGTGGTCGTGTTCGTCGGCTTGACCGATTCAAGGATGATATTCTGACTGCCGAGTTCTTTGATCTGCTCCTGCGCCTCGTAGCTGGCCCCTTCGCCAATCGCGAGCATCGAAATCACAGAGGCTACTCCAAAGACAATCCCCAGCGCGGTGAGAAAGGAACGCAGTTTGTGCATCCAGAGGCTCTTGATACCGAGGATGACGGAACGTTTCAGCCGAAAAAACGAAAACTCTCGGACCAGCGATGACTTCATTTCGTGATCTCCGTATAAGTATCGAACTCGATCAATCCGTCCTTTAACCGAATCACACGGGGAGTCCGCTTCGCCATCCCTTCGTCATGCGTGATCATGATAAGAGTTTTCCCGTCGGCATTCAGGTCGTCAAAGATACCGAGAATATCTCCGCCCGATTTTGAGTCAAGGTTACCTGTCGCTTCGTCAGCGAGGATTACTGCCGGGTCGTTTGAGAGGGCGCGCGCGATCGCAACACGCTGCTGTTGTCCCCCGGAAAGCTCGGTCGGCTTGTGGTCAAGACGCTTTCCAAGTCCAACCTTTTTCGCCAACTCGACCGCTATCTCCCGGCTCTCATCTTCGTGAACACCCTGATAGTAAAGAGGCACTTCGATATTCTCCACGACCGAGAGTTGCTGAATGAGGTTGTAGCTTTGAAAAATGAACCCCAACTTCTTCCCGCGAACGCCGGAGAGATCGTCGTCAGTCAGCTGTGCGACATCAAGACCATCAAGGAAATAGTTTCCGACGGACGGCTGATCGAGGCAGCCAAGGATATTCAGCATTGTTGACTTACCGCACCCTGACGGGCCCAGAATCGAAATGTAGTCTCCAGGAAGAATCTTTAAGTCGATTCCCTTGAGCGCCTTCACCAGGAATTCGCCCATCTGGTAATGCTTCTCGACCCCACGCAATTCGATGACGGGATCGGTGGATTTCCCCGAAACCCCGGATGCGGTCTTCGCCTCAGACTCAGGCATTCTTCGCTTTCGGCTGCGGTTTGGCTTTCTGGGCAGCCGTTTTGCTCTCAGCCTTTTTCTCCTTGGGATTTTTCGCTATCTGCACCTGGGGAGGCTCGTAATCGTCCGGCATTTTGAGGATAACCTCTTCTCCGGGGTCGATGCCGCCGATCACCTCGATAAAGTCGCTGTTGTGCATGCCAACCTGAACTTCGCGCCGCTCGTACCCACCCGCGGTTTTAAGAAAAACAAAGTGCTCGTCTTCTTCGACGAAAATCGACTGGACCGGGACATAAGTCACGTCCCGAAGTTCCTCGACGATGATCTCAACCTTGGCGCTCATGCCGGGCTTCAAAAATTCGTGCGTCCCCTCAATCTCCACGGTCGCAGGGTAAACTTTCAGTGACGGATTGTATCGCGAGGCGTTTGAATCGGGAAGAACCGCGACTTTCGAGATACGTCCTTCCAGCTTCATGTCCGGGACCGACTCAGCCGTGATGTAAGCTTTCTGACCCAACTCAATTTTCTTGATGTGAGACTCATGGATACTCACTTCCACCCCAAGTTCTGACATGTTCGGAATCGTGATAATCGGCTGTCCCGTTTTTAGCGTCGCTCCCGACGATATGCCATCGTAATAACGCGACGTGTAGTAATTGGCCTGCGCGCCACCATAAGCGACCAATCCGGGCAATTCGGCGCGGATGATGCAGCTTGCGAGCTGTTGCTCAAGATTTGCACTCTTCTTCAACTGCAGCTCGTAGCGCCGTTTTGCCGAGCGATACCGGGCGTAGATCTGAGACATCCTCGCCATTTCCTCACGCTTGGTCCGAATCAGAGAAAGCAGGGCTTCCTCGTAATTTGAGAGCATCTTTTCCGCCTCTTTTGGAAATTCATAGTCACGGAAAAGCTCCAGCTCAGTTTCAGAGCGCTGAAGCGCCAGCTTTGCTTTATCAAGACTTACCAACTCATTATCGAGCGTCTGCCGGGTGATGAATTCGCGTTGGTGCAGTCTCTTTGCCCCCTGGACAGACTCCTCTTTCACTGAAAGCTCAGACGCCGCGACGAGAGCCTCATCCTTCATTCTCCTGATCGTCTGCTCGGCTTCTCCGTCTCCGAGAATTTCATTTTCAAGAAAAGCTGAGAAGTTCACTTCCGAGGCAAGACTCCCCTCCACCTCAAGTTCGAAAGGATTCATTTCCTGGTCACTTTTGGCACTCTCTGCGAGGCGCTTCGTATCGAAGGACTTCACGATGAGCTCTGTCGCTTCATCCTCGTAGCGGGTTAAGGATTCGCTATCAAAGGGCAAATTGAGCTTCCTCAAGGTCGCCTCAGCGGCTTCTGATCCGACAAATTTTTGAAAGTCGAGCAAGGCAAAACGGAGAACCTGGCGTTCCGCTTTGATCTCGCTAAGAGCCTCACTCTCCTCAATCTCGATGTTTTGCTTCGCCTCAGCATAAGTCGATTCAGTCTGCTGAAACTCCACGTCATGATCGACGATTTCCTCTTCGAGCTGCGACTGGTCAAGGCGTACGAGAATCTTTCCCTTCTCGACATCCTCTTCGGTCACCATGTATCCCTCATCAATGATTTCGAGAATCTTGACGCCCGCACTAGATTTCACTTCGTTGCGAAATTCGAGGTAGTTCAGCGCCTGAATGTTCCCACCTTCGAGCACATCAATGACGAGGTCACCCTGCTGAACCGAGGCGACGGGGAGATCGTCAACATCAGCAGAACCTTTTTTGGAGCTGAAACTCGCGATCAAGGCAATTGCAACTACCGCGACTCCCGCTCCCGAAATTATCCATTTCTTCATACCTTAGTGTGGTTCATTCCTGAGTTTTTTAACCCAGGCTCCATCCTCACTAATATACAAGATCCCCATGTCTCTCCAAAGGCGCAACCGCGCTAAGGTATGACTAACAACGGTTGACGTACGTTGGTTCTGGGCGCTCAAGAGGTCATTCTGAGCATCGACGAGGTCCTGAGCATCACCACGGCCCAATTCCGCGAGCAAAACCTGCTCTTCCAGTCGTCGGTTAGCGACCTCGACTTGCGTCTCGGCGACCCGGAAATTCAACCGCGCCTGTTCAATCGCACGCCAGCCATCATAGATGTCGAGACGGGCTTCATCCCTCGCCAAATCATCAGCTCGTTTTGCACGATCCAGAAAAATGAGCGCCGCCCGGTAGTCATTCCGCTCCGCTTTGCGGTCCAGTGGAAGGTCCACATCGAGAGACGTCTCCCAGCGGCGGCGATTCCAATTGATTCCCGGGGTCGTGTCCCCCTGATCACTTCGAGGGTTGTAGTCCATCGAAACATCGAGCCCGGGGAGGAGCCCATTCTTAGCTACCTTAATCTGGCGTTTTGCATCAACGATCCGGTCGGCTGAGGTCGCGAGGTCAGGGCGCGTCACGAGCGCAATCTTCACCGCTTGCTCACGTGTGATGTCAGGATCATCAATGCGAAGACGCGCGAGCTCCCGATCATCAAGAATGATCTTGTCGTCCACGGGAACACCAAGCGTGATCTTAAATTCGTCCAGCCGGGTTTGATAACTGCGAATCGAATCAATCCAGCGGCTTTCTGCCTGCAAGGCAGCCTGTCGCAATCGTCCCAACTGCGTCTGAGTTCGAAGTCCCTCATCCGCGAGGCCCTCTTCTCGCTCAACACTTTTCAGAAATCCCTGATAAGCCGCAAAATTATTCATCACCTGGTCCTTCGTTTGCAGGACTTGGTAATAATCACTGACAACGTCGACGACGAAGAAACGACGAAAGTCTGCAAAATCGCGAAGGTCGTAGAGAAGATTCCTCTCTTCTTGTGTCAAAGCCTCCATCGTCACCGTAGCTCCCCCTCCTGCGAGGAGTGGTTGCACGACTGAAACAGCTATGTCTGACGCATTGAGCGAGCGGTTCCCAGTCGTAAACCTGAGGAAGTCCCGCGTAAAATCAGTGGAGACACGGGCACCGGTCCGGTAAAGCCAGTTGAAGCCAACGGAACTGTTTCGGGCAAAGGTATTCGTGGCGACCAGATCCGTCGCTCCCTGCCGGAACTGCGCATTGCGACTGTCCGAAGCCCAGCTGAGACCGCCACCGGCAAAGAAAGCGGGAGAGAGCCTGAAGCGCGCCAAGGTTAGATCCAACGCCGAAAGAAAAACGCGCTCTTTCTCAGTGAGATACTCCCGCCCATGAGTGACCCCAGTCTCGAGGGCCTCACCAAGCTGGAGAATCTGGGCACCTTTTTCATACTTTGACATCTTTCCAAGGAAGGTCCCCGCATCTGTGTTCCGGGGAAGTCCTGAGAGATTGACCGGATTTGGTAAGGTGATATCGACGTTGGCATCGTCGACGTTTTCGACCTCGGAGGTCTTCTGGTAAATCGTCGAATAAGCTTCCGTGTCAGCCCTGGTATGATAAGTATCAGGAGTACAGCTGGACAGAGCTATCGCAGTACCGGCAGCAAGAAGAATGACTCTCCCCTGCCAACAATGATTCCCCCGATCGGGAAAAGATTTTAGTCTTTCCGATTCTGACTTACGCATTCCGTGTTGGCCCTAACTGACGCAAAGACACAGAATAAGCAAGGGCGCTTACAAGTTATTGGCACCTCCGCGGCTAGTTGACCATCAACTAGCCAAAAAAGTGAAACAGGCCTTCGTAAGCCGGATTCTGTTCGTCGAACTGTAATCAGCGTCAACGGACGATCATTTATCTAACCGGGCCTGCCCGAAGGCGAACCCGATCCCTGCCGAAGCATGGAGCGACTATTACCCAAGCTTATCCCGCAAGCGGGTCCGGACCGACTGCCCGTTTACTCTGTTCTGCCTTGCACCACATGGGGTTTATCCTGCCTCCTCAGTCACCCTCGGAGCGGTGAGCTCTTACCTCGCCATTTCACCCTTACCCACCGGAGTGGGCGGTCTATTTTCTGCGACACTTTCCGTCACCCGACCATTACAGCCAGGCTCCCCGGCTTTCACCGGGCATGTTGTCGTATGGTGTCCGGACTTTCCTCTGTCTCCCGAAGGAGCCAGCGATCATCTCCGGCCTGTTTCGTCGCAAATTTAAACGCGGGAACGTAAAAATGCTATGAGAGAATGAGATTGAAAAACTCACTTCCCTTCGTCCATCCGATAAACGTGCCAACGACGAGAAAAGCGATCACAGAGAGGATGAGCATCACGTCCCAAACTTTTCCGGGTCGTAATGCCGGATCAATCGTCCAATAACGAAAGTAGAGAGCGGCGATACCAAGCATAGGCAAGAGCAGCGCCTGCATGAGACCTGAGAGCAGGATCAGCACCACTGGTTTCGGAAAGATCGTATAGATCACGAGGCACAAAATGGGGAACACGACGCTGAAGAAACGCACTGATTTCTTTCGCGCATTTTCGTCGGGAACCTGCCGCCACTTGAAGACATGCAGCGCATCCGTCATGAGCCGCGCCTTCGTCGCATTGGAGACAAAGAACGTGGAGAAGAGCACGGCGAAGGCTCCGATGAGGAGGATCATTTTTCCAGCGTTTCCGAAAACCGGGCCATAGATTTCAGCCAGGGTAGCAATCATTTCGGAACCCGCCGGCACGAGTCCCATGCGATGAAGCACCGCTGCGCCGAGGAGATAAAAGGCGACCGTGCTCAAGGTGTAGATGATCATCGAGCCCCATGCATCCCATTGCAGAACCCTGATCCAGCCACGCGCGCGGCCCGCCCAGTTGTCGTCCCCTCCCCTCGGTCCGATCCATTTTCCGTATCCTTTCTCAAGACACCAGTAGGGATAGGCAACGAGCTCGGCGGCTCCGATCCCGATAATTCCGAAGGCAGCCAGCGCGGTGATGACCGCTCCCGGCGACTCAGGAAAGCCAAAGGAAAGACCCGACTTAAGTTCGGAAAGGCTGATCGCCCACTCAGGCTCAGTCTGGAGAGCGAAGAGATTCCCGATCGTCAAAAAGGTGAATGACGCCACCAGCGCGGTGCAGAAAATCTCGATGAAAGTAAAGCCGCCGCGCAGGAGCATTCCGATCGTGGCGAGGGTGACAATCGCCGCCCAGAATTTGTCCGAGTGTTCACCCATGACCGGCAGAAAAATCGCCACGGCCTGACCCACTCCCCCAACGATGCCTCCCAATTGACCCAGCCCGGTGAGAAAGGTGATGAACCAGAACCAGGCAATGAAAACACCCATTTTGGGAATTCGATTCAGCGCCGTGACCGTCGTTTCCCCGTGAGTGATGCAATGCCGACAGATCTCAATTTGCGTAAACACCTTGATGATGCAGCCAAGAATGATGAGCCAAAGAAAAGCAAAACCGGCCTCGGCTCCGGTCCGCGTCGTCGCGACAAGCTCACCAGAGCCCACGATCGACGCGGCAAGGATGAGGCCGGGTCCGAGCGATTTCAGCACTCCTTTTGCGCTCGTGGGCGGGGATTTGATTTCAGGAGCGGACATGGCGAGGCGAGTATTCAGGATTCGCGGAATTGAGGAAGCTCTTTTTTCATGGCCAAGTTGGAGTGAGGGCTTCAGCCCTTTTCAGAGAGCGAGCGGAAAACGAAATTCTTTGCCAAGGCCTAAAGGCCTCACTCCAGCGGGCTTAATTTGATTCTACGCTAACGCGTTTCTGCGAAGGTTTTCGACGCTTCACTCCCGGTTCTGATTCTCCATTCAAGAAGTGCTTCGCGTAGCTCCCCGCGAACCGAGGCATGATCCGGAGAATCGTAGAGATTCGTCAGTTCCATCGGATCGTCCTCAAGATCAAATAGCATGCCTTCGCGCCCTCCTTCGACTCCGTCGGATCCGTAAAACTCGACGAGCTTCCACTTCTCCGAACGGGCCATGACCTGGTAGTCAGCAGTCGTGAAGTTGCCATCGCGTGGGTGCTCAGCGAAGACGAGATCACGACCTTTCCAATCGTCTTTGGCATCCAGGGCCGGCATCAGAGATTCGGCGGAAAAGTGGGCAGGAACTTCACAGCCTGCCATTTCGAGAATCGTCGGGCCGACGTCAAAGAGAGAAACGAGTTCATCGACCCTCCGCCCTTTCCCAAAGCGACCATCAGGTGTCCAGACAATGAGCGGCACTTTCGTGACCTGCTCATACATCGTCCACTTTTGGGAGTGCCCATGATCGGTGAGGCAGTCACCATGATCGCTCGTGAAAATGATGACCGAATTCTCGAGGTAGCCCTGTTCGTCGAGCCGCTCCATGATTTGCCCGACCTGTTCATCGATCATCGAAACATTCGCGCAGTAGTGGCGCCGTTGGTTCAGCCGCTGCTCTTCCGTCGGTTGCAGCGGCAGGACCACTGAGTCGTGATCGACTTCGTTATTGTGAACCCTCATGCTCTGATAGGCTTTGGGCTGTCCGCTGAGATCCTCGTCGGTGAGAGGGTCGAGTGGTATTTCGCGCTCGCGATAGGGCTCGAGAGCTTCCGGGGTCGGATCATAAGGAGGATGAGGTCCGGGAAACCCGATCTGGAGGAAGAGCGGCTCGGTCGGCGGGTAGGTTTTCGTCCACCACTGAGCCATTCCGCCAACGAAATTGTCCGACTGCATGTCTCCGGGAAGATCCCAGGTAAAACTGCCGATCGTCTCGTTATAGTCCTTCCGCTGACGATAAAGTTCGCGCTGTTGCTTCACGAGGCCACGGGCTGCGAGCGCTTTATCCCATTCATCAAAAAAATAGCGACCCTCAAGAAACCGGTCTTTGTTTTCAACGACATAACGCTGATGAAATCCACAAGGCGTCGTGAACGGCCAGGTGTGCATTTTCCCGACATTCACGCTCTGGTAACCCGACTCGCTGAGATCCTCAACCCAGCTGCGAGTCCACTCATCCGCATTCTTCATGATGCCGGTCGTATGCGGATACTGCCCAGTGAACAAACTCGCTCGTGAAGGGGCGCAACTCGGTGCCGTGATATGGCAATTTGTGAAGGTCACTCCTTCATTCACGAGACGATCAAGATTCGGCGTATCCATGTGCGAATGCCCCAGCGCCGCGATCGTATCGAGACGTTGTTGATCGGTAATGATGAAAATGATGTTTGGGCGTGCGTCGCTCATTGAAGAAGGTTATAAAGTCGCCCTGTCATCCCGCCAACCATGAACTGCTTTAAAACCCTTATTTTAGTTGTCCTCTTTTCCTCTTCATTTCTCGTCGCTCAAGATGGAGAACCCACCGCGATTCGCGTCACGCACGGCCCCGTTCTCGGGCGCCCGACCACGACTTCGATGACGATCTGGGTGAGGACGAACAATGCCGGCCCCGTCACCATTTTTTACGGCAAAGATGAGAAGAACCTCGATCAAGTCGCTCCCGAATTGACGACCTCTCTCGAACGCGACAATACCGGACTCCTCGCGATCGAAAATCTCGAGCCGAACACGCGCTACTTTTACCGCATCGAAGACCATCAGCTCGGCGGTTCGTTCACAACAATGCCGGATCCGGAGCATTTTAAAAATCCGGAATCCAACCCCGAAGGTCTTTTCAACTTCAGCTTCGAGTTTGCCTGCGGAAACAACCAGCGCGGCGGAGGCGACAGCGCCGGCCCTCACCTTCCCGTCTACGACATCCTCAACGAAGAGTGGCGGGAAAAGGTTCACTTCGCGATCCTCAACGGTGACTGGCTATATGAAGATCGCCGCGAATATCAGGCTGAATCGTGGCTCCACCAGGTCGGGCTCGACAGCATGGATCAGGCCCCACGTGTCGTGCAGAAAGCTCCCAGCATCGTCGGCGTTTGGGAGAACTATAAGATCTATCTCGAGCGTGGCCGGAATCTCAGCGAATGGCATCGTCACGTTCCCACTTTCTACACCGCGGACGATCATGAGTTACTCAACGACATCTACGGCACCGCCGAGACCGGTTATGTGAATCGCCGCGCCGTTTTCCGCGACACCGCGACACAGGCCTGGTTCGACTATCTCGCCTGGGCAAACCCCGTCGTTCACGACACCCCGGCCTGGTTCGGAACCGGGGAGTTCACCGCCGGAAGCGATATCCTGAAAGATCCCGAAGCGGATTTCACAAAGCTCAACCTTGAGGAGATGGCGAACCTTCATGTCCACTGGGGAACAAAGACGGATGGGGTCAAAGACGCACTTCTCGACTCTCAAACTGGTGACCCTAATTCTGCGGTCTATGATATCGTCGAGGTCCTCGGGCCCAATCAGGTTCGCATTTCTCCCGCGGCAAAGGCGGATGGAAAACAAAGCTACTCGATCGGTCGTCGCTGCTACGGAAAGTTCACCGTTTCCAACTGCGACTTTTTCATACTCGACACCCGCTCTCATCGCGACCTGCATGATGTCGATAACCCTGACAAGCCCGGCGCCTCGATGCTTGGCAAGCAGCAGTTCAACTGGCTCATGGAGGGCATCACGAAGAGCGAGTCAGATTTCATATTCATCGTTTCTTCGGTTAACTTCATGGTCCCGCATGTTGGAAGCGGTGGAGGTGCTGACAAGCAGCTCACGCTGAAAAAAGACGACGCCTGGACTGTATTTCTCGAAGAGCGCGAGGAGTTGATCGAGCAAGCCGACCAGCTCGATCAGCCTGTATTCGTGCTCACTGGCGACCTCCATAACTCCTTCGCGATCCGCATCACCGACAATGTTTTTGAATTCGCAAGCGGCCCACACAACTCCATCAACCACGCACCGATGACGGATGAAGGCGGGCGCCCGATAAACGGAAAATTTAAATATGGACCACGTGAGTGCGAGATTCGTTGGTCGACTTACGCTATGGACGACATCCCGCGAGCGGAGCGCAGATTTCCTCACTTTTGTGTAGTGCGTGTGAACAATGTGTTCAATAATCCCGTCGACCGTGACGGGGAGCGCTGGTTTGCATTTCCCCACCCTCAGGTCGTCTTCCAATTCTACGATGCCTTGACTGGCGAATTCCGATACTCGGAAACGATTGTAAAAGGCTTACCGTAAATCTTTACTGCTGATAATCCCTACCGCTCCCGCTTGTGAAAGGTCATCTTAAACTCATTGAATCCGGCGAGATTCTGGAACTCACTAGTGTCTCCATCATCGGAAGGAGTGCGGAGTGTCAAATCGCGATTCCCGACCCGAGAGTTTCCCGACGGCACGCCATGGTCCGAAAGCAGGACGGCGGATTCTACCTATTCGATCTTGGCAGCTTCAACGGAAGCTACCTGAACGGATCACGTGTCACCGCGGCCAAGCAATTGAAGAATGGTGACATCATTTCTCTGGCTGAGCATGAATTCCAGTTTCAACAAGACGGTGAAACCATGACTGAAGATTTGGATGAGTTGGGAGGATCAACGATTGCGCTGATTCGTTCCACTCCCGTGATCATATTGGTCAGCGATATCATGGGCTATTCGGCGATGTCGGAAGCAATGGAGGCCGACGAGCTCGCGCAAATCATCGGTGGCTGGTATTCAGACGTGGAAGCCATCATCAGCAGCTCTGGAGGAACCGTCGACAAATTCATCGGTGACTGTGTTCTTGCCTACTGGACAAAAGTGAACACGGAGACGATTCAGGCATCGTTGCGCACATCAGCAGAGCTCTTCGAAAGCTGTAATCGCATCTATGGACAGCACTCGGAAATTTTTGATCGAATTGGAAGCCGATTCAATATCGGGCTGGCGCTGCACGCAGGAAAAGTCGCCTATGGAGGTCTTAGCCAGGGTGAAAGCACCCTAGTTGGCGACCCCGTGAATCTAACCTTTCGCCTTGAGTCTTTGACCAGACAATTACAACGACAGGTGCTTTTGACTGGCGACTTCCATCGTCAGATTCCGCAGGGATTTGTTGAAACCGAAAATCTCGGTGTTCACAAAGTCAAAGGACGGGCTCAGGGAGTTGAGGTGTTTGCCCTCAACTCCTTCCCCCAGAAAGGCTGAGACTTCAGATTCGAATCAGCCGAATCGCCCTGAAACGTAATCTTCAGTTTCCTTCTGCGAAGGATTGTTGAAGATCTTGATCGTGTCATCCATCTCAATCAGATTTCCGAGATAGAAGTAAGCGGTCCTATCGGAGACGCGGGTTGCCTGCTGCATGTTGTGAGTCACGATAACGATAGTGAACTCATCTTTCAGCTGGGTGATGAGTTCTTCGATGATTGTCGTGGAAATCGGATCAAGCGCTGAACAAGGCTCGTCCATGAGCACAATCTTTGGCTTCACCGCGATCGTTCTCGCAATACAGAGACGCTGCTGCTGTCCTCCAGACAGTCCAAGCCCACTGGAATCAAGACGATCTTTGACCTCTTCCCAGAGACCGGCGTGCTTCAGAGAAGTTTCCACAGCCTCATCGAGAGTCGATTTATCTGATATCCCCTGAATACGAAGACCAAAAGCGACATTTTCATAGATGCTTTTAGGAAACGGATTGTATTTTTGGAAGACCATTCCGACGTGCTTCCGAAGCTCGATCACATCAACATTCGGATCGTAGATGTCGGTGCCTAGAATGCGAATTTCACCCTTGGTGATCTCTGCGGTCGGGATGAGATCATTCATCCGGTTCAAGCACCTTAAGAGCGTTGACTTTCCACAACCGGAGGGTCCGATGAAGGCAGTCACCTGTCCCTTGTTGATCTGCATAGAAATGTCACGGAGGACATCTTTGCCCTTCACGTAAGCAAAATTCACGTCATCTACTTCGATGACCGTGTCTGCGGTAGGTGTTATGATCGCAGATGACCCGCTCGCACTGTCATCTGTGGAAAGAGAGCCTTCTCGCGTTTCGTCCGACATAGTAGTTTTCATGTTTTATCCTTATCCAAAAATTATTTTTGAGATAGCTCCACAAAAAGGGAGCCATTTTTATCACCATTTCACACGCTTGCGGTAGTTAATTCGCATGAAAATTGAGAGGCCGGCGAAGCACATCACCAGCACCATAAAGACGAAGACCGAACCATATTGCATCGGTTTCGTGTATTCCGACTGAGGGATTCGCGCTGCGACGGTGTAAATGTGATACGGCATCGCCTGAACTGACTGAGAGAAGAATCCACCGATTCCATCGATGTCCTGCCATGGTAACTTGTCCTTATGAGCGAGAGCCGCCGTGAACATGATCGGCGCGGTCTCACCGGCGACACGAGTGATCCCGAGAATCGAAGCCGTAAGCATGCCGGGGAATGCGTAAGGAAGAACTGACTTGGAAATCGACTGCCACTTCGTCGCCCCGAGAGCAAGCGAAGCTTCCCTGAATCCCATAGGGATCGCTTTCAAAGACTCCTCGCACGCTGCGATAATCACCGGCAAAATCATGACTGCGAGCGTGAATCCACCAGCAAGCATTGAGGTTCCCCACCCCTGGAAAGCGAGATAACTGCCGCCAAGAAGCGGGATATTCAAAATGGATCGATCTTGAGGCTCTCCAGTGATGACTGGAGCC
>JARGOD010000084.1:16349-20600 GCA_029210205.1 Verrucomicrobiales bacterium | reverse complement strand
ATTCGAGAACTGGAAGGAGTTGGCGGAAAAATATGAAAAGGCCCTCAAAGAATTTGAAGAGAGCAACTTCAGGCGAGCCTCCTCGATTCTCAGCGACCTCCTCTTAGCGGTACCAAATGATGGGCCGAGCCTTCAGCTCATGTCACGGGTCGTCGACGCAATGCTGAACGACGGGAAAGATTTTTCACCAACCTGGACCCTGCCCGGGAAGTAGCACTTCAAGGCGAGGTGCCGCTTTTCACGCCGCCTCGCACTGGCAGATGGCGGAAATACACCCGCAGCCGCCGCACAGGTCGAATCGGCCACCGCAGGCAGCAGGGAGACCGTCGAGAACGCGATTGATGCGGCAATGGCATGCACCACAGCCAGAACCGGCGCCGGTTCTTTGCATGACCTCCTCGACGGTTTTCACTCCGTGAGATTGAACCATTTCATGCACCGCCGATTCTCCAACACCGGTGCAGTGACAGAGCACGCCCCCTGACTCACCAGCCGCTGCGAAGCGGCAGGTGGGAATAAGAGTCGGGGTCTCTGTCTCCATGATAAATAGACGGTTCTACTCGCCCTCTGATTCACCAAACTGCTGAGCGAGGTATTTCTCGAGGCCGACCATCTTGATCATGTCGAACTGGGTCTCGGCCCAATCGACACTCTCCTCGGACTCGACCACCATGCGCTCCATGAGTTCACGGGAACCGGCATCTTTGACTTCGATGCAAAGCTGGATCGCCTCGTTGTAGGTCGCGACTCCTTTGCACTCAAGCGTGTGACTGTCCTTAATTTGCTGCTCCGGATTGTCGCCAACAAGGATCTTGTCGTAGCGGGCGATTTCCGGAATTCCCTCAAGATAGAGGATGCGATCGATCACCTCCTCCGCGTGCTTCATTTCCTCGATCGACTCGGCGTAGAAGTGCTTAGCGAGCTTGTTGAGCCCCCAGTCTGCGCACATCTTCGAGCAGATAAAATATTGGTTGATGGCTGTCAGCTCAATCGTAAGACCGGCATTGAGCGCGTCGATAACTTCCTTATTTCCTTTCATATACTGTTTCCGATCCTTTTTGATCGGTTATCACCGTAGGAACTGAGCCGGTTTTTCTCCAACACCATTTCCTACCAAAATCTCTTAATTCTTATTGCTATTGAGACGTAATCGCAACAAGAGGTAAAATCAACAGATGAATGCACCTACAGGGATGGCGCGAAAAGGCTCCCCATCGGTGTCACCACTTCTCGGGGTTTCCCCTTTGCCGATTCACCGTTGCGACGGTAATCCTGCCGTCGTCTGAGTCTAGACTGGAAAAGAGACCACCTACGGCGCGGCCGCCACCGGCTTCGCGGGGGGTTCGCGAATGTCGATCAAAAGGGCATCCACCGGCACGATATGCTTGGTGATAAAGGCCTGGGTCATGTCCTCAGACGGGACAACCGGGAAAGTGAACTCCTTCCCCTCCTCTGTCGTCGCATGCGCAACCAGCTCCAGTGATTGCGGAATCTCCGTCGCCATCGTCGGCACCGAGATCGCGACTCGAAGCGTGTCGGCGTCGCCGGGAATCGTGACCGTTTTCAACACATAGCCCTCGGGCGGGTCTTTCAGCTCAAGCCGCATCGAACCCTTGAAGTCATCCAATCTCAGCACATGAACGATCAATGCCGCCGTGCCGCCGGGAGCTGTGGTCACCGAGGCCGGAGTCACCCTCAAGGCAACGTCGGGAACTCCCTGAGTGACTTTCAGCCGGTAGGCATAGGCGACTCCCCCTTTGTTCTGTGTCTCTGCCACCCTGACAAAGCACTGTCCGTTGTCAGGTAGTGTGACCGTCAATCTCGCATCAGCATGATGAGTCGTCAGTCCGGCAGAAGGATTCTCAAAATCATCGTTCCAGCCAATCTGATTTCCATCGTCATCAAAGACGGTCAGGTTGGAATCGAGCGGTGACCCGAGACGCCGAGCGAAGACCTCGAAGGTCATCGGCTGATTGCCTTTCCCGTTCACCCGGAAAAAGTCTTTGTCTCCGCGACTGCCAATGGAGCCGTTCACGACTCCGGGCATCGCGATGACATTCGCCGCTCCGATTCGATCATTTTCCTCCCGCTCGGAATCCTCCGGCACGTCATCAACGAGGAACGAAATCGCATTCGACATGTAAACGAGCCCGGAGGCCTCGACTTTAATCAGCCCAGGCAAATCCGGCAGCGGAAATCTCGGCCGCTCCCGCTCGGTCAGGTTCCCGCCCTGAAAGGTGAGGTTTACCTCTCCGCCAGCCTGCCCACCGAGCGGACTGATCCCGGTCAGAAATGGCAATTCACCGATTGTGATCCGGTAGACGAAATCCTCCCGTCCCCGATAGATCGAGTCATGGATTTTCATTCGATACTTTCCGCTACGGGGAATCTTGTAGAAAAGCACCGGGTCGGGGTTGAACCGGTAGTCATCGGAAAAGGCCAACTCGCGCCCGCGTGGGTCCTCCAACGAGACAACCGCCTGAAACCAGCCGGGGACAGCATCCGCCAGATACGGGACGAGTCCACGGGCGGCGACAGAAACCACCAGTTGGTCTCCCTCTTCCGCTTCAAACGAATATTCATCCACTTCTCCCGGAAGGGTGCGCCCATTGATCGTCGCTGGAGGTAAAAAAGTTTTTCGCTCGCTCAGGATCGTGCTGTCCTGAGATCGCTCCGGCGTCGTTTCGACGCCGAGATAAGTCGGCAGGTGAAAATTCCAGACACGCGGTTCCCGATACTCGGGGTGCTCTCCGATCACAAACCGAATCGGATTACTCAATCCCGCCTCAGTCTGAAGTCGAAGGAAACGCTGCCCCGGCACGACATCCCGCTCAATGCGCAGCCGCACCGTCACCGTCTCGCTGATCTGATCATTCAACTGCCGTTTCAGATCCTGCCGGCGCATCGTGTACTCATCGACCTGACGAACGTCTTTCTCGGTCATCTCGACCGAATCGAGTAGTCGCACGAGCTCCGGCATCACCTCACTCGTGGGAACATCGCGTCCCTGCTCCAAACCTTGAAAGTCACCACGAAGTCCATCGAGACGATCACGAAAATCGCTCACGACCTGGGCCGCCGGCAGCTTGTTGTGATCGAGAATCTCTCCCGTCACTCCTCCGCCTGAGACGAGCACTCCTGTGGGATCCTTAAGATATTGCCCGCCAATCTCCACCTCGAAGGTCGTGCCCCACTGTCCTCCGGCAGGATAGACGTAGCCGACACGTGGTGGGGCAGCGAAAGCGATCACACTGAAAAGCCCAATGGCAAGCATCGCCATACCCATCACCTGCCGCCAGCGACTGCCCGTAGCGAGAACATTCCTGTCCTCGTCACTACTGGTTGAGGACAGGAATGCCCTCACTACGAAACGGCATCGAAACGCCTTGCTGCGAAATTGATTCTTCATCAGACCAGTTCGTCGAGCAATCCACCCATCGGCACGCCTTCGGATTCATCCGGCACAACATTCGTCGGCACTCCCTGCGGATGAGGCAGGCTCGCGTCGGCAGGAATTCCCATCTGGCGGTAGATACTGCCGATGACGTCAGCAGGATAGACCGGGCGCTCCGTCACTTCTTCGCCGGTTGCATTCGTCGCACCGATGACCTGGCCGCCTTCAAACCCGCCCCCGGCAAGGAGCGAAGAAAAGGCCGCCCCGAAGTGATGTCGTCCCCCGTTCCACGGCGACTCCATCGCCACCTTCGGCGTCCGGCCGAATTCACCGGTGCACCAGACGACGGTGCTGTCGATCAACCCGCTCGCGGAAAGATCGCCTAACAAAGCCGCTAATCCCTGATCCAGCTCCGGCAACTTCCGATTCATGATCTGGAAGTGATTCTTGTGAGTGTCCCAGCCTTTGTAGTTGATCGTGATGTAGGGCACCCCTTTTTCCACAAGCCGCCGCGCCATGAGACAAGACTGTCCAAAAGTGTTGCGCCCATAGAGATCGCGCATCTCATCCTTCTCCTCACTGAGATCGAAGAGCTTTCCAGCGTCACCGAGAATCAGCTCGTAAGCCTGCTCTTCCGAATCCATCACTGTCTTGAGCGCGGCATGTCCCGGCAAGGCACCGCCGAGCGTGTTGAGACCGCGAAGCAATTTCCGGCGCTCCATCTGGTGAGCTTCAGTAATCCCGGGAGACACGATACCCTCCACTGCAAACGGCGAATCTGCCGGATCTCCCCCGGTCGCGAACGGCTTGTATTTCGGCCCGAGAAATCCCGCCTCCGAGAATCGTCCTTGTGGCTC
>JARGOD010000084.1:0-16249 GCA_029210205.1 Verrucomicrobiales bacterium | reverse complement strand
GGATCAAAGGTGTCGATGTGACAGGGTCCACCCCAGAGCCAGATTTGAATCACCGACTTGGCAGGCGCTTCAGGATTCAGCGTCGGGCGAGGCAAAGGCGAGGCCGCTTTAATTCCCATCGGCTCCATGAGCAGAAGCCCGGCCGATCCGTAAACCGATTTCCTCAACGCCTCTCGCCGACTCATCGGCACCCCTTGAAATGAATCCACGATCCGCTTGAGCCCCTTCGGTCGCTTCGCCGCTTGCTTGAGAATTGGATCGTTCATTTTTGTGGTGGTGTCGGGGTGATCCGGGACCGGCCCGGCGCTTAGTGGATAAAGAAAAATTCAGGCTGATTGATCAACGCCCAGACGAGATCGGACGCGATTTCACCGCTACTCAAATTGGGCGAGTCAAAGTGCTGCTGAACGACAAGCAACTCGTCCTCAGTCGGGTAGCGGGAAAGGACGCTCACATAAATCCGCTCGACCATCTCAGGGCGTTCCTCAAGGCAGGTTCCGTTCCCCCAGGTCACGAGCGGGCAAACTTTGATTTTTTTCTGCACATGACTGGAGTTCAGGAGGTGGAGCCGCTGAGCCGCCGTCGTATTGCGACTGCGCTCGGACTCGAGCCCTGTATCCCGTGGAGGACGACCATAGAGTTCCAGGAACGAACTCGTGATGCTGCCATCCGCCAGCGCGATTGCCCGGATGTCATCCGGTATGAAGGTGAACGGCTCCGGGATCGGGCTGCTGTAATCTTCGGTCGTCGAGGTGATCGCATTCAACGCGTCGATGAGCACCTCGGCCTCCATGCGCCGCAGCGGATAATGGGCAAAATGGCTCGCTGACTCCGGCGTGTTCTGCACCGGGATAGAAGAAAGCTGAAAGGTCTTCGAGTTCAGAATGATCCGGAAGAGGTGCTGCAAATCGCACTGCGAATCGGCGAACTCCTGAGCGAGGAAATCGAGCAACGGAGGATTGGAAGGCGGATTGTGAGGCCCCATGTCGTCGGCCTCTTCCACGATCCCACGCCCCATGAGCCAGGCCCAGGTGCGATTGGAAATCGCCTTGGTGAAGGAAGGATTGTCGCGGCGAATGAGCCAGTCGGCGAACACAGCCCGCGGATCGTGCAGCGATGGATCGAGCGTGACCGATGTTCCGTCAGGACAGATCGCATTCTTGTAAAGCTCGTCCGTATCCATCGTCGGGTCGAAGTAAACAATCTCCTCTTTCCACTCCGAGGTGGATTTGTAGGCGACATGAGAAAAGAAGCCGGCCATCGCTTCAAGCTTTCGCTCGGGCCAGTGTTCTGTCCGTTCACCCATCAGCGTCAACGCGACGGTCGAAGCGATCCCCTGCGGCGTGCGGTCCTGCATCGCCCGATAAAAGTTCACTTCTCCCTCGCGGAAATTACTTCCACTGCCGACGAGCAACTCGCGGGCAAACTCGTGATACGGCTTGTTCGTGCGAATGCTGTCGAGGATCCAGTGGTGGTAGGCCTGAACCGCATTAGGCCAAAGCTTAATCGGAAACTCCGCTTTCACACGGAGGAGGTCGCCCCACTTCATCGCCCAGTAGTCGGCAAACTCCGGACGCTCAAGAAGTCGTTCGATCAAAAACTGCCACTTCACCTCATCCTCAGACGAGAGAAAGTCGCGGACCTCGTCTTCGCTCGGAAGCGTGCCGATTGTCACGAGGTAGGCCCGACGCAGAAACACGGCATCGGAACAAACCGCAGCCGGCTCCAGCCCCAATTCCCGCCACTGCTGCGAAACCAGCTCATCGATCCGGTCACTTGCCTCATTCGCGCCTCCGGATGTTTCTTCGAAGCTGCCCGAGACAAAAATGTCATCATCGGCCACGGCCCCGGTCACGGACAGGAGGCAAAGCGTAACGAAGACTCGGGCAAACTGTTTCATGCGGGCGTTCCTTCCACTTCAGGTGAAATTTCTGAAAACGCGACGCCTTCAATCTCGACAAGGAGATCAGGTCGGCACACATCGGCATGAGCAAAGACCGCCGGCACTTGACCCAGTCGACGCTCGCAAACGGCACGACAGGTTTCGAAATCTTCCGGATGCTTCACGTAAACCCGGATCTTCGCCAGATCCTGCAACCGCGCCCCCGCGCCCGGCCAGCCCTGTCGCTCGAAATTTTCCGCCGCAATCAGATTCTCAATGTTATCGAGGGTCTGCTCGGTCTGTTTTTCGGCACTGTCAGGATAAATCGTCTCGGCATTGATGATGCTTGCCGTCCCCGAGACCCAAGTGGTCAAATAGCGGCCCATCCGAATTGCCGTCGCCCGCGAAAACTTGGGACTCTTCTTGGAGTATTCCTTCGGGTAATCAAAGGCGGACATTTGCTGCGGATTTTCCAGGGAGAGAATTCCGACATCTTCCCGATCGGTCTGGATCGCGAGACCGGCAATAACGAGGCCATGCTCGGCCGTTCCGATGCCCGTGCTCGCCGGGTAAATCTCGCCGTCCCCGTTGCGATGCAGGAGCGGGCTCGAGGAAAAATCGACCTGATCAAAAAACTCGGTCCGCCCGCGGTTTAACTCCCGATAACGCTCGATCTCACCCTCTTCCTCCGTGATTCCACCCTGATACAACCAGAGCCGGGAAACATCACGAAAGGGAACCCCCACTGCTTTAAACGTATTCCCCAACTTCGAAAAGGCCTCCGTCGATTGCTCGTAGGCGGAACGGTCCGCTAAATGAATCGCGCCGGCCGAGGCATAAATCCAGCGGAGGCCATCGTGCTCCACCGTGAGAAGATGCGGTCCGTGAAATCCGACCTCGACCGTGTCGGTGCTGATCGCCCAGGCTTCGACCGCCATCTTGGCTCCGTCGCAGGGAGGCTGAACGACAAACAAGGTCAGCGGCATCTCTTCGTCGAAATAGGCTTCGAAGAGTCGCTTGATCGCCGCTACGTCCGCTGCCTCGGCGACGAAGACCGTCTGCATCGTCATCACCATCGGCTGCTCCTGATTCCTCAGAATCGCGCGAATCATCGAGAGCGCTTCCCATGCCTGATCCCTGACATGACCACCACCCTCAGGAGTGACCATGATCGCAAGCCGTATCACATCGCCGCTATGGATCACGGTGTGATGTTGCCCCGCCCGCATTTCGGTTGCGGCTCGCGGAGACGACGCACCCGGACTCGCCTCATGAGAACGAACCCGGGAGTCCATGCCATCGAGAAGAGACTTGTCCGGTTCAAGCTGAAGTCCGGCTGAGGATTGGGTAAGTTTCGCGCTCATCGTTTCGGTAGGCTTGAATGAGAATCAGCGGCCGTCCGCTTGTTCTTCTCATTCACTGGAATAAGCCTACCGGAGAACGGCGCGTCTTAACTATGCATGGATTGAGGTAGATCGGTCTCCTTTTGGGAGCCCACGATCTTCGGTGAAGAACTGATTATCATCCTGTTAGACCGCCGCACGCCGATCTCTCACCGCTGCCGCAAGCTGCCGGAGAACTCCCTCCGTCGTTTCCCAGTCCATGCACGCATCGGTGATGCTTTGACCGTAGTTCAACGGCTCTCCCGGAACCGCTTTTTGAGCACCAGCGACAAGATGGCTTTCCAGCATCACGCCGGCAATACCCTTCTGACCGCCCGAGATTTGAGCCGCCAGATCCTCAGCAACGGTCGGCTGCTGGGTGTGATCCTTCCGACTGTTTCCGTGAGAACAATCCACCATGATATACGGAGGCAACCCTGCCGCTTCGATCTGATCCAACACCGTCCCAACACTCTCCGCATCGTAGTTCGGGCCCTTCGTCGCGCCGCGCAAAATGACATGACATGAGTCATTCCCCCGCGTGTCGACGATCGCGGAAACGCCCTGCTTCGTGACGCCCATGAAGTGATGCGCTCCGCGCGCCGCGCCAATCGCATCGATCGAAATCTTGATGTTTCCGTCGGTACCGTTCTTGAATCCCACCGGCATGGAAAGACCGGAAGTGAGCTGCCGGTGAACCTGGCTCTCAGTGGTGCGGGCGCCGATCGCCCCCCACGTCACCGCGTCGGCAATGTACTGAGGCGTGATCGTATCGAGAAATTCAGTCCCCGCGGGAACCCCCATCGCTGACAACTCGACGAGAAGTCCCCGCGCCATTTTGATGCCGCGATTGATGTGGAAACTGCCATCACAATCAGGATCATTGATGTAGCCCTTCCACCCGAGCGTGGTACGTGGCTTCTCAAAATAGACCCTCATGACGCAGAGCAAGTCACCGGAAAGCTCCTCCGAAACCGCTTTCAACTTCGTCGCATATTCAATCGCCGAATCCCGATCATGGATCGAACAGGGGCCGACGACCACAAGCACCCGATCATCCTCGCCTTTGAAAATCTTTTGCGCCGCTTCCCGCGACTGGACCACAAAATCGCGTTCCTCCGGTTCCACTGGAATCTCTTCGATGACAATGACAGGGGCGACGAGGGAACGAATTCCATCGACATGAATATCGTGAAGCTGGGGGTCCATAGAAAATTGAAGTCAGTCAGCCCAAGCGGTCTAGCAAAAAGCCGAAGTCTGATTTCAACTGTTTCGGGATCGCCGGTCAAGCTTTGCGTTTTTCAGACGATCCAACCATCCGCCACTTCCGTATTTTTTCTCGCGTGAGCAAAGGCTCACAGCGCTTCATTGCATTCCACCGAAAACACTTCATCTTCCGTCATGAGCAAGGTCACGATTTATCACTTCAACCATTGAGGTTCCTCCACCAACGCGCTGACGGTCGCCAGCGAACTCGGAGTCGAACACGAAGTCATCCTTTACATCAAGACACCTCCCGGAAAAGAGGAGCTCGAGGCGATTGTCGCCAAACTCGAAGACCCCGTCGAGGATCTCGTGCGAAAGGATTCCAAATTTAAAAAACTGGAGCTCAACCCTGATGACTTCGTCGGGAATCCCGGGGCAGTCGTCGACATCCTCATGAAGCATAAGCAACTCCTCCAACGTCCTGTCCTCGTCAAAGACGACAAGGCCATCATCGGACGGCCGAAGGCAAGGATTGTAGAATTTTTGTCATAACGAATGGGGGCCATTCGCCCCCCTCATGGTCGATCATTCTCTCTATTTTACTGGACCACTCCTCCGCTCGGGATTAGCGAGAGGAAGTTTATTTTCCCTATGAGTGCCGGATTGGTTGCCCTTCTTGATGACGTTGCCAGTATTGCCAAAGTCGCCGCCTCGTCCATCGATGACGTGGTGAGCCAGGCAGCACGGACCAGCGTGAAGTCCGCCGGAATCGTCATCGATGATGCGGCGGTCACGCCCAAGTATGTCGTCGGTTTCGCGGCGGACCGGGAGCTTCCTATCATTGCGCGCATCGCAAAGGGTTCCCTCAAGAACAAACTCCTCTTTCTCCTGCCCGTCGCGATGCTGCTGTCCTTTGTTGCGCCGTGGTCGATTACTCCCCTGCTCATGTTGGGAGGTGCCTACCTCTGCTACGAAGGCGCGGAGAAAATCTTCGAACTGATCGTTCCTCACGCCGCACACAAGCACGAAAAGAAACTCGCGCCGGCATCGGATGACCCACAGAAGCTCGAAGACGCCAAAGTGGCCGGCGCGATTCGCACCGACTTCATTCTCTCGGCCGAAATCATGGCGATCTCGCTGGCATCCATCCCCGAAGGTAATTTTTGGATGCGCGCCATCGTTCTCGCTCTCGTCGCCATCGGTATCACGATTGGCGTCTATGGAGCTGTCGCTCTCATCGTCAAAGCTGATGACATTGGTGTAAGGCTCGCTCAGGTGAAACAGGAAGGCGGCTTTGGAGCGATCCTCCGCGGAGTCGGTCGGGGTCTTGTCAAAGGGATGCCTTGGTTTCTCAAAGGACTCACCATCCTCGGAACTGCGGCGATGCTCTGGGTCGGCGGCGGAATTTTCATCCACGGGCTTGAGGAACTCGGGGTCAAAGAGCCCGGCCATTTCATTCACCATCTCGCTGATGAAGCCGGCCATGCCGTTCCCGAAATGGAAGGACTGGTGAGCTGGTTGGTCTCGGCGACCGGCTCTGGAATTTTTGGGTTACTTCTTGGGTTTGCCCTCATTCCTGTGGTCGGCAAAATGATTGCACCGCTGCTGAAAAAACTGCCACGCCGACAATCAAAATCGGGGAGCTAGAGAACCACGCTTTCGCTCAAACCTACGAATGCCCGAGTGCCATTCGACGTCGACCCTCCATTCTTGATCTTAATCTTGCTCTCCCGAAGGAACCAAGACGAGTTTGATCGCACAGCCTGATCAGCGTAGGTGCGAGCGTGAGCGAGAACACCGATCCTGTTTTCGCTCACGCTTAAACCTACAAACGCCTCGCTCGTCATTCAACAGGGTTAGATCATCGACTAAACCCTGTTAAATCGCCTTTTCTTACAGCCATCGACACGCGATTCCGTCCGCTGACGATCCCTCTAGGTTTTGAGAAGCTCCGTCCATGACTTCATCCAGACGCCGCTTTCTCAAGACGACCACAGGCACCGCTCTCGCCGCACCATGGATCGGTTGGAAATCCACCGCTTCCGGTCAGGCTCCGAGTAAGGATCTCCGCTTCGCCAACTTCGGAGCCGGCGGTCGGGCGTGGAGTGACCTCACCGCCATGGCCGCGGTCCCCAACACCACACTCGTCGCGGCGGCTGATGTCGACACGGTCCGGTCCGCGAATTTTCACAAGACCTACCCTGACACGCCTTTCTACACCGACTGGCGAAAACTGCTCGAAGAGAAAGCGGACGAAATTGACGCAGTGGTCATTGGCACGCCGGATCACATGCACGCACCAATTGCGATGAGCGCGATGCAACTCGGCAAGCATGTCTATGCTGAGAAGCCGATGTCACGCACCCTGTACGAGGCACGCCAGCTCCGCGAGTTTGCTGCCGCGAACAGCCTCACCACTCAGATGGGAAACCAACTCGCGTCCGGGGCAGGAAACCGGACCGCCGTTCAACTGCTTCGGGCAGGCATCGTCGGGAAGGTCCGGGAAGTTCACAGCATGAATCCGAAGTCATGGGGATCGATGGACCCGCTGCCGGATTCCGATGAAGCGCCCCCCGAAACACTCGACTGGGAGCAATGGATCGGCGTCGGAAAGATGCGGAAGTTTATCCCCCGCGAGTTTGTTCCGGGCAATTGGAGAAAAAGGATCGGCTATGGAACAGGAACACTCGGAGACATGGGCTGCCACATTTATCACCCCTGGTTCATGGGGCTGAATCAACCAGTGACCCTCAGCGTCACCTCTCACGGGCCGGGACCGGTCGATGCCCATAGTTGGCCTCTGAATGCAAAAGTGCACCATCGCATGAAGGGGAACAAATTGACCGATGGAGACTTCGATTTCACCTGGTATGACGGAACCCAACTACCACCTGCTGAAGTTGCCACTGCCGTTGGCGGGGTTGAGAATGTGCCGCCGAGTGGCTCCGTCGTCATCGGGTCAACCGGGGCGCTGGTGATTCCCCACGGAGGTGGAGGCATCCCTTCGATCTACCGGAACGGAGTGCTCTCTGAAGAAACCTTCCAGAAGAAAGAGCGTGAGGACCACCATGCCAATTTCGCGAAAGCGGTTCGTGGTGATATCTCACAGGCGCGCTGCCACTTCGACTATGCCGGTCCCATGACCGAGGCCGTCCTCCTCGGAACGGTCGCCATGTTACTCCCCGGTGAAGAACTGAAGTGGAACGATGTCGCCGGGAAATTCAAAGGATCAAAAACAGCGAACGCACTGCTCCACGAGGACTATCGCCAGGGCTGGGAAGTCGAGGGGATTTGAATTCCCTATTTTTTATAAGTCGGCCCATGCACCTCGTGCTCAGGGAGCCACTTCGCCAACTCTGCTTTCAGTTCCGCCTGCTCCGGATCCTGCGCGAGATTGGTCCACTCGTATTGATCTTTCGCATTGTGATAGAGTTCTTCGCTCCCGTCCGAATAGCGAATATATCGGTGTGTCTCTGTGCGGATTGAGTGATTATTTCTCCCGTGCGTGGTGATCGCCGGCAACTTCCACTCCGCATCCGGATCCTTCAAGAGCGGAACGATGCTGGCTCCCTCGACATGATCGGGGATCTCAATTCCCGCGAGATCACAGAGCGTGGGATAAACACTCATGAGGTCGACGGGGCGAGACGACTTTCTCCCTGCCTTGGTCATACCGGGCACCACCCAGATCAGGGGAGTCCGCGTCGTCTCTTCCCAAAGGGCAAACTTTCGCCAGTGCTGCTTTTCACCCAGAGACCATCCGTGGTCCGTCCAGAGCACCACGATCGTGTTGTCTTTGTTAGGACCGTTCTCCAAAGCGTCGAGAAGACGCCCGACATTCATATCGGCGTAGGCACAGGTCGCGAGGTAAGACTGGATCGCCGCTTTCCAGCGACCGCTTTTGAGAAACTTCGCATGATCCTTTTCCGGCCCTGCCATCTGGACACCCGCCGGCGGGATGTCATCGAGATCATTTTCCAAATGTGGCGGCAGCTCGATGGATTCGAGTGGAAAATCTTCGTAGTACTTGCGGGGAGCGACAAAGGCGAGGTGAGGCTTGTAGAGACCACAGGCTAGAAAGAAAGGCTCGTCGCTCTTTTTCTCAAGGCGCTCGACGCAGTAGCTGGCGGAGTGCCAGTCAATGATATCTTCATCCTTGAGATCAGGGAAGACTTTGTCCACGTGGTAGCCATCATCCTTTTCCACGCCCGGGCCGTTTCCTGAAAGACCCGCCCTGTCCATGTACTCAGACCACTCCTCCGGATAAAAATGCATCGAATGATAAATTTTTCCAGCTCCCGCCACATGGTAGCCTGCTTTCAGAAACTGGGCGCTCAGGCCTTCTCCCGGCGCCTGGTAATCCTTCCACTTATGCCCATTTTTATAGCACCCGGTTGTCCATGGCCGCCGTCCGCCCATGATCGCGCAACGGGACGGCTCACACGCAGGAACAGCGGTGTGGGCATTCGTGAACGCGACCCCCATCGCAGCGAGGCGATCAATGTTCGGCGTCTTCGCCTGCGGATTCCGCTCAAGGTGCCCCACCCAATGATTCAGGTCATCAACAGCAATAAAGAGCACGTTAGGCCGGTCCGCCGTGAGGACCGTTCCGAAACTCAGGGTGAGTAGGTAAAAGGCAATGGAACGTTTCATAGAAGGGGTGGATTAACGGATTCGGACTCGTTCGTCAATCCCGATCCCCTCGCCCCCTCCGCCTGTAGAAAGCGGGACTGGCTCAGAGGCTTTGACATTCTCTCCATTCTTCCAGATCATCTCGCCCCCCCTCTTATGATGAAGCCCTTTCTTGCACTTTGATCGCCACGATGGTGTCACTGCTCACCTCGCACCTTCCTGCGGCGAGACCTGAATCGGAAACACCACTCGCAATCAAGCCGCCTCCCGGCCGCCTTGCCGTCGTCGCCGACGGAAATTTTCCCGACCCCGATGATATCAGCACAACGGCGGTGATCTTCGGAATTCTCTCGGGAGCAGGTTTGCAGTATCGTCTCGTTCATCTCTCTCACTCCTGCGACCTCGATCCCTTTTCAAATCCTACGAGCCGTCAGGTGATTTCGAAAGTGGACGAGTTGCGCCGTCAGGAAAAACTTCACGAACTTTGCGGTAAGGGCATCCAGATATTTGGACCCTTTGAAAACCTAACCAACTACTACAACTGCAGAACCGAACGAGACGCAGCGGTCGATGATCTCCGCAAGGCGATCGATGCTTCATCCGCTGAAGATCCCCTCTGGATTGTGGAAGCAGGCGAACCGGACATCATTGGCTACGCGCTGAAGGCGACAATCGGTTCGAAGCGATCACACGTGCACGTCATTTCACACCACCCTGCCAACGACAACAGCGGCGACGTCTTCACCTGGCAGGAGATCCTCGACTTCGGCATCACCGAGCACCAAGATCGGCGACCAGAACAAGGGCCTGCAAACGACGCTGGATCCGTGGGACTGGGCGCAGAATCATGAGCACCCCGGCATCGCCTGGATCTGGAAACAGATGGAGTATGCCGAGGCTGACTGTGTGGTGAAATTTCAAACCGGCAAGTTCGACTGCTCCGATGCCGGGATTATCTACTGGTGGATCACCGGAGCCGACAAAGGCGGCAACCGGAGCGCGACGCCGGAGGAAATCAAATCACTCTGCCAGAGGAGGGCTGATCCAGTAACTGGGGTGACCAAATTCGACCTAAACCTGTTGGCCCCGAAGATTGGCCCTGTCAGATTATACTTATCAGCCCCCATCCGAGCTTTCTTCTCCCTCTAAAACTCACCCGATAGCTTCAGGCCTGCATAGTGGGCGGAAACATCATCACGAAAAAGCTGAGTCTGGTAATCGACCGATATGGCTAGTCCGTTGTGGCAAGCAAGAAGAGCGGCGACGCCAAGACTTATCCAATCCGTGCCGGGCGCAGCGCCGGAGCTGTTTAACGCGAAGGGAGAGTTAGTAAGCGAAGCTCGCACATTCCCTGCCTCAGGGCTGAACTCATGCTCCCAGGCGGCAAAACCTTGGATCGAAAAAATCCCCGCTTCAACTTCTTTCGTTTTCGTGACCTGCCAACCGACGCTGGTAATGCTGGAGGAATACTCGCGACTTAGATAGTTGAGCGCAGATGCCCCACCCCCGGTCTCGTTGTACGCGTCGATCTCGCCTTCCGTATGGTCCCAACCGAAAGTCGGCCCGGTGATCAATCCATCACCAAGATCAAAGTTTTGTCCCGCATTGACGCTCACCGTATGACTGTCGGAATCCGGATTCCCAAGTGCAAAACCACCTGCCGTGAGAGTATTTCGACGGATGTCATTCTCGTAGGATCCATAGCTGTAAAGAATGTCGACGTATTTGTCATCGAAGAATCCAGTGGCATAGACAGAGGCGACGTTGCCCTCGATATCGACATTACCAAGCCCCTCATCAAGATCGGTGTCATTCTCCGCATAGGTGTAGGCAGCACCAACATTCAAGCTGTCGCTAACTAAATACTCAATGCCGACACTCCCCGCCCAGGTTCGGGACTGAAAACCTCGATTGACCGTATCAAGAGCGCTCTGGTCGTGCACCCCGAAATCGCCAACTGTATAGACTTCCCAGCGCTCCGACTCTTCCAAAGGAGCTTTTCCAGGAAGGATGTTTTTCCCCGCAGGAACTTCGACCGACAACAATCGGCTCGGTTTGTCGAGGGAGTCATCAATCTCGACCGAAGCCGGGATTTCCTCCAGCCCGATTGCCTGTCGAAACGTAATGCCCTGGTTGGCTGCAAAGCGAAGATAACTACCGAAGTGACGATCAGCACGTGCAAGAGTGTCCGTTGCGGTTCGTGGATTACCCATTCGCGAGCGAGCACGGACAATACGCTGGTTGTGAAGAGCATTGAGAGCGGTGCTGGTCAGACTCTTCTGGGCCTCGGCGTGCGCATTCGGAACGAAGACACCCGTCGTGATCGCTGAACGGATTGCTTCGGCATTGCCCACCGGCAGGGTGAAAAAAATCAAATCGCCAAAGTTGGTCGTAAAACTAAGAGTGGTGCTTAGATCCAGTCCCAGTAAGGCGGCAGTCGTGCCATTGAACGTCATCGAGCCGGAAATCGATGTTCCATCGACGTAATTTACGGGTAACAACAAAAGTCCAGCCCCTCCGAATCCAAATACGTCACCGGAGGTTGAGTTGGGCGCTGCGATACCAACCGCAGGATTGATCGCGGAAAGCTCAACTCCGTTGAAACCCGTTTGCGCCGGAGAATATTGGTTAAACTGAAGAGGGGCTACAGAAGTGTTAAAAGACAATTGATCCACGAGGCCGGTGCGAAGGTTTAAGGCAGTAACAGTTCCATTCCCTACTGCGCTGGGCACCACTCCCATAGTGTTCATCGACCCGTTGAAGGAGAAAGTCAGGTTCCCCCCCGCCTCTACCGCATTAACCGTGATGTCTCCTCTGGAAACCTGAGACCACGAAAGAGAAATCAGGAGGATAACGACCAGAAAATGGGAGCGCTTGCGCAGGGCCACCAAGCTGCTTCCATCGCAGAGTCGGTGCTGCGTGGATAAGGCTCGACGGCGGGAGAAAGGATAGATACTCATCGGGAAGAAGGAAATTAACTCGGGATTCACACAGGGTACGCCGAGTTACTCCAAACTCAGATACTCGACATCATGGCGCAAGATTCAGGCCAGGAAAGCAAATTCTCAAACCCATGCTCACCGGGCTTTGTTTGCTTCTCTGTAAAGATAATACATCCAGATTTGTCCTAATACTTGAATATCAAAAATAGATAGTGTCTCACGGTCAGCTATAGGGAGATGACCAGGCTCGGAATATCCACCTGTCGGAAGAGAAACGCATGGTAGCGGAACTTGAAGATGGAACAAACTTCAAAACGTGGGCCTTTCACATCGCCCGCTTCGAGTTGTAAAATTGGCGGCGCAAGCAGCACTGGAACGATGCGTGGCTTGGTTATGGTGTGAGCCGACTGAGCATAGCAGAAGATACTAAGTCTTCGGTGCTGCCGAAGGCAGATTCCGCCGAGCCAACTCGCGGACCTATTCGCCAAAACTCCAGGCCTTTTTTGCTCCGCCGCCGGAAAGAAACTCGATCATCTCAAACTCAGTCGACATTGCGCTCCCGGGCAGGTAAAGGCGGATCGTTCCCGACATCCCTTTCACCGGAATCTCTACCGTCACCTCTTCCCATTCACTTCCGCCAGCCACGGTGTATTTCACCCGCTGGCCCTCTTCGGGAAAACCATCCTGCTGCGCGGTTCGCCACTGAATTTGCCCCGAGCCCCCGTCCGCACTTTTCATTCGCATCTTCAGCGTGATCGGCCCGTTTAGTTTCACCTGAGCGGTGCCGAGAAACGGAGTTTCTCCGGTCGGTGTCACTCGCAACGCTCCTTCAATCACTTCAGTTTCGCACTGTTTCGGCAGCAGTCCCCAATCCGGCGCACGGACAGCCATTGCCTGCGCCTCATTGAAATCCGGATTTGGCTTAGGGGCGAGGGCGCCGGTGTCATCCATGAATTGCTCGATGAGCGTTTCCAATTCGGTGACTTTCTCCGGGTGCGCCTTCGCGAGGTTATTCGTCTCGCCGATGTCTTTCGAGAGATCGTAGAGTTCACGTAGTTCAGGGTAGTCGCCGCGGGGCTCCCACCGGTAGATCAGCTTCCAGTCTCCGGCGCGAACAGAAACCGCGGGAACGAGGTGAGGAAACCAGGTGAAAATCGCCTCGCGATCGAGCTCGCCCTTTTGTTCCAGCACCGGCAGGATGGAGAGGCCATCGATGATGTGATCACCCGGCGCCTCTACTCCGGCAACTTCAAGGATCGTCGGATAGAGATCCATTGGCCCGACCACGGCATCGCTCACCGAGCCCGGTACGATCTGCCCTGGCAAGCGCACCATCAAAGGCACGCGCTGTCCGCCCTCATAGATTCGGGCTTTGCCTTCTCGCAGCGGGGCATTATTCGTCGGGGCTTCAGGGCCGGCCCACTTTTTCCAATCCTCGACCGAAGGATATTTTGGGTGGCCGGGCTTGATTGCCGTCATTTGCTTACTGTCGGGCGTGTTGCTGTGAGCATTGCCACCATTGTCCGAATAAAAAATGAAGAGCGTGTTCTCCGTCAGGCCAAGTTCATCGAGCTTATCGAGAACGCGACCAAGGCTGTCGTCGACGCTCTTCAGCATGGAAGCCATGATCGGATTTCGCTGGTGGCCTCGCGGATCTTCCTTCTTCGCAAATTCAGCGGTGTATTCCTCTTTATGCCCCCAGGGACCATGGACGCCATATTGCCAGAGGTTGAGAAAGAAAGGCTCGTCCTGATGCCTCTCGAGAAACTTCAAGGCTTCGTCGGTGAGTCGGTCAGTGATGTATTCACCGTCCGGCCCATCAGTGATGTTCCCGACCTTGTGCTGACCGCCGGCCTTGCCGTCCTTATTCACACCGTAGGGAGAAAAATAACTCGGTGGCCCCGGGTCCGGCACACAGAACCACGTCGACTCGAACCCCTGCGCATTCGGACGATGCTCGGGCGATGTCCCGAGGTGCCATTTCCCGAAATGGCCGGTGCGGTAACCGGCACCACCCAACACCTCCGCCAAGTTAGTAATGCCAGGGTCGAGGAAATTTTTACTGTTCGCATAGATGAACCGACTGTTCACCGAAGCTTCTTCCGGATAAGGTGAAGCACCATCTTTTGCGGGCGGTTGATGACCGCTCGCACTTGTGACCCCATGACGCGACGTATACTGACCGGTCAGGATAGTCGCCCGACTGGGGGAACAAAGCGGCACCGCATACGCATCAGTGAAGCGCATCGAAAGATCAGCGAGACGCGACATATTCGGTGTCTCGTAATACTCCGAACCGTAGGGCTCTGAATCCATCCAGCCCATATCATCGACGAGAAAGAGAACCACATTAGTCGTTCCTTCTTCTCCGACGAGGTGGTGAACAGCAAACAATAAGGCGCAGAAATAGAGGCAAATTTTCTTCATTATTGGGAAGGGGCTATCCCATCCTGCCAAGCAGAAAAATACAAGCCTTCACGATGACATGCTTGCGGATCTTTTGCGCTATGATCCTCATCGATGACCTTTCGCCAACCCAATAAATATTTTCAGGTTTAAGTTTCACAAAGGGGAACACAGGGAAAATCGTCGACTTTTCTCCGAAGCTTGGCCTTACGCCGTAACGTATCACAGTGGCTGATGTATTCCGCTTCCAGGAGTAACCTCATCATTGCAATCGTAAGGTCACTGAATCAAAAATGTGTTATTTTTGATGACAGGATAATTGATCTGCTAACGTCTACATCAGAACAACAACCTACCAAAATTTATGAGTGAAAACCACCAATCCAAAATTGTAGAAGCCCTCCGCCTTGTCGTTGCTGACAGTTATGCGTTGATCGCCCAAACCCACCTGTGTCACTGGAACGTGCGCGGCCCCGGTTTTTTCGCCCTCCACCAGGCGTTCGAAGCGCAATACACCGAACTCTTCACCGCAGTCGACGAGATCGCAGAGCGAGTCCGCGCCCTCGGAGCCCTCGCTCCCGGCGGACTCGATCACCTCGCGAAACTCGCTGGCATGACTGAGCTGGAGGAGGATGCGACTGCGGAGGTGATGGTCCAACATCTCGCGGACTGTAACCAGAAAATCGTCGATGATCTCGCGTCTGCTCGCAACATTGCCGCTGAAGCCGAAGACAGTGAGACGGAAGATCTTATGATCGCCCGAATCCAACTGCACCAGAAGACGATCTGGATGCTCAAGAGCTTCCTCGGAAGCTGACTGCCGAACCGCCTCGACAGCAAGCTACCCTCCAAACCCGGAGGTCGGCTGCTTCTCATTCAAACGGGGCGATCAGTCGCCGCGGCGCTCCCCGGACCTGTCGTCGTCATTCGAATCAGGGAGCCGATCGATCAATCGATCCAGATTGTTTTCAAGTCGCTCGAGACGGTCCTCCAGAGCCGTGAGCTGCTGAAGCACCCGTGTTTCCCTTTCGGTGCTGCGTTGCTCCATTTCTATGATCGCATCTTCCTTCTCGGCAATCTCCTCCCCCTTTTCGATCATTCCCTCCTCGTCCCGCTCGATGAGAAACGCGGAAAAAGTCGCCGTAATAAGAGAGAACAACCCCAGCCCCAAGCCCATCAAAATCGCACCGAAAATTCTTCCCTGCGGCGTTTCCGGCACAAGATCGCCATAACCCACCGTTGTCACCGTGACCCAGGCCCACCAGATGCCATCCCACGGTGTGTCGATCGCTGGATCAATCGCCGCAATCGAGATCCCTGCCATGGCCACAATAATCCCGCTCACAAGTAGAGTCAGCCCGAGGTTATTCTTCGCCAAAGTCTTGCGAATCGTCGGTGACATTTCCAAAATGAACCCAAAGAGAAGGAGAAACCGAAGGCTCCGCAACGCGCCCACCGCGAGGGTGTGCTCCCAAAATACTGGAATGCCCACAACGATGACGAGAAGGTTGATCCAGTTCGTGCGCAGGTAGCGACGCTTTTCTTTCACGAGGAACGTCAAAGTCGCTGTTTCCACGACAAAAAAGAGCCAGATGATTCGATCTGTCGCGACAGCCCACGAATTGGGCAGCGATCCCTGAGCAGTGAAATACCATTCGATAATGATCCACACTGCCAGCGCCAACATGGGAGCCTCACACAACCGCGCCCAGAAAAGTGCCCGGGGACGTTCGCCTTTAGCGACGCCGGCCAGTCCAATCCATGAGGTTATTGCTTGAGTCATTGGTCTTTGCACCTCA
>JARGOD010000083.1:18914-21209 GCA_029210205.1 Verrucomicrobiales bacterium | reverse complement strand
AATTTGAGACGATTCATGTCTTCCATGTCCCAGGTGATGGCCCCTTTTGTCCCATAGATTTCAAAGGTGTGACGGTTGCGTCGACCCGTCGCGTAGCGGGTCGTCTCGATCGTAGCGACGGCGCCGTTCTTAAACTCTCCCATGAGGTTCGCGACACATTCGACTTCGACCTCTCCCATCTTCGAAGGATCGGAAGCGAGCGGGCGCTCTTTGGTAAACTGCTTCCCGTGACAGGTCAGGAAAGCAAAATCACCGACAAGATAATGGGCGAGATCAACGGCATGGGAACCGAGATCCCAGAGCGGACCGGCGGCGGCGGTTTCGGTGCGCAGCTTCCAGTCGAGCGGGTGATCGGGATTGTTGAGCCAACTCTGTTGATAAGCTCCCCGCCAGTGGCGAATCTCACCGATCTCACCTTCCTCGATCATTTTCTTCGCGAGAGCGACGGCGGGGCAGCGGCGGTAGTTGTGATTGATGTAATGGGTCACCCCTGCGGTTTCGGCAGCTTCCAGCATCGCCCTCGCTTCCTCTGAGTTCCGGCAGCTCGGCTTCTCACAAAAAATGTGCTTTCCCGCTTTCGCTGCCGCAATCGCAGGCTCGGCGTGGAGGTGAGTCGGAAGAGAAATGTCGACCACATCAATATCATCGCGCTCCATGACCTTTTTCCAATCCGTCTCGATCTCGGCCCAGCCCCAGCGATCCGCAAAAGCCTGGAGATCTTCCGCATCGCGCCCGCAAGCGACTTGCAGAACGGGACGATAGGGTGGATCAAAGAAGCGAGTTGTCTGGCTCCAGCCATTCGAATGTGCCCGACCCATGAATCGGTGTCCGAGGATCGCGATACGAAGTTCTTCCATGTTGCATGGAGTAGCCTCATCCCTCCATTGAAGAAAGCGGTTTTTGAGGCGGTTTTGAGGGTGCACAATTCCAATAATTGTTCATAGTAACAGTATAATTCTCCATGAACCCCATTGCTGCCGACTCCAAATTAATTCGCGATCCCCTTGAGGCTCTGGAGCAGCACTTTGGCTTCAACGAATTTCTGAATGGTCAGGACGAAGTCGTCTCCGCGCTTCTCTCCGGAAAAGACACCCTCGCCGTGATGCCGACAGGCGGGGGAAAGTCGCTTTGTTATCAGCTTCCTGCCATGGTGATGGAAGGCGTTACTCTTGTCGTGAGCCCTCTCATTGCCCTGATGAAGGACCAGGTCGATGGCCTCCTGCGCAAAGGGATTCCGGCAACGATGATTAACAGCACGCTGACACCGGCCGAGCAGTCAGAGCGACTCGATGCCCTCGCTCGCGGCGAATACAAGCTCGTCTACGTCGCCCCCGAGCGGTTTCGAAGCCGGCAGTTTATTGAGGCGCTGAAGCAGGTTCCAATTGCCTTGTTTGCGGTTGACGAAGCTCACTGCCTGAGCCAGTGGGGACACGATTTTCGGCCCGACTATCTGCGTCTCTCCGAAGCAGTCGCGGAGCTCGATTACCCACAGGCGGCTGCCTTCACCGCGACGGCGACTCCCGAAGTACAGGAGGATATTCTCAAGGTGCTGAAGCTTCGGGATCCTTTCGTCTCGATCAGTGGTTTCGAGCGGCCGAATCTCAGCCTCAGCGTGATTCATTGCGAGGGACATCGCGAAAAGTACGACCGCCTCAAGAACCTGGTGGAAACTCACAAAACCGGAATCATCTACTGCGCGACACGGAAGCGGGTCGAGGAAGTGAGCGCCTCGCTCTCCGGCATGGGCACGAAGCTAATCGCCTACCACGGTGGAATGGACGACAAGGATCGCGAGTGGGCGCAGAACGTATTCCTCGATCGCAGCTATGATGTCGCCGTCGCGACGAACGCCTTTGGAATGGGGATTGATCGCTCCGATGTCCGCTTCGTCGCGCACTTCGATGTTCCCGGCAGCATCGAGGCCTACTACCAGGAAGCGGGTCGTGCCGGGCGCGATGGCGAGCCCTCTGCCTGCGAATTGCTCTTTAACTACGCGGACACAAGGACTCAGGAATTTTTCATCGATGGAAACAATCCGGGTGCCGACGTTATTCTCGATACCTACGCTCTGATTCGAAAGCTCTGTGGCGGCGCGAACGAAGGAGTAACGATTCCGATCCGGGAAATGGCAGAAATGCTGAACGTGAAAAACACGATGCAGGTCGGCAGCGCCCTCAGCCACCTCGTTCGCTCCGGCTATCTCGAACGCTTTGAGGTTCCAGGCGAAAGAGCGCGTGGAACCCGCCTGAAAAACCCCGAACTGAAAGATACCGACCTCGAAATCGATCAGGAAGC
>JARGOD010000083.1:0-18814 GCA_029210205.1 Verrucomicrobiales bacterium | reverse complement strand
AGGCTCGACACCCTAAGCACCTACGGTCTTCTCAAAAAAGAGGGCTCGGCCTACGTATTTGCCTTGCTCTCTGAGATGGAGAAAGCGGGACTCATTGCCATCAGGAAGACTCCCTACCCCTTGCTCACGATCACTCGACGAGGCACCGAGGTGATGAAAGGAGACCGGAATTTCAGCCTTTCCTGGCCGGATCGTGAGCACCTCGCTGCGGTGGAAAAGGCATCAAGCAGTCAGGCCGACCTGAGCAGCCTGACCTTTGATCAGGAGCTCTACGATAAGCTGAGGGAAGTCCGCTCCTTAATCGCGAAAGAAGCCGGCGGAGTGCCCTCCTATGTCATTTTCAGTAATCAGGTCCTCGAGTTTTTCACTCGCCTCAGACCGGCGAGCGAAGAGGCGGCACTGCGGATTAGAGGGGTTGGCCCGACAAAAGCGGAAAAGTACCTCGAGCCCTTTCTCGCTGCGATTCGTGAATACGAATCGTAATCTTTTCCTAGCCCGCGCCCTGTAACGGCTTTTCACGTGTGAACATGACTCTCGCCGCTAAGATCCCTGAGACGAATCCAAAGAGGTGCCCCTGCCAGGAGATCCCGGGCTGACCGGGTAGGACTCCGCTCAACATCCCTCCGTAGAGGACGAGCGTGACGATCGAGACGATGATCCAGAAGCCTGATTTTTCGACGATGCCTCGTGCGAGCAGGAAACCAAGGTAGCCGAAAATGAGACCACTCGCTCCGACATGATTTGTCGCCGATGGCCCTAAAGTCCAGAGAGCCATGCCTCCCACCGCAATGATGAACAAGGTTGCGGTGAAAAAGACTTTGCGCCCCCCGATGAGAACAATGCCACCAAGAGCCAGAAACGGGAGGGTGTTGGAAATGAGATGGCCAAATCCCAAATGAAGAAACGGCGAAATAACAATGCCAGGTAAGCCGGAGAGTGATCGAGGCTGAATTCCGAAACGATCGAGGAAGCCCAGAAGTATTGTATCGAAAAGTTCGAGACCCCAGGCAAGAGCGACGGCTCCGAGGAGAAGAACAATATTCTCTTTTACCGAGCTTACGAGCTTATCTCTCCGGTGATCGGCCGGCAAATTAGGAAGATTGTCCATGATTAAAAAGCATAAAGTGAATCGACGCTCCGTTGACTACAAAGTCGCATTTGCTTTGTAATCCTTTCGCTTCATCAAGACACGAAAACTGTCCCGCAGCTCGCGCTACGGGACAGTCATCCACTTCTTGTTTTTCCCCAAGAAAATTAGAGAAATTTGTGCACCGATCAGCTATCGGCTTTGTCGTCGTCGAGAGTCAAAACGAGACTCTCAGGAGAACGGCGACTTTCCTTGACCGCACGCGTTTTGAGATTAATCAGGTCCCACCAGGCATCGCCAAGTTCACCCTGCAGCGGCTTACCACCTTCTCCACGAAGCGAGTCCACTGTCTCGAGAAGACTGCTCGCTTCGTCAAAGGCATTGACGACAGCCTGCGCATCATCGGCAGTAAGCTTTTCTTCCCCTTCAGGAACGGAGGAGAGGGTGGATTCAACTTTTTCAATGCCCTTCTTCAGTTCCTGTAATTTGGCATCGTCAATCATCGGCGCTGGATCACCTACTGAGACAACTTCAGCCGGAGCCTCTGTGATCGCTTCTTCCGGGACAGGGAGCGTGTCGACAGTCATGGGCGTATTCGCAGCATCAATGACCGGGGCTTCGATGCGCTCACGAACCGCAGCGGCACCCAATTCCATCGTGCTCTGATTTGCTTCGACCGGCTTCGCAATGATCGGCTCCTGGGCCTGACCAAAAGTCTGTGAAGCTTTTCTTGCATGCGCCTCGTCGAAGGCAGGAATGTCATGAATTGGCTGAACGTGGAGATCACGATTCGTCCGGGCTGGCAGATCATTCACCGCGGATTTTGCCGAGCTATAATCATACTTCCACGGCTCCTTGATGACCGGCTTTTCAGTGAGTCCTTCGGTTCCTGTATGAAGGGCAATCGGTGTAATCAACATCATGAGGTGCTGTCGATTGCGATCGCGACCTTTACGCTTAAACGCGTAGCCGAGAACCGGAAGTCGGCCGAGAATCGGCACGCCGCGCTCCGTCTCTTCGCTACGGGCAGCATCGAGACCACTGATTGCGACGGTGAACCCGCTCTTTACCGTAAGAGGCGCGGTGTAAACTCGTGAGGTCGCAATCGGGAAAGGATTTCCGTTGATGATCTCAGTTCCGACGATATCCGACACCGTGACCGAGACGTTCAGGAGAATTTTGTCATTAGACATCCGCTTGGGCAGCACGTTGATGACGGTTCCAATCGGAAGGTATTCAATGGCGGACGTCTGTGTCGCCCCGGCACCAAGACTGGCACTCGCGCTGGAGCCGAGAACCGGCTGGTTAATAACGCTGCGAAATGAAACCTCGCGGTTATCGAGAGTCACCATTCTCGGGAACGAAACTGATTTCGTGTTCCGGTCTCCGTAGATCGCCCGAAGCTTTAGAGTGAGGTCGCTGTAACTGAGCACTGCGGTCGGGAGCGAATAGCTTCCGATTTGATTGAGATCGAGCGGGCCGGCATTATCGCTCAGCGTGAGGTCGAGGCCTGTGTCTCCAAGGACACCATCCCAGTCAATACCAAGATCACTGCTTGGGTTGCGGCTCGTTTCAATGAACTTTACTTCAACTGCGATCATCGGCTGAGGCTTATCCACACTCGCGAGATAGGCTTCGATCCATTGATGCTGCTGACGAGTCGCGACAACATAAAGAGAGTTGGAGTCGCTGTTCCAAATAACCTTGGATTGTCCCCCTCCATCATCGGATCCCTCCGACCCACCGGGACGAATGCGATTCACTAAATCTGGACTGCCTTGAAGTCCGGCAACAGAGAGTTGTGCCACGTTGTCGACCGATGCAGTCGGGGCAAACCTTGCGTTGCCTCCGGAACCCTCAATATCAAGGATGTTCTGAATGTCCTCGAGAATGCGGGACGGTTCAGTCACGAAAAAATCAGGTGATCCCTGGAGATCAAGGCCCGCAGAAGCGCCTCCGCCTCCCCCGGCACCACCACCAAAGCCTCCGCCCTGAGTGCCGCCACCTTGAGAGTTTTTGGTCACCAGTTCCTGGGCATTATAGTTGATTTCGTAGATGCGGCCGATGAGTTCCTGATCATTAGCAGGTCGCAAATACCAGATTCCGCCTTCGTAGATCAGGGCGACTCCGTTCGCCTTTGCAAGGGTCTCAAGAGCAACAAACGGGCTCGCATTCAAGGTGAAGGTAACAAGTCGATCGCCTCCGGCGGTGCCGTCAGGTAAGCCGAAAAAGCCGATCCCGGCATCTTCTGCCATTAAACGCATAACATCACTCAGAACAGCTTTCGAAAAGTTGTACTGACGGGGAGGAGCACCGCGAAGTGGAGTCGCAGCACTCTCGTAAGCCGGGGAGTTTAGCAAAGCCATCTCACGTCCCATCTGGGCGTGCGACCAACTCTGCATGAGCACCGCAGCGAGGGTTAAAACAAGAAGTTTAGATTTCATAAGGCAATTTTAATAATTGTCATAACCATTATATTTAAGGTTTTTAAACAATCAACCATAATTTTAATAATAATTAGAAAATAATCTCTTGTTTGACCATCTAATTATGGTAATTTTAGTTTCATACCTAGAAATTTTAACATTCTTGATGATCATATCTCCTACAGTGGCTTCCCGTTCTCGTTTCAGAGGACTCAGCACCGTTGAACTTCTCATGACGATTGCGGTGATTAGTCTTCTCGCATCTGTAAGCGCCATTGCGGTGTCCAAAGTGACTCAAAACTCGCAAAGCCAGCGACTGAGCTCTGACGTCGCAACAATGAATTCAGCGATCAAGCTCTACCTCTCCAATGGAGGTGATCTGACCGGAGCCACATCTGCCGATGCCGTCATCACCAAATTAAAAACAAGTCGCTCGAAAGCCGATAAAGCGACGCACGTTGGAGCGCCTTCCGGACGAATGATCGACAACCGGGTCACGACCTCGCCGGTGGCAGCTGACAACTGGAGAGCCCGTGCGATCTATAACGCTTCAACCGAGCGCTTCGAAGTTGTCCAAAACGTGGCCGGCTTCCAATTTGTTCTCGACGATAATCTTGCCGAGGCGCGCACCGTCACCGAAGACCGTGATCCCAATGCGGTCAGCTACGCAGCTAACTCAACCTGGGTTTGGGACCACGCTTCCACAGCCAATCCCAATGCGCCCGCCGGGCCATCGACCTTTTCGACCAATCCGAATCCTACCGATTCGGATCCTACTGTAGAAGTGATTCCTCCGGACCCTCCCGATCCGCCCACCGGCGGCGGAGGCGGAACCGATCCCCCTCCCCCCCCCGCACCACCACGCCTTCCTTGGCCAAACATTCAACCGGATGGAGGTGCTCATCCGGAAGATGACTTCCCTCTTTCTGTTTCCGTCTTGAACGTTCCGCCTGCGACCGATGGAGAACCTTTTTACAAAATAGACAGCGGATCATGGACTCCCTACTCCGGAGCTATCGACATCGAAATGAACGAGACCCTTCGCGTGCAGTTTCGTACCATTGACTCAACGAAATTTCGCGACGGCTCTACGAGAACTGAATTCTACTATGCTGTTCCCGATACCTTAAGCGGAATTGTGAACGGGGATTTCCACAGTCCCACCGGCGGCCCTACTTTGAGCTACGAAATCTCCAACGGTGCAGACACTTTCACTCACGGTGATCCCGTCTACATCCTCGACGGAGAACCGATCAACTCGGGCGATCCCAATGTTCTTCAGTTCGACTCACAGTCGTTCGTCGATGTCGCGCCCGGCGAAAAATTCAGGCTCGGTGAGTTCTATTATCACAATGGAAACAGCTACTACGATTCGCACGCCAACGGCGTCAAACTGAGAGTGACGATTAACCTGCCGGAGCGGGGTGAAACATTCGATTTCAATCTCGATCTCGACCTCGTGAACACTCCAAACGATCCTGATGACGCCACCGCGAGTGCTGACTACGTCAGAATCACCAACCTCCAGCAAAACATCAATCTGCAAATCAACGGAGTCGGCTACCGCATGAAATTGGAATTCGGAGCGACTGATTCTTTCGGCTTCTCCACTGAAAGCAGCTTTCACGTATATGAAGGAGCCTCCGGCCGGGGAGAGCTACTCGGAACCTTTTTAGCGAACTAATCCATCACATTTTTCACCCCTGTATTTTTCCCATACCATGGAAGGAATTGACGAAAGAAGCCCGCTCGGAAACCGCATTCTGCATCTCGCGCAAAAGAGCAGCATCAGTGATTTTTACATCACTCCCAGAGAGCAACTGATGTATCGAAAGAACGGCGAACTCGTTGTCGATTCTTTCATTTTTCAGCCGCCGACTCAGGCTGAGGTGAAACCGGGCACCGCCGACTATGCGATGCAAATCGGACCGCTACGCTTTCGTGTGAATCAGTTGGTCACCCGTGGTCGCCTTCGCTGGGTCATGCGACTCCTTCCTAACCATATTCCGTCGCCTCAGCAGATCTCGCTTCCTCCACAGGCGCTCAAAGCCTATCTCGAAGCTGAGAACGGACTGTTTCTGATATGTGGCGCGACTGGCTCCGGTAAGTCGACGACCATTGCTTCGATGATTCAAGCCCGTGCTCAGCGTCGACGCGAGCATATCATCACCTTCGAGGATCCGATCGAATATATTCTCCCGACAAACCTTCCCTCTCTTGTCACACAAAGGGAAATGGGCTCTGACGAATTAGACTTTGGGCAGTCTCTGCGAGCATCACTTCGTCAGGCTCCCGACGTCATCATGATTGGTGAGATTAGAGACGGAACAACTGCCGAGATCGCACTTCAGGCAGCTGAAACCGGGCACGTCGTCATCGCTACAATGCACACCTCATCCGCAGCGCAGACGGTGCAGCGATTCCTTAAACTCGTTCCCAGCGAACGGATGGAAAATGCGATGCTTTCCTTCGCAGATTCGATGCGCATGATTCTGTGTCAGCAATTGCTCTTCGATGATCAACAGGACCGACGTTTCCCTGTTCACGAGGTGCTTTTCCCTTACGACTCCGTCACCGGGATGATCCGGCGTGGTGATTTCAAACGACTGGAGCACGAACTCGAAACCGGGATCACCAAGGGAATGATGAACTTTGACCACTGCATGAAACTTCGTGAATTCGAAGGATGGCGCTCCAGTATCCCCACTCCGACCGGATTCAGCGAACATGAAGTCGCCGAGTATCTCCATACTCAGGAGGTCATCGAACCCACTGAAACTTTACCCCGTTAATCCATCATGGAAATGAAAGACATTAAAGACGTGCTCACCTTTTCGGCCTTTCGGCCGGAAGCTGACAATCCAAAGTTCACCTGGCCGCAGCGCTTTCCGAAAAGAAAGTCCGTACTGATCAACATCAGCCGCGGCCACGTTTCATGGAGCATTCTGAATAAGAAAGGCAAAGTCGAAGACATCGGTGAGGCGGATGGCGAATTCGTCGAAGTGGCTTCGCAAATGTCAGACTATTGGCTCTCAAACACCGAAGATGGATGGGTCGGAATTTCTCTGAACAATCGATTCATCATCAGTCTTGAGCATAACCTTTCGCGGAAGAAAGGATGGCAGGAAGAGCTTCGGCAAAATCCAAAATCAGTCCTCGGCACTAAATACGACAGAACGAAGCGCTACGCCCTTCATCACAATCCGGAAACCAGCGCAAGTCTCATGATGGCCTGCGACGATTCGATGCTGAAATCCATCGAGGAAACAATGCGGGGGCACAACCTCCGTCCCGCCCGAATCTGTGTGGGACTGTTTGCGATGACCGCGCACCTCATGAACCGAATCGCTTCTGACAATGCCCTGAAGCAACAGGATCTCATCGTTGTGACCTGGCTTGACCAGTCGCTTTGTGTGATCCGACAGAAAGACGGGCAATGGCAGGATCTCCGGTGTCGAAGTGGCCTCCAACCCGGCGATGACGCAACGGTCGCTCAAATGTTGCGCCCCTTCATCGAAGCGGCTCAGCCGACAACCCGGGTTCTTCTTATGGAAGACCGGAAAAGCGGAACCTTCAGTCAGTCCCACCTCTCACACTTTGGAAATCTGAACGTAACCGATGTCACTGATGATCAGAATCTCTGGAACATCCTCGGCAAAAACTAAGACCCTCTCACGCGCTAAATAAATCACATCATGGACAATATAATCCACGATCTAAAAACAGAACGTCAGAACGTATCCGAAGGACTCCCGTCAGGTTACAAACTCGTTCCTGTCGCCTTCTACATCGTCTCCGTCGCCACCATATTTCTGTCTCTCTTCTTCTACCTCAGTAAGAAAGCCTATGAGGCGACTGAAACTTCAATGCGGGATCGCCTCACACAGGCACAGACGCAACAAAGCGGCTTTGTCGCTCAACAAAACGCTATCTCGGCTGAATCGAAAAAGGCGGAAGGAATCGCAAAGTGGCTCGAAGGCTCCCGCCCATTGCAACCGGTCACCGTCGCGGTAGGCAGAAGCATGGGTAAAGACTCGACGGTTGCGGAACTCTCCCTCGACCGCAACCCGGAGATTCCTGCCCATACTTTCATGCAACTCAAAATCGACGGCGGAGGAAGCCAGCAACTGGAGAACACGCTGAACGAGATCTACGCACTCGACTACCAAACCTACTCGGCACAACAAGTGAAAGGCAGGAATTCGACCGATTTTCAAGCCACCCTCATCTTTACGGATCGCTGACCCTAACTTGCACATAATATGAACAATCATAAATCTGCCTGTCTCGTCCTTATCATGCTCATCGCTGGAATGCTCTACGGTGTGAACGAACTGAGAAACGCCACCAACGGCGCACGCGATATCACAGCTCAGGTTCAAACCGAGGCTGAAACTGCCGAGCAACAAGCTCAACTGGCTCAAATCCAGCTGAAGTCCCTCGAGTCCAAGACCGCCGCACTCCGATCGGCCTACTCTCTATGGCAGCCGCACTTTGCGAACTACCGTTCAGCTCAGGATGCCGAGCAGCGTATCGCCGAAGTTATTCGTGAAGGTGACGTCTTTCTGATCTCTCAGAAATTCGAAACCAAAGAAATCGAAAAGGGAGCCCTCATTTCCGACGCGCTGGTTGCGAACCTGGTCGTCGAAGATGATTACGCTAAAACGCTCAACTGGCTCGGCCGTCTCGAGGAAGCGATCCCAAGCTGCCGCATCGTCCGTTGCAATATCAAACGTGGAGATCGCGGAAACGACGTCCACCTCGAACTGCAGATCCAGATCCCGGTACTCCGATAGAAACCCTGACATTCATTCAAACACTTTGAAAATGAAAAACTTTTTACTCATTCTTCTCACCTCGGTCGGATTCGTCTTTTCACTGGAGGCACAGGAGCCAGTCATCCCGGGACAACCTGGAGCGATGCCGATGGCTGCAGCCTATGTTCCGAGCCGGGAAATCGAAATGACTCCGGACCAGAAGCGCCCCCTCATTCTAAAATCCGAAGAGCGGAATCCTTACGCCCGTAGATCCCCTGACAAACAGGAACTCAATGATCAGGGAGACAACGCAGAGGAGCTCGAAATTCGCGAGCGGCTCAGCTCACTTTCGGTTTCGGGTCGAAGCCAGGGAAACAATGGACTGCGTGTTCTGCTCGGCGACATCATCATTGAACAGGGACGCATCCTCCCAAAACTGCTTCAGGATCAGAGTGAGGACCTTAAGGTCATGGAAGTGAGCGACGACTCAGTCATCCTCGGATGGCTCGATATCGAAACCGGCGAACTGACAGGCAAAACCATGCAAATGGCCTATGACCTCACTCCTAGCATTAGCTACGCCCTCCACGGGCAGGATCGCGCTCCGTCATCTGATGGAGGCGTCCAGATGGCGGAACGCCGCATGGGAGTTCTCCATATCGGACAGGAGCGAAAGAAACAAAAGAGCCAAATGGCGGCCAATGACCCGGCAAAGAGACTTCCCCGCGAAGTTACCGAGGCCGGCCAGTGATCCCCTTTTGCTAATTCTTCATGAAGTTCCTGACAAATTCGCAACGTCAGCCCGGAGGCTGGACATTCGTTGAAATGCTCGTTGCGATTTCAATGTCAGCCATTTTCCTTGGTGCCGCCGCCCTCGTATTCAGTAGTATTTCAGTCAACTCAAAGCGACTCACACGAATCCTCGACGTTTCCATCGGCGACTCGACAAAGCGGAATTTCTACGATCAGTCAGGCACTAGTGTCCGCGTTTATTCGGCTCCAAATTACGGTAAGGCAGCCTTCGCTCAGACGTTCCGCGATCTCATGATGGAAGATTCCTTCGAGTCATCTGCAATATACTGCCTCCCTCGCAGCATCAACAATTCGATCCGCCCTGAGTTTCTACGCTATGAAGCAGGAGATGACGGGGCAACGCTCCCGAGACCACGTCTTGATACCCCGGAGGCGTTTCGCTCTTTTCTTGCTATTTCAGAGCCAACCTCTGCAGGCATTTATGACCGGTCGATTCGAAACCTGCCACCGACCGACAGACCCCAGGCGAGCATCTATATGCTTTGCCCTGAAACCGACAATGGATACATTCGGGTTCATGCGGTCTACGAGATTGATCTCATCACGACAACGTCTCCGTCCGGCAGCTATGCCTCGGTTCGTCGCTACAAAAACGGAAGCCTGACACACTACTACGATGTCTTCTTTGAAACCGGGCCGGGCGACGCCTTTGCGCCTCTCTTTGTCACCTTTGAGAAGGAGTCGAGGGCGGCCGTCAACGAGGGGCAGGCGATTGATCGCTTCAAGCTGGCGGAAGGAAATCCTTTTCATCTCGTCTGGTTACCGGATCCGGCGATCAATCCATTTAAGGAACCTGCCTGGACCGGAAGTGATCCGGCTTCGTCACCCCGCGCCGCCTATCAGCACATGGCCGGAAAAACTTCCTTTCTCGTCGCTCTTCCGATGTTTCCGAGCATCTAGATCCGCACTTCCATGAATCTTCTCTTTCCATACAGCACCGGGAAACATTCCCAGCAGGGTAGCATCCTCGTGGTGTGTATGGTGCTTTGTGCCCTTGGAACTCTCGGGGTCGCGGCATGGATTGCGCTCCTCGACGCTCGCGGGCATCAGGCTGAAGCCGGCATGGAAGCATTGAAACGACGAACTGTTTATGCAAACAGCCGGGCCCTCGCCTATCGCGCAATTTATGCCAATCACTTACATGCTGATGCTTCACTAGCGGCGGATCGCACCTACACTCTGCCGGACAATCTTGGCTCTGCGACGCTCCGTGCCTTCACGACCATTCCTCTCGAAGACAATAGTGCCGTCAGATTCAGCAAGAGTGGGATCACTCCTTTTCGGACCTACACAACGGATCTGACAGTAGATCTTGCCGATGGAATCGGAACCGGTGAATGGGATTTTCAACTTCGTAGCTACAATCCGATACTTGGCGGAGATCTTTTTGTCATGAATCCGATTACGAATCCGACAACAGGCGACACCATTGTATCCGGAAACCTTGATGTCCAGGGACGGGCCGTCTTCTGGGACGCCGTCGCGAAGGACTTCAATGGAGGAATACAGGCCAATGAATTCCACCTTCCGAATAATATCCAGGGAACGACTACTTTTGAAACACCGTCAGGGTCAGCGGTCCTCCCTCTCAACTACCCGATCCCCTTTCAGACCACTGGAATGAGCAGCACCAATCCTGCTTATTTCGGAGAATTGGACATTGCACAATCGGGATCAAATTCTCACAACGATTACGCGGGTCGGCTCAATGCTACCGGCAACTCCGTGTCGATGAGCGGATTCACCGGGCAGACGGTCGGACCGGGGCCTGACACCATCGCCGACGGTCCGAATGACGCGACGCTTGAGAGTGAAATTTCCACGCAGTCTCCGGCCACCCTGATGGGCACGCTACCGGGCAACTACCCTCTGTCTTCACGAATCCTGAATGCAGTCGCCGACAAGAACAATCCCGCCTTCACAAGTGATCAGCTTTATCAGATTTACTCGGATCAGATTCCAGTGCCTGACGATGCCATCGCGTATCTCACCTCCACTCATCTGGCAAAGATTTCCCCGAGAGCCCGAGAACTGCACGAGGCGAACGGTTCGGCTGCTTACACTGATGGAGCAGGCGCTGTGAATATCGTGATCGGCAATCCCATCCTTCCCCATGTCATCCTGACAAGAGCACACGAAGTTACTCTGATTGGCCAGGCTAATGCCGCTGCCGCGGCGGCGGCCGGGGCTCTCGACCCACGGGGCATCGTTATTGACAATACTGGAACGGACTCAGTTCACGTCCTTAATTTTGAAGAAAGAAACGGGCGCCGTCTTCTGCTCTCTATCGCCACCGAAAATAATCCGACACCACCCCTTTTCGGCTACGACGCAGAGATGACCTTCTCCGGCAGCATCCCGTTCCCAAATTGGGAAATGATCATCGACCTCGAGAATACGGGAGCACTGATTGACACTTCAGCAGTCGCAGGCGCAACGATAACAGGCGGAATCCGCGCGAACCGAAAAATTGATGTCGTCTCAGGTCAACTGACTTTGGTTCGTCAATTCAATCACGAAGGTTTTGAGAGCCTTCTCAGCCGCAACGCATGGGTGGAGGCCTATCCAAAATGATGAAGGACAATAACAGAACATTCGGACAAAAGGCCTACACGCTTATCGAAGCGCTTGTTGGAAGTTCCGTCCTCGCTGTGGGCATCGGAGCAGCCGCCTCGATGTCTCTTGCTCTTATCACACAGGAGGAAATTAACGAACGTTCGGTACGCGCCTTTAACTACCTCGACAACTCGACGCAACTTCTGCGGGCAGGAGTCGCACCCGGAGACATCACAAGCATTCTGCCGGAGGAGCCTCTCGTCACAAGTCTGACCTCTTCATCGCGCAATGTCACTGTCCCCGGTATTGGCTCTGTCAATGCGATCACCCTAACTGTCACCTATGACCCATCGGGCGCCACTTCTGCAAACTCGGCGACGGCCGAGGATTGGACGGGAGGCGACAGCACCGTCACCCGCTCCGAAAGCGTCGAGCTCATCTTGAGCAAAAGTCACCTTACCGAAGAACTTGCGCGGGTAACCGCCAACCCCTGATTTTTCAACCCTGTTGGATCTCTCACTTAACCCTGTTTAGTCATGCTTAAGAAAGTCAATCTCATCAACGTTCACACCGGACGCAAAACATCCACCATCGTCGACACAGAGACAGACGAGAAGGCTCTTGTCGGCTCCGGGAAATCGCAGGTCGAGACTGCTGAGGTTTCTGACATCAAGGGAATTGACGAATCGATCCAGCGCCTCACGACAAAGAACAGCAATCTCGATGATCGAGTCGCGCTCTTCAACGGACTTGCAAAATGCTTTGATCGGAACATCCCGATCATCAAGAGTTTCCATCTTCAGGCGAATCGGGTGAAGTCTCCGAAATACCGGGGCGTGATCGCAGATGTCGCTGCGGACCTTTCTCAGGGAGAGAAGATCAGTGAGGCGATGGGAAAGAAGCCCGATACTTTTTCCACCGATATCATCGCATTGATTCGTGCCGGCGAGGAATCGGGTAGACTTCCCGAGGTTTTTCGCCGGATTGGAGCCAGTCAAAAGAAGACTTCGCGGATCCTCAAGAAGCTTAAGTCCGGGATGATTTATCCGGCTGTGGTGATCTGTCTTGCGGTAGGAGTTGTCATCACGATGAGTTTCACTCTCGTCCCTGCGATGACGAAACTATATGACTCGCTCAACTCCGACCTCCCATTTGCGACAAAAGCATTGCGATCATTTTCCGACCTTCTCTTGAAACAACCGTGGCTCGTCGCGATCCCCATTTTCGGAGCCGTCGCCTTCTTCAAAAACTGGGGTAAAATTTCAGCGATTCCCGCAATGCAGACCTTTTTCCTCAAACTTCCCGGTGTTTCAGGACTTGTTCGAAAATCGGCGTCCGCCGTTGGTTTTAGAACCCTCGCTCTACTCATCGAGGCCAACGTTCGACTCACGACGGCGCTCGAGATCACGGCCGAGACTTCGTGGCACCATCACTACAAAACTTTCTTCGATAAAGTGAGACTGCACATCATGTCAGGCCTCACCCTTCCCGATGCCTTTCTTATTGAGTCCCATTGGCTCGGTGACGATGGCCGCATGATCTGTGGACTCATGGAAACCGCCGCGGAAACAGGATCAGGCACAGAGCTTCTCAACGAAATTGCCGAGGACTACGAAGATGAACTCGACACCGCAGCCAATCAGATAGACAAACTCATCGAACCGATCACCATCATCATCCTTGGAACCATGGTCGGACTGCTCATCTACGCGATTTACGCTCCCGTTTTCAGCCTTGGAGACGCTCTGCTCAAGAAAAAGTAGGCGAAAACGTTGAATCAGAATAACCAATCCGAAGCCAAATTATAAATTTGTTTGAAATTATGGTTTTTATTGATTATATTACTTTTGAGAGACGGTGCCTCTGGCGAGTGTTTCTCAAGCAACCAACAACCGAAAAATAACCATACATTATGAAACTGAATAAAAAACATTCGTTCAAAGCTGGATTCAGCTTGGTCGAAATGCTTGTTGTGATCGCTGTGATCGGAATTATCGCGGCTATTGCTGTCCCGAATATTGGCCGAATCAACGATTCCGCTAAAGACGCCACCTACCGCCGCAATGCTCAGAACGTCGCTTCTGTTTTCGCATCTGCACAAGCCGCAGGACATGACTTTTCTGCCGCAGGCACGCTCGGTGAAGCTGCCATTATCGGCGCAATCATTACCGGAGCTACGATCAGTGATACCGACAGCCCATTCAACGGAACCTATTTTGGTGTTCCCGGAATGGACTCCACTGACGCTGTCAGCGAAACCGATGGTGCTGCCAAGTATCTCGTCTGGAACGCTGCTAGCGGACAATTGCTTTACACCGGAGGACAGTAAAACCCTCAAAGAAGGACAGTACGGATCCTTTCGGTTCCGTTTGGACTTCGAGAAAATTCGCCGGACCAGTGCCCGTTTCGCGGGCACTGGCCTACCTCCCAGTTACCGTCATCATGACCACTATCAATCATTCGACCGCCAAACGCGCTTTCACGATGATCGAAATGTTGATCGTGATCACCGTGATTGGAATCATGTCAGCCCTGGTGATTTCTGCCTTCTCTAACGCAGCCCAGGACACTCGTCGCGTCGTTGCGAGGCAACAGCAGGCCGCCGTCCAAAACGCGGTGAACGCCTGGGTCAGTAGCTACTCCCAGGAAAATGGATTGGCTGCTGCGCGGACCGTCTACAACGCCGCCAGCAGCAGTAAAGGACGACTCCAACTCGTTGGAAACTACCTCGACGATTCGACACTCGCCCACTTCCTGAACACTTCGAACACGACCAACAACAGCCAGGTTCGAAGTGCCGCCCTCAAAAAGACCAGTCAATATCTCGACCTCAGCTCATGGAGCACCAACTCCTATCCGAAGGTTGAGCTAAAATAATCTTCCGTTTTTTCATTTATGAAAGCCTACCCAAAGTTTTCCCGTGCCTTTTCACTTGTCGAAGTGCTCGCCGCTGTCGGAATCATCGGGATCATTGCCTTTCTCGCGATTCCGAACATCGTCGCAATCAAGCAGGATTCAGAACGAAACCTCGCGATCTCACGAGCTGAAGCCGTGAATATGGCAATCGTCTCGTATATTCAGTCCAACGGCAAAGACAACGTTGCCACTTCCTGGACCTCCCAGAATAATCAGGCCCGCTACGCGAATCTCATCCCGTATCTCTCTTTTGCTCCCGGTACTATCGTGGAATTCACGCCTGCCGGATACACGATTACCCTCCCGGGAAATCTCAACGCTCTGACCAAGTCAGTGCTCACAGACAACTCGACCAGTTCTGCTCTCAGTTATTAAAGCTCGTCCCAGTTTTTTCATGATGAAGACAACACAGTCCCGCAACAACGGATTCTCTCTTGTTGAGCTCATCACCACGATTGCCATCATCGGGATTCTTTCTGCCATCGCAATTCCCTCGATCGGAAATGTGGTCGAAGGCTCACGACGCGGCGTTGCTGAAAATGTCGTCCAGACATTGAACAAATCGACCCGCAAATTCAGTCACTCCCAGTACGATCTTCGCACGACACCGGTTGCGGCATCAGGGGGAGATGAAATGCTCATTCTCCGAACTCTTCAGTGGAAAGATCCTGACCTTTCAGGCGAACTAAACCCGAAGGGACCGTTCATGAAGATCGACTGGAATCCAACGACTTCTTCGGACGAAAAGCACTACCGCGCCGAATGGACTGGTTCCACCTGGAGACTTCTCGAGCCGGAGACGGCGGGAGCAGGATTAAGGATCGTTTTCGACGGATCCGATCTTGGCACGCCCTACGTCCATGACGCCGCCTTTACCCCAATCGGCTCACGATAAAATCTTTCTCACCTGATGTCACTCATCGCTGCCAAACCTTTTGAATCTGCCACTGCTCCGGCATCCGCCGGGCAGGACGCTGGCAACGGTTTCGGCACCAGCCTCGACGGCTTCATGTCGCTGGAAGGCACAGCGGTGCAGTTTGGCCTACTTCCGGTAAAGCTACCTCGCGAAACCTGCTCGGTTGAAGCTGAAAATGCACTCCGCCGCCTCGGCCGGTTTCCAACAACGGATACTCCGTGGCTTCCCATCGCCACTCTCGGACCTTCGCTCATTTTCGCCCACTACGCGCCGAAGTCGGGCGACATGTGGGGCGTCCCCCCCTGCCTTGCTGTTCGCGTCGCGATTTCTCAGGAACAATACGAGAAGATCCGGAAAGACCTCGTGATGCGTCTTTCCAACGCTCCCCTTCCTCAGGTGAATGCGATGGAAAACATCGCGTCACCTAGTTTCTCCTCGGGAGATCTTGAGTCCTCCTTCAAATGGCTTCTCGACCATTATCCCTACGACGAGACGGAAAGAGAACGTCTCACGATGCTCTATGCAGAGGCAGTTGATAAGTCAGGAACCCTCGAAATAGAAGACTACAACGGGATCCAGTCTTCGCTCGGCGTCGCTTTGCAGTATCTCACTCAGGGCCCTTCGCGGCTCTGCTTCAATCCCGAGGAAGCACCAAAACAGGACCGCTTCCCTTCTACTCTCCTTGAGAAGCATAACGTCTACCCACTCTATGAAGGAGATCACAAAGTCTATCTTCTTTCGGCGACAGAATCTAACTTCAGCTTCGAAGACGAATGGCTCTCTCAGGGAAACGACCCCGTCGATTTCGTACCCGTTCTCGCTGACGAAAAGTCGATCCGCAACCTGGTCAGTCGTAGTGCTTCAAAAGTAACAGGTAGCGCCGGCATTGAAGTCAACGAATCGACTCTAAGCCTTTCTGATAGCGGAAATATCGTCGAGATCGATCCTGACAATGTCGCTTCGATCAACCCGCAAAATGTCAATCACAGTGCTGAAGATCTCATTCACTGGGTTCTTTACACCGCGATCAACAGTCGGGCATCCGACCTCCACCTCGAGAAGTATTACAACGTCGCCCGCTTTCGCGGACGGATCGACGGAAAGCTGAGAACACTCTACACCGCGCCGGAAGAGATGATGCAGCGCTTTGTCGCTCTCATTAAGAACTACTCAAACATGAGCCAATCGAGACAGGAAGCTCTCGATGGCCGTTTCGGCCTTTCCTTCGGAAACCGCCGTGTTGATGTGCGAGTTGCCGCAGTCCCCTGCCGCAATGAAATGCAGAAAGTCATCATGCGATTCCTCGACAAGCAGGACGGTGTGAAAGAACTATCAACCCTGAACTTTTCGAAGCGTCAGTCGATGATCGTGAAAAAGGTGATGAGTCGCGACCAGGGCTTGATCCTCATCACTGGCCCTACTGGTTCCGGAAAAACGACGACCTTATACGCATTGATCAACAGCGTGAATGAAGAAGGATTAAACATCCACACGATTGAAGATCCGATTGAGTATGAAATCGAGGGAATCAATCAAACGCAGACTGATCCTACCCATGGCCTGACCTTCGCAAACGGCCTTCGTGCCCTGCTTCGATCTGACCCGGATGTGATCCTCATCGGTGAGTGCCGTGACGAAGAGACGGCCAACTCAGCGATCAACGCTTCTCTGACTGGCCACCTTGTCCTCACCACCCTGCACGCGAACGATTCTCTTCGCGCGATCTCGAGGCTTCTTTCCATGGGCGTCGAGCCTCACCTCGTCGGTGACTCACTAGCGATGTCGCAGGCCCAACGTCTCGTCCGCCGTCTCTGCACTTACTGCAAAAAACCCATCTCGATGAATCCGCAGATCATTGAGCACATGACTCGTCAGGGAGTGAGCAAAGCAAAGCTCGATGCCCCGATTTACAAAGCCACCGGGTGCGATGAGTGCTCCGGGACCGGCTACAACGGTCGGGTCGCGCTCATGGAGATGGCAGAAATCAGTTCCGAAATTGCTGACCTCGTCGAGCGCAAAGCGACTCAGATCGAGCTTAAGAAAGCCGCGCTCAAAACCGGATTCCAAACCCTCTATCAAGAAGGGCTGACCCACGTTCTCGCGGGAAACACCTCTCTCGATGAAATCAAGAAAGTCAGCTACACCGCCTTTTAACCTCACGCCCATCTGTATCCATGAATGCCATTGAAAATGCGCCTACCCAAAAAGCCGCCATCCCGGCGACTCCCAGAATCCTAATCGTCGATGACGAGCAGCCTATGCAGGTGCTCGCCTCATCGATCGTCAAAAAGATCGGCTACGAGCCGCAAGCCGTCGATAGCGGTGAAGCTGCTGTTGAAGCGGTTCGCAGCTCAAAAGAAAAGGGCTCGCCCTACGCTGTCGTCGTCATGGACCTCGCCCTTCCAGGCGGCATGTCCGGTCTCGAAGCAACTATCGCGATCAAACAAATCGACGCCGATGCTAAAGTGATTGTCTGCAGCGGATACCTTGAACAGAACGCCCGATCAGCTGCTCTCGAGCACGGATTCGCCGGCATTCTTCCGAAGCCATACACCGCAGACCGACTGACCTCTGAGCTTCGGCATGTGCTGAAGTAGTGGCGATATAACACTCCGATGCCTATCGGACTGGATTCCCGCGAAAATGGATCTTTCCGGTCGACACCGAGCTCGATAAAAAGCGGTTGCGATAGCCATTTTTTAAACGATACTGGGCGCCCGTCCGAAATCGGAAATCCGATCGGGCCCTTTAGACCGCGGGATGGAGCAGTCTGGTAGCTCGTCAGGCTCATAACCTGAAGGTCGTAGGTTCAAATCCTGCTCCCGCAACTTCTTTAAAAACCCTGTAAGTCAACGACTTGCAGGGTTTTTTCGTATAAGCCCTTCCGGTGGGATATTGATGAAGTATCGCGAAAAACGCCAGTTCGTGTGACCAAATGCTATTGAGCTGACCGGGTTGCGGGGTGAAAAAGAGCTAAACGCTCTCCCCCACTAATTTTCACGGCCCATGGGTCACGACCCCTTTTAGTCTCCCGCCTAATTCCGAGAAGCAATTTCTTGGAGCTTGTGGTGAGTAATTAAGATTGGGAAAGAACACCCAGCGTGTTTCTAAACTCTCGAAATGATCCGGCGGGGAATCCTCGACTGCGCTCCAGACATCGAGCCGGAATAGGTCGAATCAGGGTAAGACGCAAATGACTGCACCCATGGAATGATTGAAACAAGCAAAAGGATTCGCAGCGAATCCACTAAAAGTCTGCGTCTGGCTGGAGAGCGCGAGTGAGGCTGAGAGTTTGACTCGGCGCAGGCATACCTATTACACTCGATTTGAAAATGACCGAGAT
>JARGOD010000082.1:2984-21226 GCA_029210205.1 Verrucomicrobiales bacterium | reverse complement strand
TGTCATTTCATACTGCGATCACAATAGCAGAACCACCGCGATAGCGGCAGATGAGAACCAGTGAGAGCTGCACCCCCCCCATGCCCGGGGCGATGTGAGGTGACAACCGACCGAAAGGAGATAGCCTGATCTCAGGGCAGGAGCGAAGCGTCAAAGCGTCGGAGTTAAAAAAAACGAATCCCTAGCAGTGATTAGTCATCGACCACGTCCGGCCTTCCTCCCGACGAAACAATCACCCGGTGCGGATACGGAATTTCAATCCCTTCGTCCTCGAGGGTATTTTTCAGATCGGTGAGAATCGCATTTCGCATCGCGATCCAGTCGTCCTTTTCGTGCCATACACCATACTTAAAACTCAACTCGGATTCACCAAAGCCGGTAAAGGCGATGAGCGGTTTCGGTTCGTCGAGGACGAATGGATTCTCCGCCGCGACTCGTCGAAGCACTCTCATGACATGGTCGGGATCCGATCGATAGGAAACCCCGAACAGAATATCGAACCGCCTCACCGGATGCTTGGTGATATTAATCAGCTCTGATTTCACGAGCGTTTCATTGGGGATTCGGACGGACAAGTTATCGAGAGTTCGCAGCGTCATACTCAGCAAGTCGATCGACTCGACGACCCCTTTGGTCCCGGCCACAATGATCACATCGCCCACCTGAAACGGTTTCTCCCAGATGAGGAAGATTCCACTGATCATGTTGGACAAACTGGTCTGGGCAGCAAAGCCGACCGCGATGCCTGCGATACCGGCCGCGCCGAGAAGAGCGGTCAGCTTGAAACCAAACTGCTGAAGAATCGTGATGACGACAATCGCCGTCACGCTGTAAGTGATTGCCTTCCGAATCACAAGCAGGGCCTGAGGGGAAAGCTTGCGAGCCCAGGGCCTAACTGCAGCTCTGAGAACCATGGTGATAATCAGCCCGACCAAAATCGCGACGAGACTGGAAATCACCGGACCTGACCAGCTGAGGACGAGCTGGACGACTGGGTCAAAGTTTTTCAGGAGTGCCTCGTTCATGTGGCGCTACTGGTTACCGAGAACCGTCTTCAAATGGTTGAAGGTCTTGAGAATGAGCCGCTTCTGCGGAGGGACGACGCGGGGACTCAGTTTCAGGATGGCGTTCCGCTCAAGGCCGGGATTTCCTGATCCGTAAGATACCTGACTCGTATCGTGCTCCGATGCTTTTCGAACAAAAACCTCGTGCGTCCAAAGGTTTTCTTCACCGTCGAGAAGCTGCAAATGCTCGACATGAACACAGATCCGTTCGATGGGGAGTGGCGCGCTGGTTTTGTTGGTCACTGTCAATGGACAGAGCGCGCGGTGTTTGTTAGAGGCCAATTCATTGTGGTCTCTCACTGCTTCCGTGGAAGCTGAATAGCAGGCTTCTCCGTCCTGAGGAGAACCAAACCAGGTTTTGGAAAGCTGACGTAGCGGTAGCGTGGCGAGCATCATCGATGATTCCCCGTTCCCCACGATCAAATCGATCCAGATCGGAATCCCACACACAAAGCTCGCTTTGCTCCTGGGCGGAACAATGACCGGTGACCCGGGATACGAAACAATAGGGCGGTCTGGAAATCTCGGTTCAACACGACACTCCAATTCCTCGCTGTTCGCGACAAACCGCATCGTGTTCGCTGTCTCCGGCTCGCTGCATGCTTCGGCGAATAAAAACCGGTCTTCGCATTCGGAACCCGACTGCGTTTCATGCCAGATCCGCCATTCCCCTTCCCGACGCTGGACCCGGAGATCAAGAAAGCTGATCTCCCAGCGGCGCATTTCACCATATGGCATGGTGACAGTTTCCCAGAAAAACGACATTGTGGCAGTCGGAAAGCGTTAGTCGCTCCGATCACTCCTGCAAAGCGTTTTCTTCCCGACCGCGGCCAGCTTATTCGAAACGCATCCTAAGCACCCGGGCTGGTCAAACCAGCAAAGTCGATCTCGATGTTCTCCTAATGGGGCGACCCGAAGACGTTTACGCCGTCGGAGCCTCCTACGAGGGAGACGCCGAGAACGACAGTATCGCCGCTCAACGCGGTATCGACCTTTCGTTGCTCGGGGAAGATCTTCCAGCAGGTGCGTCACGTCGTATCCAGATGCGGATGATCGTTGGCGAAGACGGCGGCGATCTGCACTAAACTCGAAGAACTCTACGAGAATTTTCTCGGTGAGTTCAAGTCCGACCGACTCTACTTTTGAATAGTAGCTGTGAGTGATGCGCTCGAATCCAGCAATTGTCTCTGAGTCTTTAGCCTTCTAAGTCACCGTTTAGCATTCGCATTCCAAGAGAACGAGCTTACTGATCGATCTTCTCAAAAGCTCCTGCTCAGTCGTCTGTATTATGTCTCCTGCTATGTCATGGCTCCTCATCTTCCTCTGCCTTACGCAGTCGGCGATGTTCTCTGGACTGAATCTTGCCTTGTTCTCAATTTCCCGCCTTGGGTTGGAATCGGAGACGGCTCAGGGCAATCGTTCTGCTCTCAAAATCTTAAAACTGAGGAATAACTCCAACTTGCTTCTTTCGACCATTCTCTGGGGAAATGTGAGCGTGAACGTGCTCTTGGCGATGCTTTCGGATTCGGTGATGGCGGGGGCTTTCGCGTTCGTCTTTTCTACCGTCGGAATCACTTTTTTCGGAGAGATCATTCCGCAGGCCTACTTCTCCCGAAATGCGATTAAGTTCGGAGCATTCCTAGCCCCGGTGATTCGTTTTTATCAGTTCATTCTCTATCCGGTTGCTCGTCCCAGCGCTTACTTTCTTGATCGTTGGATCGGCGCGGAAGGACACATCTTTCTGGCAGAACGCGATTTCGAAATCCTACTCGACCGCCACATCACTGAGCGAAATACGGACATCGGATATACGGAAGGTCGAGGAGCGCTGAACTTTCTGAGAATTGACGACCTGCGGGTCTCCGGCGAAGGCGCTCAGGTTGACCAGGAAACCATCATCGAAGATCAAAAATTCAGAAGAGGGATGCCCGTCTTCGAAGACTCCGAGAGCGGGAATCTCGAGCTCATTGAAAAGCTCAGCAAGACAGCATTGAAGTGGGCCATTTTCACTGACGAGAATTTTTATCCGAGAGCCGTCTTAAATGCGGATGAGTTTCTCCGAAAGGTATATCTCGGAGGCAGCGAGGTCGATCCCTCTGAGTTTTGCCATGTTCCGATTGTCGTGGAGAATCCCGAAGCCACGGTGGATCAAATTCTTCCAAAATTGATTGTTGAACCCAACTCCTCTGATGATCGTCTCGTCGACGTGGAGGTGATTCTTTACTGGGGCCCGAACTCAAAGCGTATTATTACCGGACCTGATATCCTGGGAAGACTTCTGCACGGCATTGCTGGGCGGGCCGCCATCTCTGATTTACATTGATCAAAGCGGCGATCTTAAGGCGCGGAACCCCGGTTTTTGCATGCAGCCTTCCCAGTAGTCCGCCGCGCTCGTATCGAACCCTTTCTCGACAGCACCCACTCTTTTGACTAACCATTATACCAACGTATGAATCTCACGATCCTCTCCCGAGCCCCTAAATGCTATTCCACGCGCCGCCTTGTCGAGGCAGCCGAGACACGGGGACATAAGGTATTGGTCAGAGACCCGCTCCGCTACGCCATCGACATGGACCAAGGTGATCCGGACCTGTATTACCGGGGAAAATCAATCAAAGTCCCTGATGCGGTCCTGCCGCGGATCGGAACCTCGGTGACCCGCTACGGTACGACCGTGCTTCGCCAGTTTGAGCAGATGGATGTCTACACTCCCAATACCTCGGCGGGCATTGGTAACTCGCGTGATAAACTTCGCAGCCTTCAGATCCTTTCACGCCATAACATCGGCATTCCAACGACTGCCTATGTCAGCAACAAAGCAGATGTTTCCGACGCGATTGAGCGGGTCGGAGGAACTCCCGTGATCATCAAGTTGATCGAGGGAACGCAAGGAGTTGGGGTGATTCTGGCGGATAAGCCGGAAATCGCGAAGGCAATCATCGAGACACTCCACAGTGCTCAGCAGAATGTCCTCATTCAAAAATTTGTCGCTGAGAGCAAGGGTAAAGACGTTCGGGCGTTCGTGATCAACGATCGCGTGGTTGGTGCGATTCGCAGGACGGCTCAGGGGCAGGAGTTTCGGAGTAATGTGCACCGCGGTGGTGTTGCCACCTCGATCACTCTGGATCCTGCCTATGAAGAGGCAGCCGTCCGGGCAGCGCAGATCATGGGACTGAAAGTTTGCGGGGTCGATATGTTGGAAGGCAAGGACGGCCCTCAGATCATGGAGATCAACTCTTCACCTGGGCTCGAAGGGATTGAGGGAGCTACAGGCCTCGACATCGCTGGTGCTGTGGTCGAGTTCATCAATGATCAGGCCGGCATGCCAGACATCGATCTCCGCCAACGACTCACAATCAGCCGTGGCTATGGAGTGACCGACATCATCATCCACGCCGGGAATGAGTTGGTGGGCAAGACAATCGGAGACACCGGACTCCGGGACGAAGACGTGGTCGTTCTTACACTGAAACGAGGAGAATCGGTGATCTCGAATCCGAAATCGACTCGTGAGCTGGAAGAGGGAGACACCTTGCTGTGCTATGGCAAACTCGAGAACATGAAAAAGATGGTTCTCAGTCGAGCTCGCAAACAGCCCGAGATTCAGTCGTTGCCGGAAACTCCTGTCACAGAAGAGTTCGCTCAAGAAAACCCCGAATAAAAAGGCCCGCGTCTTTCAGCTAGTCTTTCGGAGGAGGAAAACCGCTCCGGAGATGAAGATCTCGCTGGGGGAAAGGGATTTCGATATCGTTCTCTTTGAGAACGGTTTCGATCTCCCATAGGAACTCGGCGAGGACTGCTTGCGGGCGCTTCACCGCTTCCTGAGACAGCCAGATGACCAATTCAAAGTCGAGGCTGCTTTCTCCAAAACCGACCAGCCAGACTTGTGGCTGTCTTCGATCGCTTGATTTCAAAACACCGGGGACATTGGCGGCCGCCTCGAGCACCGCGCTTCTCACCAGATCCTTGTCAGTCCCATAGGCGACTCCGAAAGGAACATGCATTCGTCTGCTCGCCTCCCTCAGAGTCCAGTTGGTCACACGAGTGGACACGAACTCAGAGTTCGGGACAAGAATATCAACGTTGTCATTGGTCGTCACGAGAACACTCCGCATGTTGATCTCCCTGACCTCTCCCGTCACTCCTGATTCCAGTTCGATAAAATCCCCGATATTCAAGCTCTTCTCAAACAGGATAATCAGACCCGAGACAAAATTGCTGACGATGTTCTGGAGTCCGAAACCGAGGCCCACTCCAAGGGCGCTCGCGAAGATCGCTAACTTGGTGAAGTCGAGGCCGATTGATGAGAGTCCAATGAGAATGCCAACGGTAAGGATGAGATAGTGTAGAATTCGACCCACCGTGTAGAGTGAAGTCTTGCTGACCCTAACCTGCTTTTCGCCGAATCGCTGAAGCCCCCGACGCAATAGCTTTGAGGCCCACCACGCGGCAAACAGTATTCCCAAAAGCTTGAGAATGCCGAAACCCGTGATCGGGGTCTCGTTGATGTCGAAGATTCGATACTGCAGGATTTTCAGAATCGAATTCCAGCTAAACTCCATCAAATCACGTGTCTTTGTTTCGGCCGCTTCCATGACAGTGCTGACGCCGTTTCCGGCCTGGCTGATCACAGTGATACCGGGAATAGACTGCGCGGCAGCAAAGTTGCTCGGAATCACAAACAAGAAAGTGAAGACAGCGAGCCAGCAGAAAATCGTGTTTATGATCATAGCCACTTTTTCCGGCGGAAGGTGGTGAGCAAAATGATGACAATCGTGCCCATGACACTCAAGAGAATGAAGTAGCCCGTCTCGCTTTGAAGCTCCGGCATGTTCGCGAAATTCATCCCATAGATCCCAGCCAGAAATCCGAGAGGGACGAAAATCGCCGTCACGATCGTCAGTACCTTCATGATCTGGTTCAGTCGATGAGACGAGATGGAAAGATATCCATCGATGAGATCGGATGAGAGTTCGTAAAAGAGCAATGTTAGGCTCCCGACTCGTTCTTGCTGTTCATGGAGATCATTGATCTCGTGAACGAGATCCTCGGGGAATCCGGGATTCGGCGATGATTGCAGCTTATGAAGAAGCTGCTCATGATAAATGGAGATACGTCGCAGCCGTTTCAACCCTCCCTTGTAGCCGGTGACCTCCTCCAGCGTCGTGTCATTCATCGAGTCTGAAAGCGTGCCTTCGAGCTCTTCCAAACTCGTCTCGAGCTCCAAGAGAATGGTCAGGTAGTGCTCGATGAACAGTCGAATCAGTCGACAGGAGATCGAGCCGGGAGACTTTTTGATGCGGCGAGGGTTTTCTTCCTCAAGACGAAAGAGTTCTTCGACCGCGTTGCAGTGCTCAGAAGATCTCGTGATGAGAAAGCGCTCACCGACGAACAGAGCCAACTGAAGCGTCGAGAACGCGATGTCTTCGGTATCATCGGTCAGAGCCTTCACGATGATAAGCGTGTGATCGGGGAACTCCTCGATCTTCGGAGGATGCCGATCCCGACTCGCATCCTGAATTCCGAGTCGATGTAGGTTGAAGCGCTCGATAAGAAGTTTCTGAGCTTCCTTGTCGATCGGACCCTCGATGTGCAGCCAAATCGTTGCCGTCTCCTGCTTCTCCCATTTTACGACCAGTTCAGATCCTCCGGAGAGAAGATCCTTGTTGTCTGGATCGAAAAGAAGCACACGCATGAATTTGAGGAAGGTCAGGGGAAGCATCTCGATTGGCTGGAAAAATGGAAGATAATTCGACGCGAAATCGAAGAATGAAGATCGGGATCGGGAGCCCGTTAATGATGCGTCAGGAGAAGAAAATTTGGAATTTTATGAACGATTTCAGGTATTAGTCATCAATGGACTCCACTGAACGTTCAAGGTTGCTCGAACTCGCGATGGATGACTAGATCGCAGATGATATTTCGAGATTTAAAGTCAAAGTACTGCACCCCCTTCCTACCCCGGGTGATGCGCGGTGATAACCGACCGAAGGGAGATAGCCTGACCTCAGGGCAGGAGCGAAGCGTCAAAGAGTAGGAGTTAAAAAAGCGAATTCCTAGCAGCAACTCGGGACCTGACAGTCCGTCAGGGCAAAAAGCGATCCTGCCAAGATGGCTGCGAGCTGGCGAAAATTCCGCATGGACAGGTGAGTTTGCGGCTGACTTCGTCTGTTTTCAGGGGAAGACTCCAGAATGGATTTCATGAAGTCGCGCGATGGAACTGCTCTCGGTTTCGAAATTTTCTCACCTCGTGTGGCAATTTTCGCAATCGTCGGGCTTTGGTTTGTAGCGATTGCTAAGGGGGAGGATCTCTGGGAAAACACCGTAGCACCCGAGCCTCCCCAAATGGTCGATCCGGTCGTCATCACGAGCCTCGTGGAGCTCGAACGTCATACGCAGACAATGCCTTCGAATCCTGCTCCGGTTCCGTCGGGCGAGGCTCCGCTTTTTCCGGAAGGTCCGGTCTATTACCCTGGCCCTGCGACCGGTGTCTCCGAGTCGAGCGATGTGATCATCGACTTTCGGGATGAAGCGGAAATCGTGACCCTTCCAATCCGAATTTGGCAATCGCGAAACGTCCGACTCATCGGTCTGAAAATGAAACTTGAAGCACCGGTCGAGGGCGGAAAAGGGAATCTTAAAAACGCAAACGGGACCGGTTTTATTCAATTCGCCAATCCCTACCCGCGTGTGCCCGGCGGTGCCGCTTTGGGGATTACCCATTCCCACACACTCTTCATCGAAGGATGCGACATCGATTGCAATGGCAACAACATCGACGCGATCGTTCCTTCGCCGAATCACTCGCAGACGATCGAAGACCAGCTCGCCCACCGGAAAATCATCGTCATTAACAGCCGTATTACTGGCTTCCACGGACACAATGTCGTTGAAGGAATCGGAGAAGGCCTCCACTGCGATTCGATTCAATTACAAAGCGGAACGGCGAGCGAAATTATCCTGGAGAACGTCGATATCGAAAGCGGACACGAGGGATTCGTGCTGAATCCGGTGACCGATCCTGCCAGCCCCATCTATGCATCCCCGCCGGGTGGGTTGACTATTAACCGCGTATCCTACGACATCGACCAGCGGTTTCTCGATTCCGACCCGCGCATGCATCAGTATCCTGTTGCTTTGGCGACGAACGTTCTCGTTGAGGATTTAGACATTTCGCAGTTCGGCTACCGGAGAATGCAGGGAGGAGATTCGCGAACAGGAAAACCGTATCAGGGGCCTCACGCGATCCTCCACGTCTCCCCCTACCAACAAATCACGAAGGACTATTTATTCACCTACTACGTCGACCCCGATCATGCCGGACCGAATCTGCTACCGATGGAAGGACTGAAGCTTTACGAGGGAACCGTGGCTGAGGAAAATCTAGCGGACTACCCGATGGAAAAATTCGCGCCCGCCGAGCAGTTGGCAGAGGGATACAAGCCAGGTGAAACACTTTATTAATCGATGAGCAAAGCAACCTAGCAACATCCCGAATTCATCCGTTGCACCCCCTCCTACCCGTGGCGATGCGAGGTGACGGCGCGTCGGAATTGAAAAAGCAAATTCCTGGCAGTTCGCCTGAACCGGGAAGGGCTTATTTCCCTTCCCCGATGAGATCCGAGAGTTGAGCTGCTTTCTCGAGGATCGTCGAAGTGTCACATCCGTGAGAGTAATAATTTTTCAACAACATCGCGACCATCGCTGGCGTGATCTTATACGGCTTAGCTAAGAGAACGTCGCGAAGGCTCTGTTTTTCGTTGTCTCGCATGATCACAATGGCTCGCTCGTGGAACTCTTTTGGAATCAATTTTTCGATCTCTGCTTGAAGGTTCTTTGGTGTCGATTTAGGAAATCCGAAAGAGGGAGTAACGGCGCTTGGCGGTTCTTCTGACATGTTGAGCTGAGATTGTTAGGGTTGTTGCTACTGACTGACAGTAATTTCCTTTTACAAGAAGTTCCTCAAGGGGTGTCGGCCCTTGGGGGGATGGAGCGGCATAGAATCTTAAGGCAGGGAGAGACTCGATACCGACCCAATACCGTCCTGTTCAGGGATTGGCGAGTCTTCGCGCCAGCTCCTGCGACTCCGTCGACAACTTTTCCAACGGATAGAGAACCTCTCGCCCACCGTCGAGAATCATAGCCATCTGTTGTCCTCGGAGTCCGCCAAAACGGGCGGGGATCGTCTTTCCCTCCGTGTTGGTCCAGCCATGGATATCGTTTTCGTCTGCCGCGTTCGACGCACCACCGCCGAGACGGAGTGCCAGATGAGCCGCGTCCAGGTTCGAAGGAACCAACGAACCAGGACGAATCGACTCGATCCAAGCATCTTCCAGGTCCTGCTTGCTGCCGCCGGAGCTTTGAATACAGTCGTTCGGCGCTAGGCCTGGCCTGACCGGCGCAATCGCGGCAGCGGTTCTTGCAAACTATTTCAGACCATTGCTATCACCCCGTGATGATCCGCCTTCCCTTTAATCGATCTCCAAAAACACCTCTCGCTGTTGCAGTGACCTGTTCACTCGTTTCGTTGTCCCCCGCCTTTGAGCGAAACGATCTTGAGAGCTTTCTCGGCACTCACTGCTACGAGTGCCACGATGATCTCACCTCCGAAGGCGACCTTAACCTGCTCGACCTTGGCTACGACGCCGATGATACACTCAACGTAAAGCAATGGATCCAGGTTCTAGACCGTGTCGACAGCGGGGAGATGCCGCCAAAAGAGCAGCCGAGACCGACCACTAAAGAGATCGAGCCCTTCCTCGCCTTGCTTCAAGAGCCACTCCTTGAGGCCGAGACCGCAAGACTCGCTGACCTCGGACGCGGCCGGGTGCGTCGACTGAATCGATCAGAATTCGAGACGACCTTGAGCGATCTCGTTTCCCTCCCACTCAACATTCAGGAACAGCTTCCAGAAGACGCAAAAAGCCACGGATTCAACACCGTGGGAGAAGCACTCAATGTTTCCTCCGTCCAAATGGAGGCCTATCTCGACGTGCTCGATCAAGTCTTCGACAAGGCGACCACGCTCTACCCCGAGCCAAAAAAGCGGAAGCTGAAATTACGGCACCGCGAAGAAGTCGGCATCATGCAGGTCTATCGCAAGGGAGGCCCCTTCCACATTCAAGAGGATGGAGTGGCCTTTTTCGCGACCGAGAAATTTTCCCATCTCAACGCGGTTATCAGCCAATACACCTCCCCCTTCAAGGCGCGCTACAAAGTGAAGGTTTCCGCCTATGCTCTTCGCTCAGAAGAACCGGTCATCCTCTCTCTTCGGGCTGGAGGAACCGGGCACGCCGAGTCTAATCATGTGCCCCATGTCTTTCTGGAGCATTTTTCGCTCAAAGAAGGCGAGCCCGAGATCTTCGAATGGGAAGGATGGCTCGAAAGAGGCCACTACTTTCACGTCTACCCCACCTCACTCCCCGCGATGCGATTTGCCGGGAAAAATGAAGAACTTCGTCAGGATGAATACGAGGGACCAGCGGCGGTCGTCCAGTGGGTTGAAGTGGAAGGACCTTTCTTCGATGACTGGCCACCCGCGTCTCATCAAGCGCTCTGGGACGGTATTCCCACCGAGCCGATTCCGGACATCAAGCCGAACGAAGACCCTATCGATCACCTTGACGAACCTCCTGCAAAGATCGCCATGCCCAGGCTCACGCGAGTCGAAGCCAACAAGGAGACCGGAAACCGGAACGTCTACGACCCGAAACAGGGCATTGGGGGCGAGCCCATCCATCAGCAGGCCAGTAAACCTAAGCCACTACACTCGACCCTGCGGCTTGCGCCTGAAGATCCAAAAAGAGACTCAGCTCGACTCATCACCTCCATGGCAAGTCGGGCCTTCCGACGTGACGTCGACCCTGCTGAGGTCAAACCTTTCATCGCCCTTGCTCACAAATGGATGGACCAGGGAGTTGATTTTGAAAACGCGGTTCGAGTGGGCTATAAGGCACTCTTCACCTCTCCGGGCTTTCTCTATCATCAATCCAGCCTACCCGATGCCGACATGAGCTTGAATCCGGAGGCTCTTGCCGAACGCCTCGCCTTTTTCCTCTGGAACGGCGGCCCTGACAAGCAACTCATGAAGCTTGCAAAGTCAGGCAACCTTTCTTCGCCTGACGCCCTGCGAAGCGAAGTGGAAAGACTGCTCAACGATGAGAAGTCCGAGCGTTTCCTCAAGAACTTCACAGACCTCTGGCTCGACCTTCGCCTCATTGATTTCACAGTACCAGACGACAAGCTCTACCCTGAGTTTGATAAGTTGCTCGAGTGGTCAATGCTCGAGGAGACACGTGCTTTTGTCAGGGAGATGCTCAACCGGGACCTGAGCACCAACAACCTGATTGACTCTGATTTCACCATGGCAAACTGGCGACTCGCGAAACATTATGGGCTGCCTCCAGTTGAAGGCATGGAGGTCCGACCTGTGCCACTACCGGACGGCTCAATTAGGGGTGGCATCATGACCCAGGCAAGTATTCTCAAGGTTACCGCAAATGGCACGACCACCTCCCCGGTCGTTCGCGGCGTCTGGATGCTGGAAAGAATCATGGGCATCATGCCCGATCCTCCCCCACCCGGCATCCCTGCAATCGAGCCGGACATTCGCGGAGCTGTCTCCATTCGTGATCAAATGGAGAAGCATCGAAACAGTGCGAGTTGTGCCTCGTGCCACTGGAAGATCGACCCCCCGGGGATGGCACTCGAAAGCTTCGACGTGATTGGCCAATGGCGAGACCACTACCGCGCGATCAACGAGGAGTTGCTTGAAATGCGACCTCGCTACAGCCCCTTTACGGCGGTTCCAACCCGCTACATCGAGGGGCCACTCGTGGATGCCTCCTATGAAACCGCCAAGGGGCTAAAATTTAACGATGTCTCTGAATTCAAAGGAATCCTCCTCAATGACCCACGGCAGATCGCCCGCGGCGTTGCTGAAAAACTCATTATCTACTCTACTGGAGCCGAAGTCTCCTTCACTGACCGTGTTGAACTCGAAACTATCCTCGACCGCGCTGAAGCAAAAAACTTCGGTCTGCGCACCCTCATCCACGAAGTGATCCAAAGCCCACTCTTTCACCAGAAGTAAGTCATGACAAATTCCTCATTCACCCGCCGACGCCTCCTCAAGGGAACCGGAGTGACCCTCGCCCTGCCTTTGTTCGAATCGTTCAGCGGGCTCAAGGCAAAGGCAGCTACCAACGCCGGAGCGGCTCCCGACTACAATCCGGACGGCACTCCCCGCCGGATGATCTGCATCTGCAACAATCTCAGTCTTCACCGCCCCTTCTACGAACCCGCCACGACCGGTCGAGACTATGAGCCCTCGCGCTATTTGGAATTGATCAATGAGCTTCGCGACGACTACACCGTCTTCACCGGCGTCTCTCATCCTTCCGTCGATGGAGGACATATCGCGGAAAAGAGTTTCCTCACCGGGGCTCCCCATCCCGGCTCCGGCAGCTTCAAGAACAGCATCTCGCTGGACCAGTATGCAGCCGATTTCGTTGGACGTGAGACACGCTACTCATCTCTTGCTCTCACTGGCAAAGGAAGCAACTCACTCTCCTGGACACGGGCCGGTGTGCCCATTCCCGGAGAATCAAAACCCTCAAAGATGTTTCAAAAACTCTTCCTCGCCGGTTCCGAGGAGGAGGTGGAAGCACAGATCCAGAAGCTGCGTGAAGGGCAAAGCATCATGGACACCGTCCTTGATCAGACCAAATCCATTGAGCGAAAACTGAATCATGCCGACCGCGAAAAATTCGATGAATATCTGACTTCACTCCGCGAGGTAGAGAAGCAGATGGTCAGGCAGCAGGAGTGGGAGAGAACCCCAAAGCCCACTGTGAATACGAAGGCATCATGGACAACGCTGACATCATCGGGCGCGCCCAGCTCATGTTTGACCTATCGCATCTCGCTTTTGAAACCGATTCAACGCGAATCATTACCATCCTGATGCAGGGAGATTTCCTTGTCCCTCCGATTGAAGGCGTGCACGAGGGCTACCATACCGTTTCTCATCACGGTCAGAATCCGGACAAAATCGAACAACTGGCGATCATCGAAGAAGAACACATCAAGCAATTCGGTGGGCTGCTGAACAAATTGAAGACCACCAGGGAGGACGGCCAGTCGCTGCTCGACCGCACCATGGTCCTCTATGGCAGTAACATGGGCAACGCGAGCAGCCACGACAATCGCAATATGCCCATGATCCTCGCCGGCGGAGGATTCAATCACGGACAGCACATTGGGTTCGATAAAGCGGACAACTACGCAGCAACCAATCTTTACGTCAGCATGCTTCAACGTCTCGGCATCGAGACCGACCACTTTTCGAGCGGCAAGAGCACGATGACCGGGTTGGATTTTGTGTGAGTGCCGTGATTGGATACCTGAGCATCCGCACGAATCAGATGCTTAGGAAAGTCCGCGACTTTCTCACAGCCAATCTATTCCATGACCTGCTGCAACCGCTTCTTCAGCATCGCGATGGTGTGCCTACCGCCCGCCTAACCGAGCGCTCCCACCCATCCATGAACGAACGGCCCAGGAAGGTGAACTTGGCTCCGCTCGCCATCGCATTCGCAATATCCGGACCGGCATGAAGACCGCTGTCGATTGAACCCTCTTACCTGCGGCGATGCGCTGGTGACCATCGACCGAAGAGAGATAGCCTGACCTCAGGGCAGGAGCGAAGCGTCAAAGCGTTGGAGTTAAAAAAGCGAATTCATAGCAGTTGGCGTCGGGGATAAAGAGCCATTGAAGCGCACACAAGGCCCGGACTCCCCCGCGTCCTCACACCACGCAGGTGAGACGCTTACCTTGACCCCGGGAAACGGTGCGTTTGTCAGGCTTTCCATCGTGGTCGGTGCGTCGCAAGCCACAATCCGGTCGCGCAGTCTCATATCCCAATGAAGTGGTCGCTCGGCGAAGACATCACACCGAAACCCTTCAGGCAAAACCGCCGTTTTTGCCGCCTCGGAAGCGGGTATCGGAGAAGGATCGCGCGGCTCAGTATTTTGTCGGAAGCCGGAAAATCTTACGCGCTGACGGAATGGTAGCCATTGCGAGTCCCGTTTCCGTATTGGTTTCCGGTGGACAACCTTTTTGCCGGAAGGCCAGTATAACGAATGCATTCAGTAATTGTGCGACTGGCCGTTCTCATCTCCTTCGCGATTTCGCCAGCCTTTGCTGTTGAGCCTGCTGATATCGGATCCCGGCTTGAATTGTTCGTCGATCATTCTCTGATCGAATCAATGGACGGCGTGGAGCTGCGATTAAATATCCCGATCAAGGCACCCCGCCCAAAGTCTCCGCTTCCCGAGCGGCACTACATCACGGTGATCCGCGACGGTGATCTCTTCCGGGCCTACTGGCGTGATTCGACCGCAGAGGATAATCCCGCAGTACGCTACGCGGAGAGCCTTGATGGTCACGAGTGGGAGTTCCCCGAACTGGGCATTCACGAAGTCGACGGAACAAGAAAAAACAACGTCATCCTAGCCAACGAGCCGGACCTCCTGCACAACTTCGCCCCCTTTCTCGACACCCGCCCGGGAGTCCCGGAAAACGAGAAATACAAGGCGCTAGCCGGCCATCCCGGCCCTGGCGACAAACGCAGCATGGACGTGTCGGGCAAAGGGCTCTACGCCTTCTTCTCCGGAGACGGGATTCACTGGAGAAAGGGAGATGAGGTAGTTCCCTACCTTCAGAAGTGGCGACATGCGTTCGATTCTTCCAATGTGTCATTCTGGTCGGAGGCGGAGCAGTGCTACATCTGTTATTTCCGCACCTGGACAGATCCTGAGAGACTCCGCAGCGTCAGCCGGACGACTTCAAAGGATTTCAGAAACTGGTCCGATCCCGTCGAGATGAATCCGAATCTTCCGGGTGAGCATCTCTACACAACCCAGACGCACCCCTATTTCCGCGCGCCGCATATTTACATCGCGTTGCCGACTCGCTACGTGCCGGGCCGCGGGGATGCGCCCGAATACGATACGAAAGAGGTCAATGCGACTGACATCCTTTTAATGTCCACTCGTGCCGGATCGGAAAAATACGACCGTCTTTTCACCGAGGCCTTTATCCGTCCGGGGCTGGATCCAGAACGATGGATCAATCGCGCCAACTACGTTGCTCAGAATGTTGTGCCGACAGCGCCGAAGGAAATGTCGATCTATCACAGGAGCGGTGACCGATACACATTGCGAACTGATGGCTTCGTCTCTGTCCACGCAGGTTCAGAGACTGGTGAACTCCTAACGAAACCCGTTTCTTTCGAAGGGAAGGAACTGCTGCTGAACGTGAGCACGAGTGCCGTCGGAGACATCAGAGTCGCGCTATTGGATGCAGAAGGAAATGAATTTTCCGGATTCGGATTAAGCGATTGCAAGCCTCTCTACGGCGATGACATCGGCCTGCAAGTCGAGTGGAGAAACGGAGCGGACACCTCGTCACTTGCCGGTCAATCAGTGCAGCTCAAATTCCAAATGAAGGAGAGCGATTTGTTCTCTTACCGCTTCGCGGCGGAATAGCGCGATAAATTGCTCCGGGCTTCCCCTCTTCATGACCATGAGGCCTTTCACCATCGCTCTCCTGTTCTGCGTTTTCACACTCTCGGCTGAGCCTGAAGAGACACGTATCGAAGACCCCGGTTTCATGGAACTATTAAACGGAGAAGACCGAAGCGGTTGGATCGACGTCAACACATCCCCCGAGACATGGTCCTCCAGTGACGGGATGCTCATCTGTTCCGGACGTCCGCTGGGGTGATGCGCGGTGATGGAAACACAGGATTGAAAAGGCAAACCCCAGCAGTCAGTGACAAAAAAATGGCCCCGTTTTCACGGAGCCAATTAGAATTCAACGTTAGCCGTTACTTTGGTTAATGTTCCTATCTCAACTTAAAAACCCGAAATCAGAAGCGCAATCTGAACGGAGTTTATCAACTCTGCTTCGAGCTCCTTTTCGGTCAGCAGTCCCAGTTCACGTCCCCAAAGGAGAAAATCAAGCTCGGCAGCAAGTGGAGTCAACAACGCTACGTTTGCTGAACCATTGAGATAGCTCCACTCGAACCAGCGATCTTCGATGCTTCGGACATCGAGAGACTGAACAACCGCAACCTCGTTGCCGTCAGCTTTCAATGACACACCGTGGTCTTCAAATATGGCGACTTCGTTCCCGCTGGTGCTGAGTCCATGAACAGGAAAGGAAATCGACATCGAGTCGCAGGCGAAGCTGATGAGCTGGTGCAATTCAGTTGCGAGTCGATGGACTTCATGCATCTGAGCGAGAGGCGATGTGATCTGGAATTCCATTCTCAGTTTCGAACCGGGACCGCGGCCCACGGGAAGAATATAGTCGGGTCCATCGCCTCCATCGAACTCCTGGATCAAACTGTCCGCAGCATCCGAACCGACCAGAGAATTACCTGGCACAAGACCAATGGGCGTCTGATAATCGGGTCCGTCACCGCCGTCGAATTTCTGAATAAAACTGTCAGCAGCATCAGAGCCAACGAGTGCATCGCCCGGACCGGGGCCGATAGGCGTGACATAATCCGGTCCGTCGCCGCCATCAAATTTCTGGATCAAACTGTCCGCAGCATCCGATCCGACCAGCGCGTCGGTCGGTCGAGGACCAATGGGCACGACGTAGTCCGGTCCGTCACCGCCGTCGAATTCCTGAATCAAACTATCCGCAGCATCCGAGCCGACCAGAAAGTCGCCCGGTCCAGGACCGACTGGCACGACGTAGTCCGGTCCGTCACCGCCGTCGAATTCCTCGATCAAACTGTCCGCAGCATCCGAGCCAACTAGAGCGTCGCCCGGTCCAGTATCTACTGGCACAACGCCATCAATCGCTCCCATATCCAGAGCGAACAGAAAAGCGTGGGCCTCCGGCGCCCCACGTTGAAAATCTGCAACGAGAGATACGGAGACGATTCCTTCCGTGAGCGGAGTGGTTCTGACACGGAAAGCAGGAGCTGCTTCCCCGCTTTTGTCTGAGATTCCAAGGATTCCTCCCGAGATCTGCGCATCAGCGGTGATGGGAGCTAAAATCGCTCCGGTGAATGTCAGGCTCGAGAGCGCAAACAGTGTCATGCGGGTTTTTGAATAGAGTTTCATCATGTAAATTGAATTGAGATTTTTCATTGGGTTCACATGGTATTGAGCAATCGGGAGAAAAAGGTAACAGGCTGATTGAAACTTTTTTTTCAGATCTTGACCGGAAACACTCCACGGCGATGATCAGGGTCGATGAGCGAAGAGAAAACACAGGCCGGAGCGTTCCCCGAAACTCCCTGGACCGCCCTGTTCCAAGCGAAGGCGGAAGACACGCTCGGAAACAACGCACTCGCCGATCTCTGCCAACTTTACTGGTATCCGGTTTATGCCTATATCCGTCGGCGCGGAAAAACGGCTCATGATACCGAAGACCTGACCCAGGAGTTCTTTTCTCAGTTTCTCTCGCGGGGCGACTTCGGCGCCGCTGATAAAGCAAAAGGGAAAATGCGTTCCTATCTCTGTACCGCTGTGAGTCATTTTCTCACGCAATCACGACGAGCGGAGCAAGCTCAGAAGCGGGGCGACGGACAGATCATTCTCTCAATCGATGCGGAAATGGCCGAGCATCGTTACGGAAACGAACCGGTGGATTCGCTTACCCCCGAAAAATTATTCGAACGGCGTTGGGCTCTCACGATTCTTGACAATGCGCTCGACGAACTGCGAGCCGAATATGTTCAACAGAAGAAAGGCGAACTTTTTGATGCTCTGTCAGGCTTTCTGACAGGACGCGACGGCGCCGCGAGTTATGCCGAGGTGGCGTCAACCCTGACAATGCGGGAGGACGCTGTCAAGATGGCCGCGCACCGGTTGAGAAAACGATTCAGGAATCTGTTGTGTCGTCATATCACGGCAACCGTAGAGTCCCCCGAAGAAGTCGATGAAGAAATTCAGTGGATGATGGGAGCGTTTCGAGAGTAAGCAAAGAGATGGAAACCTGCCCGGATTGCAGCACCCCGATTCCAGAGGATGCGCCTCTGGGACTTTGTCCCGTTTGCCTCGTAAGTCCTCCCGCGGAGGAAGGCCATTCACTTCCTAATACTGCACCGGACGGATTAATCCCCGGCTATACCATCATCCGGCAAATCGGCGAAGG
>JARGOD010000082.1:0-2884 GCA_029210205.1 Verrucomicrobiales bacterium | reverse complement strand
CGGAACGAAATTTATCTATACATGATCGGATCGGGATTCTCTGCGGCATTTGCGAAGCGGTTCAACACGCGCATTTAAAAGGGATACTCCATCGTGACGTCAAACCCTCGAACATTCTCGTGTCAGAAATTGACGGGCGCCCCGTCCCTAAAGTAATCGATTTCGGAATCGCAAGAGCGCTTGACGTTTCGCTAACAGATCAGGTTCTTTTCACCGAACTACACCAGATCATCGGCACTCCGGGTTACATGAGCCCGGAGCAGGCCGCGCTGGATAATACGCCAATTGATGGTCGCAGTGATATCTATGGTCTCGGTATACTGATTTTCGAAACCCTGACAGGCAAACAACCATTTGCCCTTAAAAATGGTCACAGCGATTCGATTCCTGAGCTACTGCGTCGAGTCATCGATGAGGAACCACCCCTACTCTCCCGCTTCGACCCAGACCTCCGCGGGGAGATCGAGTGGGTCGTCAGCAAAGCGATCGCCAAAGATCCGGAAGACCGGTACGACAGCGCCGGCTCGCTTGCACGAGAGCTTGAGAGAGTGCTTGAAAATCGTCCGGTTCACGCGGCAGCCCCTTCGCAATGGTATCGCGTGCGAAAGTTTATCCAGCGAAATCGCATTTCGGTGCTAGCTGGTGCTTTGGCACTCATTGCTCTTCTCGCTGGCGCAACGATCAGTACATTTCAGTATGTAAAAGCGACTCAACTGAGCGAAAATTTACAGCTTCGCGAGGATGACCTCAGAAACGAGTTTCGAAATTCTGACTTCAAAATGGGACTGCAACTCGCGGCAAGGAGGAAGACGGGAGATGCCATTGCACACTTTTGCAGAGCTCTGAGAACGGATCCGGAACACCATGCTACGGCATCCTGTCTGCTGGCACTGCTCGCGAACCAGAAGTTCATCAAGGAGAGCCACCCACCCATTCCTTATCCGGATGACATAGAGAAGGTTCGGTTTCCGTTAGTGTTCGAATCAGGCCCATACCTCGTCAGCCTCATTGACGAACCTGAGCAGTTGGCAAAATGGGCACCTGAAACTGGAAGTGTTTCGAAACATCCTACCGGATTCGAAGAACCGGTGAACCATCTCGTCGCGCTTCCATCAGGATCCCGGTTTGCGATAGCAACAAATCACGCAATTGAGATCCGGTCGGCTGATATACTCACATCACCAATCTTCCGCTTTGAAATGGAGTCCTCAATCACGATTCTGACTTCCTCCAGGACAACGAACATCCTTGCCTGCGGCACTTCCGATGGGCGCGTTACCCTGCTGAACGCCGAAACCGGTGAAGCTATTGCCGAACGCGCCGTCTCTGAATCCACGATCTCTGCACTGGCGCTGGCTCACGACAATCGATATATCGGCTATGGAACGGAAGCCGGAGAGGCTGGAATTTGGCGATTAGGCATGGATCTTCATTTCGCGACAGAGAACTCTCACAGTTCTGCTGTCACCGCACTGGCGATTCCCGAGAGTGGCTCACACCTTGCGAGTGGAGATCGCGAGGGAATTACTTACCTGTGGGAAAGTCGGCGGATGACACAATTAGCAGGACCGATTTATCATGGAGATGCCGTTCGTGTTTTGTCAGTCAATTCAGCGCACCAGAAACTCATGAGTGCTTCCGACGATGGTTACGCTCGCCTCTGGAACATGAGCGACGGCACCCTCACACCGCCCGCTCAGCCTCATCGGGGTCCCGTTACCTTCGCGACACAAACTTCGAGTGCGACGGAGTTCATTACCGGCGGAACCAATGGGACTCTCCGCATATGGAGCATTCTCGATGGTTCCGGGGAATCGTTTCCCAATGCGGCTCAAACCAGTGCCGCGGCGGTGAGTCCTGACCGGAAATATTTAGCCGTTTTCTCGGATCTGCGTAGACGGGGTGCCTTGTTTGAAATTGATCGCGATCCTGCCTGGCCCTATCGGCTCAATCCCGGTGACGAGACTGATCACTCCGATTCATTTGGCCCTGTACTGCCGCAAGAATTAAGTACCGTGAATGGCAAAATTCATGTTCGGCTCAGTTCGGGAACTATGCTTGAGGCAACGAACACTACCGGTCAAGAACACTCGATGCGCACGCAACAGCCGATTTCGTCATGGACCCTTCGACCGGAGGGCAGCCAGCTGGCAGCCCTAACGAAAGGTGGTAAGTTGATGATTTGGGATCCGGATTCAGGCGAAGAGCTGTCCCCTCCTATTCGCCTCACAGGAGCAAATATCACAGGCATTCGCTTTGGTGATTCAGATAGACAAATCGAACTTCTTCTTCAGGACGGCGAACTCGCAAAATTTGAAATCCCGCCTTCAGAACCAACTCTTCCGCCTTCGTTCCTCGTATTTGCAGAAAAAATCGGGGGCAAGAAGCTCACAGAGGAAGGAGAGCTCAAGAACGTCACCAACGACTCCTTCCTCGCCATCTCGAAAGACAGGCACACTTTCACCTCCTCCAACGAAGCATCACATCAAGTCGCCGAACAGTATGCTAACTGGCTGCTTTCAGACCGAACCCAACGAACACCCGGCCCCGGTCAGAAAATCGAAGTGAGCCAGTATATTGAAAGCCTACTCAATACCGGAAAAGCAAACCTCATCAAAGAATCCCTTCGACTTGATCCCGGAAACCAACGCGCCATAGAAATGCTGAAAAACATCGGAAGAAGATCTCGCCCGAATCCACCGGAGTAGGATCTGATGCAACATGGAAGTCGCAGGAAGTATCAAGTGAATTTTTGGGCCTCTCTGGACTAAACGAGGCGAAGTGGCCTTGCCAAATTTGCGCTAAGAATTATTACCCAGGTCACTTTGGAAAGCCACATCTCGCAGCGTGGAGATGACTCTCGACCACCATTGGAAATTGGCGA
>JARGOD010000081.1:9124-21835 GCA_029210205.1 Verrucomicrobiales bacterium | reverse complement strand
CGAAAAACACGGTGAACATTCTGTTTAAAAACAGTTTTATCATCGCGATCGGCCTGATCTCCTACGCTTTGATCGGATTTAACACTCACTATCCAGGCGATTTTAATGGCTGGATCTCCTTCGGTGCACCGATCGGTGACCTGAATGCCGATGGTGGCGACGGATGGGGCTACGGTGGCCTTGGTCTTGCCATGACCGGGTATGGTGACTTCATCTTCCAGGCGATGTTTGCTGCGACTGCTGCAACGATCGTTTCAGGTGCTGTTGCAGAGCGCGTTAAGCTCCCTGCTTTCATGATCTTTGCTGTTCTCCTTGTGGGAATCGCTTATCCAGTCGTCGGTTCCTGGCACTGGGGTGGTGGTTGGATGGGCGGTCTCAATGGAGACGCCGGATTCAAAGACTTCGCCGGATCTGCTGTGGTCCACGCATTTGGTGGTTTCGCCGCGCTTGCTTGTGTGATCCTTCTTGGAGCACGTAAGGGTAAGTACACTGCGGAAGGCATCAAGCCTATCCTCGGTCACAGCATGCCACTCGCTGCTGTAGGTGTGTTCCTCCTTTTCTTCGGATGGTTCGGATTCAACGGTGGATCTGTTCTCTCAGCTGCTCCCGGACCACTTGGTCTTGTCTTCACGACAACAGCACTCGCTGCTTCTGCTGGTGCTATCGGAGCGATCTTCACTGCATGGATTGTGCTCAAGAAGCCTGATCTTTCCATGACATTGAACGGATTCCTTGCCGGCCTCGTCGGTATCACCGCTAACGCAGACATCGTCTCCGCGACTGGTGCACTGATCATCGGTCTCATCGCCGGTATCATCGTTGTGTTCTCTGTCATCTTCTTCGACAAGATCAAGATCGACGATCCAGTGGGTGCGATTTCCGTTCACGGAGTTTGCGGTATCTGGGGTATCCTTGCTTGTGCACTGTTCGACACTACTGATTCCGGGTTCACTATCGGTGGCCAGCTTATCGGTGTCTTCGCAGTTGCGATTGCCGCTTTCGTCTTCTCCTTCGTGGTTTTCCTTATTCTTAAGATCACCATCGGAATTCGCGTGAGCGAGGAAGAGGAAGCAGAGGGACTTGATATTGCTGAGCATGGCGCGCCTGCTTACAACATCCAGTAGTTCAAATAATTTAAGAGTTTCATAGTGAGACCAGCGAGAGCGGTGAGGTGCAAACCTCACCGCTCTTTTCTTGTACCCTGACAAAATCTATGAACGGGGCTTTCTCCGCTCGACAGGAGACTGGCGGAATCCTATAATTCCTGCGTGCAAGAATTCGCTTACATCCACGACGAGAACAACGTTCCGGAAACATTGATGGAGGTTCCTTTTTTGGAGGCCTTCACCAAAGATCATCTCGATCAGGTTCTGCATGCTTCGGCATTCATTGAATGTGATCCGGGAGATGTGATCATTGCCGAGGGCGATGAAGCGTCACGAATATTTATCCTGCTTGCCGGCGAAGTCGCGGTGGTCAAAGGAGGAGACCAACTGGTGACGATGGATCAGACTGGAGATATCTTCGGCGAACTGGCAGCCTTGGAGGATGAAGTTCGTTCCGCGTCGATTGTTGCAGTTCAAGAGTCATTCTGCCTCGCGGTCGATCAGAAGTTTCTCGAGCATGTCATGCCGAAAGACGAGAACGCTCCGTTTTACGCCGCTTTGTATGAATTCATTGCGAAGCTCACGACCAAGCGTCTCAAAGCGACTTCTGCTTATCTCGCGACCATTGACATGGAGCTGAGGAAGCTGAAGAAGGCTAATTGATCTTATGGTGCTGCGAGCGAGCTGCTCCTGCCCCACTTATCCTTTCTTCGCCTTCTTTTCCGGCTTTGGCTCGACGTGTCCGGCGTTGAAAAGAAACTTCAGGTCGTCCATCTCCAAGTTGCGGGTGAAGCCCTCTTCACCAAGAACACCAGTCATCATGGCGCTCTTTTGCTGCTGAAGGATGCGAATCTTCTCCTCCACACTGTCACGCATGAGGAGTCGATAGGCGTTCACCTTGCTCTCCTGTCCAATACGATGGCATCGGTCGATCGCCTGATTTTCAACGGCCGGATTCCACCATGGATCATAAAGGATCACGTAACTGGCAGAAGTGAGGTTCAAACCGCTACCGCCTGCCTTGAGTGAAAGAAGAAAAGTCTTGGGATCTTTGCTCTCCTGGAAATCACTGATGACTTCGTGGCGATTTTTGGTCTGGCCAGTGAGGTAGCTGATCGGACGGTCTCGCTCTTCCAGCTCTTCCTTGATGATATCGAGCATGGAAACAAACTGGCTGAAGACGAGCACTTTGTGCCCTTCCTCGTGCAGCTGATCAAGAAGATAGAAGAGAGCATTCATTTTCGCGCTCTGTTCGTACTTGTGCTTCGGATCAATCAGGCCCGGGTGGCAACAGATCTGGCGCAGCCGCATGAGGCCTTGCAGGATAACGAAGCTGTTCTTGCGAAGTGTGTCGTCGTTCTCAATTCCAAGTAGGACCTTCTGAATACGCTCCAGCTCGTCCTGATACATCTGATGCTGAACGTCCTCCATTTCGCTGAAGACGTCTTCCTCGATTTTAGGAGGAAGGTCGAGGGCGACTTCTCCTTTTGTTCGACGGAGGAGGAAAGGGCGTAGCCGCGCCGTCAGACGAGTCTGTGACTGTGTGTCTTTGCGGCGGTCAAAGTGCTCGCGGAAATACTTTCGATCCCCGAGTATGCCCGGCATTGCGAATCCCATGAGGCTCCAGACATCGAGGAGCCGGTTTTCGATCGGTGTTCCTGTGAGAACGAGGCGATTGTTGGCGTTGAGGGATCGAGCAGATTTAGCTGCTTTCGAATCGGGATTTTTAATCTGCTGGCCCTCATCAAGGATCGTCCCGAGCCACTTAATTGGTTTCAGTTCGTCAGCGCAGGTTCGAAGTTGGCTATAGTTGACGACGAGGAGATCAACGTCTTTTCCAAGTCGCTCGACTTCGAGTTCTGACTTATTGCGGAGTACTTGGACGCGAATCGCCGGAGCCGCTTTTTTCACTTCATCACCCCAAACGTCGAGGACTGACTTAGGGCAGACAACAAGACTGGGCGGGCAGTCTTCGCCAGCTTGATCTCTAAGCCAGAGCAGCCAGGTCAGAGACTGAATTGTCTTACCAAGGCCCATGTCATCGGCGAGAATGCCACCAAACTGATTCGTCGCGAGGTAGGCGAGGAAGTGAAAGCCTTCGACCTGGTAAGGACGGAGGTTGACGTTCAAGCCCGGAGGAACTTCGGGACGAACCTGAAGCTTAAGGTTGCTGGCACGGTCGTTGATTTTTTCCCAGGCTTTGGCATCAAAAATCTCTTTTGCCATTGGCTCTGCAAGCTGGAGGGCGTGCATGCGATGCACCTCTCCGGTGAGATCAAACGGGTCAAGACCGATTCTGGACACGGCATCCTGTTGAGCTTCGTCGAGATTCATTTTGAGACGGAGCCATCCGCCACGCTCCATGCGCACGAACTGTCCGCGAGCCTGAACGAGAGAACGGATTTCTTCCTGCGAAAGGTCCATTCCCTCGACTTTAACAACCACTTTGAGATCGAACCAGTCGATCTCTTCGTTGACGACTTCGAAAGAGACTTGTGCCTCGACCGGCTCAGCTTCCAGCGTCGCAAGATCACCATCGGCGACGATCTTGACTTCGTCTGGCAAAGACTCAATCCACTCGGCGTATTTGTCCGGGAAATTCTTGGTCACGCGTGCCCTGTAGCAACCGAGATTTCCGTCGAAAGTCGGCTGCATCGGAGAAATCAGCATGCCAACACGACGCTGCAGCGAACGGTCATATCGATAAAGCACGTCACCTCCGGAGTCCGGCCGGCTCTTCACGTCCCAGCCTTCCCTGCCTAATTCTTCTTCCCGGGTTCCATCACTGTTCTTTGCGAGGATATTCATGAGCATGTGCTCGCTGCTCGCACCAGTGGCGCTGCCTGAGATGCTCAATTCAAAAATAATGTTGAGCGACTCCTCTTTGATGCGCTCACTCAGATTCACCGGAACCTCGGACCCAAGGCGGTGAAGGAAAGCCACCCCGGACTCGCTCTCAACGACTGAGGTTGGAATGACGACGCGTGGTTCTATGAGCGTCTCGTTCTTGACCCAGTGTTCGGGGCCCCTGAAAACAGTTTCATCACTCATGTAGAGCGATTCGTCGCCCGGAAGCAGGCGGACGGTGTGAGAGACGTCACGATCATCACCGGTCACGAGTTGGAGTTCGTAGTCTTCAGAACCCATCGTGTCAGTGCGGCAGATCCAACGCAATGGAAGATCACTGATGCGGAACGGAAGTTCATCGAGGTTCACGATGCGACCTTCCAGTTCAGGTTGGTGAAAAAGTCGATTCAGAAAGCGGCAGTTGTCGAGACGGTCGAGCGAGAGGCCACCATCCGAATCGTCCTCATGCGAGGCAGCGTAGAGAAATTTGCTCCAGAGAATTTCAGAGGCTGCATCCATTCTGAGACCGCCATTTGCATAGCGCTCCTGAAGGTGCTCATAGCCATCTGCATCGCTGATGCGCTCAAATGCATCGCCTTCACCCTTTTTGATCATGAGTCGTGCCTCACGTGTGCTGATGCGAAGTCTGAATTCGATGCTTTCGACTCCGTCTTCGGCAGGGCGTTTCTCGAAAACCTCGACCTGATAGCGCCACTCACTTTCTTCGCGTCGGCGTTCCCACTCTGCCATTCGCTGGTGAGTCCATTCGCGATCCGTGACTATTTCAAGGAACTCAGGATACTCAAAATTTCCTTTTTCGAAGGCATGAGCAAGGTAGTTCCAAAACTCAATGATATCGTTCGGCGGAGTTGGCCAGAGTGTCAGGGGGTCAAACGAATCAACCGGCCAGCGAGGATTGAGACGGACGAGATCGGAGTCGAAAATCTCACGCTCTAGTTCGAAACGGCGATAGCGTCGTTCCAATTTGCCTAGATATTCATCTTCTTCTCCCGTGAGAGCGCGACCGAGTTTGTCCTCGATGATTTCCGTTAGGGAGCGTTCTCCGACTTCGTTTGGCGCTTCTGGAAGCTCTCCTTTGCGGGCGATCTTCTCAAGCATTGTGGCATACAAAGAGGCCCTGCCTGAGTCACTTTTCTCGTCGGCTTCGCCGATCCACTCATTGCCTTGAAGCTGAAGGCGTGTCCGGCAGGACCAGTCGCCATCTTCAATTCTGCCCTGAATCAAAAGATGATTCCCAAAAATCTGCGTGACGGCTCCCTCGTCGTGGAGGCGTTGTCCTTCTTTCTTTTCATCGTCTGAAAAAGCATTAAGGAAATCGAGCGTCGCGCGATCAACGTTCATAAGGAGGGAGGAAATAAACGGGGGGCGTTAGAGTAAAATGCATTCTCAGAAATCCGGAGCGAAATCAGGGCTCGTCCGGTCTGCGGGAGAATGCTGTTAAGTGAGGTGAAAGTCTCTTCCCCGGTTACGAGGTCGAAACGAAAAATCCCGTGAGTCGTGAGACAACGGGACTACGGAGTGGGTGCATGCAACGACGCATCTGACTCCAAAGTTCGGCTTCCGAAGAAGCCGTGAATAAAAAACTAGATGCGGCGGTAGTGTTGAAGCATCACCTGATCGTTGAGCTTCAAGCTGGCTTCGACACCGTCAACAACCGCCGGTTCAGCGAGAAACTGGAACTGCACGTAGTAACCATGCTTCTGTTTCGCGTGGTTTGGATAGGCGAACTCACGACGACCGAGGCGGTCGATCTGCTCAAGGGAAGCTCCCTTGGACTCAAGCTCCTTCGTGATATTGGCCACCATCTCGTCGATGCCTTCTTCCTGTCCTTGCATCTTGAGGACGTAAACTCCTTCGTACTTTCGTTTCATGAAATGTGTTTTGGGGGATTGTCGATTGGGTAACTCTACCCTTTCTCCATAAAATTCCGTCAGTTGTACTGATTCATTGCAGCGGGGAGACCGGCGGAAAGCGCACAATTTACTCCATCTTCAGCAATGGCGAGGACTTTTTCCAATTCTCTCACTTCTTCTGCCGAGAATTTGCCCAAAACGTGATTTACCATCCCTCCAGGATGCTCCGCAGCGCCGATTCCAAGCTTGAGACGGGGGAATTCATTCGTCCCAAGATACTCGATGAGCGATTTGATGCCGTTGTGACCTCCCGCGGATCCGCTCGCTCGGAATCTCATCCTCCCGATGGGGAGGTCCACGTCATCGTAGACGACGAGAATTTGATCGTGCTTGAGCTTGTAAAATTTGCACAACCTTGCGACAGCATTGCCGCTCAAGTTCATAAAGGTCAATGGTTTGGCGAGGATCATTGAAGATCCTGCGCTGGCTGTCTTGGCCCGAAATTTTCGTTCGCGGTTCCATTTAAGGTCCCGACTTTTTGCCATTCGTTCGACCAGATCGAATCCGATGTTATGGCGGGTTCCTTCATATTCCGCCCCTGGATTTCCAAGCCCGACAACAAGTCGGATATGCCCGGCATCTGCGGGCACTTCTTCTTCAAGTTGGGAAAATAGGCGGTCTAATAGGCTCACCTGTCAAAGTAACAGGGTCAGTTCAGGCATTCAACCCTGTTGAGTCCGGGGTCTGACCCTGTTGAATCATGATCCGTCTCTGCGTTTCGAGCTTGTCAGGTCCGCAGATTCGTCGTCTCCTTGACTGGTGAAACAGATGTTCATCGCCCTTTTCTTCTGGGCCTCCTTGCTGAGTCCAACGCTGAAGTCGGAGGATCGTGAGATCAACGCTGATATTCTTATCGTCGGTGCAACGGAATCTGGCTGGGCTGCTGCGGTGATGGCGGTCCGGCTTGGGGTCCCGAAAATCGTAATTGTTCATGATGGCATCTGGTTTGGCGGCCAGTTCACTGAGCAGGGGCTCGCCTGCGTCGATGAAAACAAGGGCGTCGGAAAGATTGGTTGGGGTGTGGATTGGCACCCGATGAAGAGATCTTTTCACCGGAGTGGACTCTTCCGTGAGTTGATGGATCAGATCGAATGGGGAAATTCTGCAAAGTTCGGATCACGCATGCCGGGACGGCCCATTCATGGACCTTCCACTTTTCAACCGAAGGACGCGGAGGCGATTTTTCGAAAGATCATTCAACCGTATCTTGATTCAGGAAGGATCGAAGTGTTTTGGAATTACCTGCCAATCGACGCCAGCGTTGACAAGAATGCGGAGCGACCTCGGCTCACGGGGCTCGTATTTGCCGATGCAGAAGAAAGACGCCCCAAGCTGTCGGTCGACGCTGCGATCACGATAGACGCCTCGGATTGGGGGGAAGCCATCCGATTGTCGGGAGCTGCCTACGAGTGCGGACCGGATCCCTTTTCGAGATACGGTGAACCGAGTGCCCCTGTTGATCTCTCCATTTTTCCCGCGAATGAGATGAATCCAATCACCTGGGCCATGGTGGTTGAGGAGTCCGAAGGTCCTGTTCCTATCGAGAAGCCGGATGGATTTGATGATCGATACTTTGCGCGCGCGACGAGGCTGAGCAGCGATCATTTCAAAATCCTGGACTGGGATGAAAAAGTGCGTTTAGGCAGTATCCTCCACTGGCCTGACGAAGGGAAAGAGGCTCCCCGTCAGCTTTCGGTCTACACGGTGCGCCGTCTCGTCGAAGGCAGTTCCAGTCCTGGAGGGAAAACGAGCATTCTGCTGAATTACATGAATGGGCAGGACTATCCACTCACTCGCCTGCCCGGGTCCGTTGCCAAAGCGCTCGAAGAGACTGAGCCAGGTGCTTCGGTGAAAAATATTGTCGAAATGAACCGTGAGCAGCGTCAGATCATTTTTGATGATGCAAAGAAGCATTCGTTAAAATTGCTCTACCACTTGCAGAATTTTGTTCACGAAAAAGCTCCTGACAAAGCGAACTCCTTTCGGAATTTTGAGCTCAGTGATCAATTCGGAACGGGGGATCGACTTCCACCGAAGCCATACATCCGTGAGTCTTTGCGTCTCAAAGCTCTCTACATGATGCGAGAGCAGGACGGGCGTAATCGCGACGGCGAAACCAAGACTGCGGCGAAGGATCGTTTTAGCGAAGTGATGTATCCGGACGGGCTTTTCGCGTGGCAGTTTCACTACGACTTCCATCGAACCGGGAGAACTTATTTGAAAGGAGAGGGCAGTGATGGGCCTTGGATTGACTACGAGAAGCCCGGCCGTAACACTCGATACTTAAGTGATCGTTCGGTTTTTCCAGCGCGCAGTTTGATCCCGATTGAGATGGATGGTCTTCTTGGCGCACAAAAGAATCTCGGCTACAGCAGCATGGTCAGTGCTGCGATCAGACTGCATGACCAGTGCATCCACGTGGGGCAGGCAGCGGCAGCTCTGGCTGCGGTTGCCTTGAAAGAAGGGGTCGATCCCCGTGAAATTCCGATGGATCGCGGACTGCTTGAAAAAGTAAGGCACAACCTCTGTGGAGGCAGTTGGGGACGTCCATTACTCCTTTGGCCCTGGCGCGATTTGGATCCGGACGATAGTGCCTTTGTCGCGATTAATCGTTTATCTGCCCTTGGTTGTCTTCCGATGGAATCGGACTCAGTGGATTTTTTACCGGATGAGACAGCTACTCCGGGATGGAAAAAGGAGGTCCTCCGCCTTACCGCGATTGAATTTCCCGGAGCAGTATCGCTGAGTGCGCCTGATTTTGAGACCAGAGGAGGTTTTTGCGTGGGCTGGTGGAAATTACTTAATGAGGCTGACTTCTCCTTTCGCCCTTTCCCGGGAAAAGGCGAGGATGATGCGGATGGGGACGGAATTTTAGATTTGGATGACGCGCTGATCTTCACTCCAAATGAGCCGGTTGTCTGGGGTATCAAGGCCCCGATTCTGACGCCGGAGACTGACGGACTCTGGCCCGGAGAAAGAACGGGGCTCGAGCGCCGCTTCGATTTCTCCGGCACGGGGAGTGGTGAAGCGGAGTGGGATCGCGGGGAGCGCTGGGCTGATAGCCGCGGATTTGGATGGGATAGAGACCTCGCCCAGAGCTTTCGGAGCCGCTCTGTTTATGCTGAGACCTATCGGGATTCCTTTCTCTTTACTCGTGAAGAAGCGACTTGGGAAGTGGCGGTTCAGGAGGGCGTCGAATACAAAGTGATCGTCTGTATCGGGGATGCGGGGCATGATCAACCGGGGCAGTATGTCGAGATTGAGGGAGAATCGCATTTTGAAAACGTGTCGACGATTGCTGGTGCGTTCCTCGAAAAATCGGCCGTGGTGCAGGCTCAAGACGGGCGACTTTCCGTCAAGATCGGTCGTCTCGGCAGCGGAAAAAACACCTGTCTCTGCTGGATTGTTCTGAAGAGGCTCTGATATCCGGGGTGCGGCGTCTTGGACTTCTCGAACGGTGTGACAGGAGATGGCTGTCCTTATGACACTCAAAGGGGTAGCACAGAGCCGTTTTCAGGGTTAGCCTGTGCGCCCTAAAATGAGCGAGATAGGACAGGTCGAAACTTTCTTTGAAACCATAGCGACACCGGAGAAGCCATTTGTGTTTCGGAGCGGTGCGGCGCTCGATCATGTTAATGTCGCCTATGAGACGTACGGCACGCTGAACGAAGATGCGTCGAATGCAGTTTTATTGTTCCATGCTTTTTCGGGAAGTCAGCATGCGGCGGGCTACAATGCTGAAGTCGAAGGCTGCGAATTTTGGACGAAGGAATGCGAAGATGGCTGGTGGAATCCTTTCATCGGGCCCGGCAAAGCACTTGATACTGATCGCTACTTCGTAGTCTGCGCTAACTATCTGGGTGGCTGCTATGGAACGACTGGACCGGCTTCAATCAATCCGGACACAGGGAAACGCTACGGATCTGGTTTTCCTAACGTCACGGTGAACGACATGGTGCGTTGTCAGGCTTTGCTGCTCGATGCTCTGGGGATTGAACAATTGCTCGCTGTGATTGGACCGTCGACCGGTGGATTGGGATGCGTAAGTTTTGCAACACTGTTTCCAGAAAGAACACGTCTCGTCATTCCTATCGCCACCGGGGTGAAAACGACCGTGCTTAACCGTATCATCCTTCTTGAGCAGATCCTTGCGATTGAGAACGATCCGAAATTTCAGGCCGGCGAGTACTACGAGACAGGGGTTCCGGATACCGGCCTCGGGCTCGCAAGGATGATCAGCCACAAGACTTTTGTTCACCTCAACGCGATCGAGCGCCGTGCGAGCAAGGACGTGGTTCAGCCCGGCGATCGCTTTTCCTGGTATCAGGCGCATGACCATGTCGAAAGTTACATGCTTCACCAGGGAAAGAAATTCACGGACCGGTTCGACGCGAATACCTACCTCCGGATCTGTGAAATGTGGAGCCGCTACGATCCGGTAATCGAGGCGGAGGCGGCGAATTCTCTGGATCTGTTTTCCCGGTCTCGTGAGGCAGCGCATCAGTATCTTGTCTTCAGTATTGATGAAGACTATTGCTTTTATCCAGAAGAACAGGCTAGTCTCGTGCATCTTCTAAAAGAGGCAGACGTGCCACATCTATTCCTCACGGTGCACTCTGAAAAAGGGCATGATTCCTTTCTCCTCGAGCCGGATCTTTATACCCCGCACATTCAAGTGATGCTTCAGAATGCGTTCGAGCAGCAAGCATGAGCCAGCCCAAAAAAGTGGCTCCTTGCGGAGTCGTCATTTGATTATCCGGAATCGTTGTCCTAGTCTCAGCCATTATGGTAAGACACAACGTTTATTTCTGGTTGGACGAATCGCTGACCGACAACCAAAAAGCTGAATTTGAAAAGGGATTGGCCGCTCTTGCTGAAATTGACGTCGTAGGTAACGGCAAATTTGGAAAGCCGGCCGGCACTCCGGAGCGCCCCGTCACCCAAAATACTTTTGACTACGCGCTTGTCCTTGAATTTGAGTCCGTTGAACAACATAACGCCTATCAAGTTCACGATGATCACCACGTCTTTGTTGACCAGTTCAGTCAGTGGTTTAAAGAGGTCCGTGTGTTCGACACTCAATTTTAGCGATCACGCATTTTTCGCTTAGACATTTTCCGACAGACCCTCACATTAGTTCCCGTTACTGCTATGCAACTCGAAATTCAAAACTCTTCCAAAGAGACCCTCGACTACGAATTCCACGGGGATCCGTCGGACACCTCGTTGCTCTGCATCATTGGTCACGGCGTGACCGGAAATAAGGATCGCCCCTGGGCGTTGGGACTCTCAAACGCGCTTGAAGAGGCCGGGATCAACGCGCTCCGTTTTTCTTTTGCCGGAAACGGAGACTCAGAGGGCGAATTCGAAGCCTGCACGATTTCGAAAGAGGTCAAAGATCTAAAGGCAATCGTCGATGCTGCGGACGACGAAGGGTATCATCGAGTTTGCTACATCGGTCACAGCATGGGCGGTGCCGTCGGGGTGCTTTCGGCGGTGAAGGACGAGAGGATTCAACTTCTCGTTTCTCTTTCCGGAATGGTGCACACGAAGAAATTTTGTGAGACCGAATTTGGCGATCAAAAACCGGGTAAAGGCTCTATGTGGGATGACAAGGAGTGCCCGCTTTCTCAAGCTTACGTCGATGACATGGCGAAAATTGACAGTGTTATCAGCAAGACGGAGAAGATTGAAGTGCCCTGGCTCATTGTTCACGGCGATGCGGATGACGTTGTCCCGGTCGACGAAGGGCGTGAAATTTATCGTGCTGCATACGAGCCGAAAGATCTCGTGATCCTCGAGGGTGTTGATCACGTCTACAGCGGCGACGGGCTTGAAAAGATGACCAGCGCCGTTGTTGGCTGGATCAAGGAGCATCATAGCTAGGAGCCGCTCGAGAGCATGGACATTCTTGGATTAGGAATGTCTCTTCTCGACACGATTCAGGTCGTGGATGATTTCCCGTCCGGAACTGGTGTCACGGAAGTCAAAGAGTCCACAATCATGGGCGGTGGACCGGTCCCAACGGCCTTGTGCGCGGCGGCCCGGCTGGGGGCAAAGACAGCAATCATTGATCGGGTTGGTAATGACTGGCGCGGCGAGCTTATCGCTCGTGATTACCAAAAGTTCGGAGTCGATTTGACCTGGTTTATGCGGGAACTGAATCACAGTTCCAGCATGGGGACCGTTCTCGTGAGGAAATCCGATGGAGAGCGTCATTTGATTTTTCAGGAGGGAACGGCCCCCCCTTTGGATGCCATCGAACTTCCGCTGGAAGCTCTCAAACAATGTAAAATCCTACATCTCAACGGACGACATTGGCCGGCCTGCCTCAAGGCGGCGGCAATCGTCAAGAAAGCGGGCGGACTTGTCTCCTTCGATGGTGGGGCGAATCGTTATGATCCAAAGTTCCGCGAGCTGCTGCAGATGGTGGACATTCTCATTGTCGCCTCGGACTTTGCGGCCAGGTATTCGAAGTCGAGTCATGAGAATGAGCAGTTGGCTTCGCTATCAGAAGGGGGGGCAAGAATCGTGGGGATTACCAAGGGCACTGACGGGAGTTGGTTCCGCAACGCGGAAGGCGCCACCTTTCATCAGCCTGCTTTCAAATTGGAAAACGTTGTCGATACGACCGGCTGTGGTGACGTTTTTCACGGGGCATTTCTCTTCGCCGTAAACGCGGGCGAGAATTGGAAGCGTTGTGCTGCACTCGCCAGCGCTGCCGCGGCTCTCAGCGCTAAAGCGCTCGGAGGGCGTGGGAACCTACCCGGATTTGACGAAGTGTCTGTCTGCGCCGGAGGATAGCACTCTGCAGTCCTTGCGCG
>JARGOD010000081.1:0-9024 GCA_029210205.1 Verrucomicrobiales bacterium | reverse complement strand
TATCCGACTAAATTGAAGGGAATGAGTAGAATCCCTACCTTGGCGCAGACCTGGCGAGCGGGATCTGGAGTTTCCGGGCTCTTATTTTCCGCCTCTCATGCTCGTCCTGATGCCGTTTTCCTTGAAGATAGGCATGGAAATGTCATGTCCTTTTCTGAGGCGGAGGCGCAAGTTCGCTCATTGGCAGGTTTTCTTACTGAATCCGGAGTGAAGCGAGGTGATCGAGTCGCTATCCACCTGCAGAATCGCGTCGAAGTTGCGATTGCTCTTTTCGCAGTTGCTGAAACTGGTGCGTCTTATGTTGTGCTTAATTCGCGGTTGAAACCACGCGGACTCGAGAAAATTTTGTGTCAGGCGGAGCCCGCAGCGATCATTTTCGATGATTCAACAGCGCCGAATCTTGTCGGGGTAGGAGGAATTCCAACTCGCATCAAAGTCGGGGAAGGAGCAGAGGAAAACACGACCCCCTGGTCTGAAGCCATTTCTCATCCTCATCTTGAAGGCGGTTGGAAGGGCTGTGATCTCGATCCTGCCTGTCTCGTTTTCACGTCCGGTTCGACGGGGACTCCGCGCGGCGTGACTCTCTCTCATGATAATATTTGCTATGTTGTTGGAGCGATTCAAGAGCGACTCAATTACCGCGCCGGGGATACGATTGGATGTTTTCTTCCGCTCGCTTTTGATTATGGGCTCTATCAAATTTTTCTGGCGGTTCAATCTGGTGCGAAGCTTTACATTGGCGATCCCGAGCAGGTTGGTCCGAGGCTTCCTCAAATCATGAAAAAAGCGGGGATCACGGTCCTACCCGGAGTCCCTTCTCTCTACGCCGCTCTCATCGCTCTGGGGCGTCGCCGCCCTCTCGATCTTCCGGATCTCAGGGCGATAACGAATACGGGGGAACGTCTTCCCCCGTCTTACATTGAAGAACTTCAGGGAATGTTTCCCGATCTTGATGTTTTCGTGATGTATGGACTCACTGAGTGCAAACGAGTCTCGATCATGACTCCGGACGAGTTGTTGAATCATCCGGAGTCCGTCGGCCGTGCCCTCTCAGGCACCGAAGTGTATGCGGTGAATGCTAGCGGCGAACGGCTTGGCCCGGGGGAAGTGGGCGAACTCGTTGTTCGAGGTCGCCATGTTGCGCACGGTTATTGGAGAGCTCCCGAGGAAACGGCGAAGCGATTTCGAAAGCGAGCCCCTGAGGCTGCTGTGGAACTTTTCACTGGTGACTCGGGTTCGGTTGATGGAGAGGGTTATCTCTACTTTTCAGCGAGGACTGATGATCTCCTGAAGCATCGTGGAAATCGAATCAGTCCCGTGGAGATCGAGAACGAAGCATGCACTATTGAAGGTATCGTTGAAGCCAGCCTCTTGAAAAGGGACGTGGATGATACGCTTCATCTCTTCGTTACTACTTCGTTGCCGCTGGAGCAAGATGTCGTCCTGCGTCAACTGAGCGAGATCCTCGAACCTGCGAAAGTTCCGGAATTTGTGGTCCTCATGAAAGATATGCCAAAATCGATGAACGGTAAGATTGACCGAAAAGAGCTTCTTGCCCGCCTTCAAGGCTAAACAGATCCATGGGATACACCGTTCAAGAAGTTACCGGGGATGCCTCTGCAAATACTGCGCTGGCATTGTTCATTGCGTCTTTTGTTAAGGACGGAGGGTTGAGGCGTCCGATGGATGGGGACGATTGTGCCGAAGTCTGGAGAAAGCGCTTCACCTGGTGGTGGGACGAAAATCCCTCCTGTCGCGATGACTCACCTCGGGGTTTCATCTTGATCACCAGCGAAGGAGAAATTGTTGGATTCAGTGGATTCATTCCTCTCGACTATGAAATGGACGGAGAGATTATTCCGGCGCTGATCGCGACGACATTCTTTGTTCGCGAAGCTCATCGAAGTGCTGTGATGGGACTTTTGAGCCGGCAGCGTTCTCTGGGACGAAGTTATCATATTATTGATGGTTCTCCTTCACCCGAAATGAGAACTCTCCTCAACAAGCTCGGATATGAGCACGCAGGTGAGAGGTTTCAGTATTACTTTCCACTTACCGGATTTGGAGGTGCCGCGACACAATTGCTTCTCGAACAAGCGGGACTCTCGTTATCGCTCCCAAAACGGAAAGAGCTTTTGAGTTCGTTCTATCTCGCGACCTCCCCCGAGGAAATCGAAACCATTCCGACGAATCATGATTCTAAGCTGCGTCGTCGTATTACCCCTGAATATTTGGATTGGCTTTGCCGGGTGGGTTCCGGAGAAAGGTCGTTCTTCGGCTTATGCGATGCGAAAGGCGAACTGATGGCGTATGCCGTCGGGATCTATAAGCGAAAGCTCGGATTTTGCTTGTGTCTCCTTGAAGACTACATGGACTTTCGACCGCAAGAAGGTGCCCTTGGGCAGCTTATTCGCATGATCATGGAAGATCCGATCGGAAGCGGTGTCGCGCGAGACACTGATGCACTCGCTTTGTCGGTCCTGGGAGATTCAGAGGAATACCAGCAAAAGGGAATTCGACGAAATTCGAATCTCTATTTTCATCTTCCTGAGGGCATTGATCCCTCTTCGAAACGATGCCTTCCGATCGAGGGAGATCTTGCTCTAATCTAAATCGAATCCTGATATGAATTGCCTCTGGCTAACTCGAAAATACCCCCGTCCATCTAACAGCGGAGAACTTATTTACTCGAATGGATTGATTCGATCTTTCGCCGCGACTGGAGTGAGGCTTACGGTTCTGGCGCATGATAATGATGAGACGCCAGTAGGGGACGGCAGTCAGTCCAGTGCCCACGTCGATGATGATGAAGTAGAGTGGCGTCTCGGCTCGCCTGAATTAGGGTCACGTCTCGGTAGCCTCTTCACCCGTTTTCCGAGCGATTCGTATCGCTTGAAAAACGGCGGGCCGGAACGAAGTCTCGTCGAAGCACTTAAAGATGAAGCATGGGATGCGATCATCATTGATCACGCCGCGATTGGATGGGCGCTGGGCCCGATCAACGAGCAGCGTGCCCGCGGAGGGATCGCGAATGATCCGGTGATTGTCTATGTCTCACACAATCACGAAGCAAAAATTCGTCGGGAGATTGCAAGGAACTCCAGCGAAATGTTGCCGAAGAAATTGGCCCTGCAACTCGATGCGGAGAAATACGCGCGGCAGGAGGATGAGCTTTGTGAAAAAGCAGACCTTGTCACGGCAATTACTGAAGCCGAGGTGGAATCTTATCGTGAAAATTTTCCTTCTCAAAATTATATTTCTTTGACTCCCGGTTATGAGGGGACTGCTCATCATAACCGGAAGATTCTCCCTGAAGTGCCTCGACGTGTCGTTATGTCAGGATCTTTTGAGTGGATTGCAAAGCGGATCAATTTGGAGCGGTTCCTCGAGTCTGCGGCGCGCCCTTTTGCGGAGTCGGGTATTGAACTGCAGATCGTTGGAAAAACTGAAGAATCCTTTCGACTCGAAATGGTGGACAAATTTCCTGAGGTCGATTTCGTCGGTCGAGTCGAGAAAATGGAGCCTTATCTTCTTAACGCCCGCATGGGACTTATTGTCGAAGAGTTCGGTGGCGGGTTTAAATTGAAAACACTGGAATACATTTTTCATGGTCTTCCTCTCGCGGGATTGCACCATGCGGTTGAAGGATTGCCCTTGAGTAGTCCTGAGGATATTCTCCTCACTCCGGATGTCGAATCTCTCATTGCCGGTGTAAGGTCTACAATCGACGACTTCGACCGGCTTAACGCGATGCGTCGTCGCTCCCTCGAAGTGTGCGAAGAATCGTTCAGGTGGGAAGACCGCGGACGCAAGCTTGCAGACGCGATTCAGGAACTGCGCAGCGTCGCGTTGGTCGGTTAGCGGTAGCGTCTTTCGGCACAACTCGAAGGGCGCTGAAACGGCGTCTCACTCCTTTTGATGTTTGCTTCTCCCGCTTCCGCGGGACTACTTCGTGATCACCGTGTTCTTCTGCCAGTAATCATCGTCTTTTTCAGGATGATCCAGCGTGTAGTGCAGTCCACGACTCTCTTTCCGTCTCGCAGCGGAATCGACAATCAGAGCAGCAACTTCGACGAGATTTCTGAGTTCAAGGAGCTCACTGGTGACCCGGAAGTTCCAGTAAAATTCCTGCACTTCGCGCTGTAAATTGTGAAGCCGGGTCGCGGCACGCTGGAGGCGTTTTGTCGTTCTCACGATAGACACGTAATCCCACATGAGTCGTCTGATCTCATCCCAGTTGTGATAAATTACGACGAGCTCGTCTACGTCGGTGACGTCGCCAGACTCCCACTCAGGAACGTCGAGATCCTCGAACTCGTGGGATAAAGGAATTTTTTTCAGTGTGTCGTCGAGAGCATTCCGGGAAACAACAACTCCTTCAAGGAGGGAGTTACTGGCAAGGCGATTGGCTCCATGGAGTCCGGTACAGGCAACTTCTCCGACAGCCCACAATCCTCTCAATGAGGTGGCACCATCGACATCTGTTTGCACTCCGCCGCATTGATAGTGAGCGGCAGGAACCACGGGAATTGGAACCTTTGTGATATCGATATCGACAGTGAGACAGGTCTCGTAGATATTTGGGAAACGACTCTTGATGTAGTCGGCAGGCTTGTGGGTGATGTCGAGGAAGACACAGGGTTCACCGGTCTTCTTGATCTCGCGGTCAATAGCGCGTGCGACAATGTCACGGGGTGCGAGCGAGCCCCTGGGATCATACTCCGTCATGAAACGTCGGCCCTGTTTGTCGATTAGTTCCGCGCCTTCGCCACGCATCGCCTCGGTGATGAGAAATGATTTCAGTTCGTGGTGGTAGAGGCAAGTTGGGTGAAATTGCACGAATTCCATATTCGCAATTTCGCAGCCAGCGCGCCATGCCATCGCGACTCCGTCACCGGTCGCTACCTCAGGATTCGTCGTGTAGAGATAAACTTTTCCGCATCCACCCGTACAGAGAAGTACCCGGTCGGATCGCAGTGTCAGAATATCTCCACTATCCTCATTCAGAGCGTAGACACCGATGCACCGGGGGGGCGTTGCGAGAGCAAGCTTTGCGGTGGTAATCAGATCGATCGCAAAATGATGTTCCAGCAATTCGATGCGATCGTTGCCTTTCGCCGCAGCAAGTAGCTTCGTTTCAATCTCGCGTCCGGTTGTGTCCTTGTGATGAAGGACCCTCCGTTGGGTGTGCCCTCCTTCACGACCCAGTGCGACGGTGGATTCTCCGCTTTCGTCGATATGTTCGTCAAACTCGACTCCCCAATCGATCAGTTCCTGGATAGCAGGCGGACCTTTGGCGACGATTTCGCGAACGACCGGCTCGGGACAAAGACCTGCGCCGGCGTCGAGCGTGTCGGCGACGTGTTGATCGACAGAGTCTTCTTCACTTTGAACGCAGGCGATGCCTCCTTGTGCCCAGGCGGTATTCGTGGTGGCAGCTTCAGCTTTAGTAATCACTGCCACTGTGCCGTGCTCAGCGGCCCGCAAAGCGAAGCTGAGGCCGGAAATTCCGCTTCCAACGACGATAAAATCGAATGTTTTCACTGAGTCTGATTACGTCTTTCGGCAAAAAGTGGCAAGCCCTGTTTCGATCTGTTTTAGATCTACGACACGGACCCGGGAACGCCGATGTTGTCGATCAGCCGGGTTTTTCCAAAGAAAACGGCGGCGAGAAGACGGGCTTGTGCCATTCCGAATTTATCAAGGGGTTCGAGGCTGGCGGCATCCACGACCGCAAGATAGTCAATCGTAGCTCCCCTGGTTTCTTCAATGGTGTTTCGCATCGCGGCAAGAGCTTCCTGTGGTGTCGCAATCTTCCCGTCAGTGATCCCGAGCGAAGCCTCCCGAAGAGCTTGCTGAATGACGGGAGCAGCGCGGCGGTCTTCAGGCGAAAGGTAGGCATTCCGCGAACTCATCGCAAGCCCATCAGGTTCCCTGACTGTTTCTCCTCCCACAATTTCAATTGGGAAATTCAGGTCGCGAACGAGTCTTCGGATGATGGCTAGTTGCTGAAAGTCCTTCTCTCCAAAAACGGCGACGTTTGCCTGTGTCAGGATAAACAGTTTCGCAACGACGAGGCAAACGCCATCAAAGTGACCGGGACGGCTCGCCCCGCAGAGGTGAGTCGAGAGCCTCGATTCGTTGATCGATATCGAAGCGTTCGCTTCATACATTTCGTCCGGTTCCGGGGCGAAGATTGCGGTGACACCATGTGCCTCGCATTGGGCGAGATCATCCTTGAGCTGTCTCGGGTAGGCATCGAAATCTTCGTTTGGTCCGAATTGGGTCGGATTGACAAAAATCGTTGCGAGGACATCTCCATTCGCACCCGCAATTTCGGCGGCGCGATCAAACAGGCTTGTGTGTCCCCGATGTAAAGCTCCCATCGTGGGGACGAGAACCCGCTTTCGATCTCTTCTTTCGCCAATCCAGCGTTGCAGTTCGTCCCTGGTTTGAATTACATCCATGCGCTCATTTTCCCTTGATAGAAATGAGGTGGGTATCGGTGCGCAAGTAAAGTCGATTGTTTGCAATTGCAGGCGTCGCATTCATGCCGCTGACAAGTCGGGATCGGCCGAGAATCTCGAACTTCGGGCCTAACCGAACGGCAATTAGTTCGCCATCGCGGCTCCCGCAAAGGATCTTTCCGTCGGTGATGACGGGTGAACTGAAGAAATTCCCCCCGACCCGCTCACGATAGATCTCAGCACCGGTCTCCGCGTCGCGGCAAGTGAGGACACCGCCGTCGCCCCAGAGGTAGAGGAGGCCGTTGTGGATCAAAGGTGTGGGGACATAGCCAAGGCCGTCCTTAATGCCGAGCTCGTAGAGCAGCTCAGGAGGGCCCTCTGTGCCTGGACGAAGTGCGGTGCCCTGTTTGCCGTTTCCGCCTGAACCAAAGGTGGCGAAAAGAAGGCCGTCTTCAGAGGCGATCGATCCGACACTACGCATCGTGTAGGCACCGGGGTGCGACCAGATCAATTCGCCTGTGGCTGGGTCAAGCCCCTTCCATCCGTCGTTGGTTTGAAGAACGATAACCATCTCCTGACCGTTGATCTTCACTGTTGTAGGCGTGTTGTAAGCGGTGAGATGCTTCTCATCCTCACCCGTAGTCTTCCTTTCGACTTCCCATATCGTCTCACCGGTTTTCAGATCAAGTCCGATGACTTGGCTGACACGAGCTTGGACCGAGTCGGTGTGAAGAACGAGAGCACCGTTACTGGCAATTGGAGATGCGCCGAAGCCGTGGTCGGATGAAAAAGACGGCCACTCGCGTTTCCAGATGAGCTCCCCGTCGTGCGTCAGGGCGACCGCTTCCGTCTTTTCGCCGGATCCCCATACCGCAAAAACAGCGTTGGCGGTAGCGACGGGAGTGGATGAGGCAAAATTGTTGTGTTTGTGAAGGTTGTGCTCTTCGAGCGGAGCGGACCATTTCCAAAGACGTTTTCCAGTTCTTGCATCGTAAGATTCGATGCGGCGGTCTTTGCCGTCGTCGCTGTTGATCGTGAGAAATAATTGCTCGCCCCAGAGAACGGGTGAGGAATGGCCGACGCCTTCCAACTTTATTGCCCAATCGTAGGCCGCTTTCGTGAACTCAGCCGGCAGCTGCGTCATGCGTCCGATCCCGCTCCCATTTTCTCCGCGGAATCGTGACCATTCCTGCGAGGAGGAACTCAATGGTTGGAGCGTGAGAAAAATTGCGGAGAGCGTGAAAAAAAAGCGAACCATATCCGTGGAGGTTTTGATAAATTCCAAATGCAACCATGTCGCTTTGTTTGGCACTCGCAACTTGATTTGAGAGGCGCAGACAAGGTGGCGGAGTCAAGCTTACGAGGGTGAATTGCAGGTTGGGCTTGCGAAGTCGCCACCGCATCGTCTATCTATCTTCACCGCCATTTCCATGCACATTGAGACATTTCAGGTTTTCTGCGACCTCGTTGAGACCACCAGTTTTTCCGAAGCCGCAGAGCGAAATTCGATTAGTCAGAGTGCCGTCAGTCAGCAGATTAAAACGCTTGAGGATCGATTTGGGGTGACCCTCGTGGAACGCGGAAGACGAAACTTTTCGGTGACCCCCGAGGGGGAAGCCTTTCTTAGTGCTGCCAGAAATATTCTCGATTCCTATCGTTCCATCGAGGATGAGCTCAGCGAAATGCGTGATGTCGTTGCGGGGCGGCTCATTATTGCGACAGTCTACAGCATTGGATTTCACGAACTTCCGCCGTATTTGGATCGTTTTCGCGAACAGTTTCCTGAGGTCGATTTGCAGGTTCACTATCGGCGGTCGGGACAGGTATACGCCGACGTTTCAGACAATCTTGCCGATCTCGGGCTCGTGGCCTACCCGCAGGAACGGAAAGGCGTCGAAATCGAACCGGCGTGGAAAGACCGGCTCGTCATTATCTGTCCCCCCGGTCATCCTCTCGCACGCAAAACTTCTCTCGATCTAAAATCGATCGATGGCGAGCGTTTCATTTCTTTCGAGCCGGACCTCCCGACCCGAAAGGCGATTGATGGAATGTTTGGTCAGGCTGGGATTCAGGTGAAAGAAGTCGTCGAGTTCGATAACATTGAGACAGTGAAACGAGGCGTTCTCATTGAAAACGCCATTTCGATTGTTCCAAGTGAAAGTGTTAGAAGCGAGGTTGAGAACAAGACGCTTGTCCAAATTCCGATCGACGGGAAATTCATCTGGCGACCGCTCGGGATTGTCCGTCGCAGGACCAAAGCGATTACCCCTGCGATGCGGGAAATGATCCAAATTTTGAAAGAAAAAAAGGCCGGGGGTTGAAGCCCGGCCTTTTCAAGAAGAGATGGAGTTCAGATCGCGATCACTCGGTGAACGGGCTCTTTGAAAACTCGATGAAAGCTTCTCTCATCGCTGCGACAGACGCGTCCGGTCCGGTCAGTTTGAGGAAGACCGCACCTTTATCGCTTGGGAGAATCGCCGCGAGCATCGTGTAGTTCGGCTTGGCTGTTTTATTACCGGAAAAGGGTCCGCCGGCAGATTCCATGTATGTTCCCTTC
>JARGOD010000080.1 GCA_029210205.1 Verrucomicrobiales bacterium | reverse complement strand
AAATTTTACATTACATATATTGTTGGAAGTTATTAATATGGGTAATGCGTTTGATTTGCAAAGCTTTCCGCTAAGTTATCCGGGGGTTCAACGTTCTGAAAGTGTTCGCACTTCCCGGTTCCCGATTTAATCATGTTCCACATGGAATCTAATTAGAGTTCAGAAATCAGGATTACTGGATAATCTGCTTCTAACCAGCTATCGCCATTTCGATTTGATCGTTCCCGACGATCGTTTAACTTGTTAAAACCCCTTCGTCATCCTCATGAATCGATCAATTCGAATCACCGCGCTCAGTCTTTGTCTATTTTCTTTCGGGATTTCCACCTCCGAGGCGTTCCTCGGAGATATGCTGAAAAAAGGAAAAGAGAAGCAAGTTATCAATGCTGAGGAGCTCACTAATCAGGAAAGCAACGCAGCGAGCCTTCTCTCCAAAGCCGATTCTCAACGGGCCGCCGGGAAACAGCGGCAGGCGCGCGACACCTATAAATCAATCGTCAATTCGTATCCCAGAACTGATGCAGCGGCAGAGGCTCAATTTCAATATGCGAAGATTCTGCAGGGCGAAGGAGATGGACGCAAAGCATTCGAAGAGTTCGAGGATCTAATCGCTAACTTTCGAAATACGAAAAATTTTAACGAAGCAGTGAAGGCTCAATTTGAGATCGCTGAGAGCCTCCGGAATTCGAAGAAAAAGGGGTTTCTCGGACTGGGCGCTCCAATCCAACCCTCCCAACTGGTCGAAATGTTTGAACAGATCAGTGAGGTCGCTCCGTATACCGACTACGCTCCCAAGTCACTTCTAAACGTTGGCCATGTTCATTCATCTCAGGGCGAGGAAAATCTGGCGATCATGGCCTACCGCAACGTCGCAGACAACTATCGGGGCACCGATTTCGCGACGGAAGCGCAATATCAAATTTTTCAACTGCGTGGGGTCAAAGCCGAAGAATCCAATAGTCCAGTCGAAGATCGCGCACAGGTTGAAGCCGGAATTGATTTCATGAATCAGAATCCGCAGGACCAGCGGACTCAGGAAATTCAGCAGAATCTTAAAGAAATCGAGCTTCGGGAGATGGAGAAGCAATATAATATCGGCATGCACTACGAGAAAAGTGCGAAACCGGAATCAGCGAGAGTTTACTACCGCGAAGTAGTAAAGAACCCGAGCACTCCGTGGGCAGCGAAAGCACAGGAGAGGCTGAACGTTCTCGACCGTGTCCCAACGACGGAGACAGTGGAAAAGAAAGCTGGTTTTTTCGGGCCAAACCCTCTGAAAAAGGACAAGGTTGAAATGAGGACGTCTGACGATGCAGTTATTCCTCTCCCCACGAGCGAGTCATAGGTCTGTCAAAGTTACTCTGAAGAAGGTTGTAAATGCTTGTCATTTCTTCATTTAGTCATAACTTTCGTCACGGAGAAACCGCCGATGCTCAGTCGTCATGAGATGCCTGATCTCAACAGTTTTATGAATCGCTTTTTTTTACTGTTTCCAGCTTGCTGCCTAGCTTTGCTAGGCCTTTCCGGCTGCACGGGCTACCAACTTGGCGACGTAAAGCCATCCGCTTACGAAGGAATCGACAACCTTCACGTTCCCATTTTTCGGAATCAAACCCTCGAACCGAGGCTTTCCAGCCTCGTCACGAATGCTGTGTTGAAAGAATTACACGTCGACGGAACCTACAAAATCACCAATCGGGCAAGCTGCGATGCCATCCTTGTGGGAGAAGTTCGAGAGATACGAAAGACTCAACTTAGAGCGCAAAGGAATGACACATTAAGTTCGCAGGAACTGCAGGTCACACTCTATGTTGATTTTTATCTGGAGGATCCCGTGAGTGGAAACAAAATCGTTAACACATCAAAACGTAGAGCGGTCCCGATCGGCGATAAAAGCGACGCAGCAGCCTCTGAAGGAGCCATCCTCGCCCGTCAGGGAACGGTTACCGGGCAAACAATCCAGTTTGTCGACGCAAGTTTTCAAACCGCTGAGCGTTACTCATTCTCTGTTGCAGCTCAGGATGCTGCGGCCAAGTTGGTCGCGAGTCTGGCAAACGGATTTTAGGGATCCACTCGGTTCACGCACACTGAGAAGATCCCGTAGATCCGACGGGGCTCATGTTGGATCTAATTTGAGATGACAACCGGGATAGTCCAACTCATCTCCACTCCGATTGGTAATTTGGGCGACATTTCATTCCGGGCCGTCGAGTGCATAAAGTCGGCTGACGTTATTGCCTGCGAAGACACGAGGCATTCATCGCGACTGCTCAGGCACCTTCAAATCGAACGGAAGGAACTCGTCGCCCTGCACGAACACAATGAAACGCAGAGAGCGGGTGCTCTCGTTGAAAGAGCCGCGCAGGGGGAACGTATCGTTTTCCTTTCCGATGCCGGAACTCCAACTATTTCAGACCCCGGATACCGCCTCGTCAATGCCTGCGTCGAAGCCTCAGTCAGAATTGAAGTTATCCCGGGTGCGTCTGCGGTAATCACAGCGCTTGCTGGCTCCGGAATGCCAACTGATGCCTTTTATTTTGGTGGATTTTTACCCGTAAAATCAGGTCGGAAAATGGCTCAGATTGAGCAGGCTATATCCCGAATCGAGACGTCTATTTTTTTTGAGTCGCCTCATCGAATTCTCAAAACACTCTCAGTTCTCGCAGATCTCGCTCCGGAACGAAGACTCTGTGTGGCCCGCGAACTCACCAAAAAATTTGAGACATACCATCGCGGCACGGCTCATGATCTTTTAGAAGAGTTTTCAGGGAAAATGGTAAAGGGAGAGATCACCCTATTGATCCAGGGCGCAGGAAAAGGGAAAAGAAAATGAGGCGGAGCCTGCGAAGACCCCGCCCCGTTTTTCATCTCTTTACCAATGTCCAAAAGGACAAAGTCTTCAGAGAACGGCAGTAGTGGATTCCCGAGATGAAGAGAACTGTCCTTTTTTGAAGGTCGACTTAACCGCAGCCGGCAATCCCGGAACGGTTTGCCTTCCCGGAAAAGCACTCTGTTTCGGCCCGCGTTGCCAGCTTTTAAGCCGCTTCACGGGTCGCTTACTCTCGTCATATCGTTGCTGCTTCAAGACAAAGGCTGATCGGAAGACCGAGCGGATCGCCTGAAACAAACTGGAGGAACCAATTACCATCGTTAACTGTCTGTATGTTTGATCCTGAGAAGCCCTCTTCCGTTTTTCTCGTTGCGCAGGTTCGCGGAACTTCAATTTCGGAGGCTGATTTCCCAGGTTCGGTGTGTGTGTTATCTAATAATAATATAATTTTCATAATCACTCAATTTATTTCTAATATATTTTGTTAATTTGGCTTCGTTGCTTCTTTTGCACCCCTTCCCTCCGTGCTTTCTTCCTTCGTCCCTATGTCCAACTCCCCCGCCCTGCTTTTGCGTTCACGCCTTACGCCTCCGATTTCAGCAATTACAGCCTACGATTATCCGACGGCCCGACTCTCAGATGAAGCAGGTATACAGCTCATCCTCGTTGGAGATTCTCTCGGGATGGTTGTTGGAGGAAACCCTGACACCACCAGTGTTACCCTTGAACATATGGTCTATCACACTGAAATGGTGAGGCGGGGTGTAGATCAGGCAGTCATCGTCTCCGATCTTCCGATCCATACATACAACAATCCCGAAGCAGCACTAGAGAGTTCACGTCGCCTTATCAAAGCCGGCGCTGATGCGGTAAAACTCGAAGGCGGGCTCGGACAAATTGAAAAAGTGGAGCGTCTCGTTCAGTCGGAAATTCCAGTTTGTGCTCATATTGGGATGCTTCCCCAGCGAGTTGTAGAGGAAGGAGGCTACAAAAAGAAGGGCAAGTTGAAATCAGAAGCAGATCGCCTCCTCCAGGCGGCTTTTGCTCTTGAGGCAGCCGGGGCCTTTGCCATTGTTCTCGAAAGCATGGTCGCGGAAGTCGCCATGCAGATTACGGAGGCACTCGAAATTCCAACTATCGGAATTGGAGCAGGGAATAACTGCGATGGTCAAATACGAGTTCTCCACGATGTCATCGGGAGTTATCCGTGGTTCGTACCACCTTTTGCAAAAGTCTATGGCAACGTAGCTGAAGTGACGCGGGAAGCGATTGCTTCTTATGTTAAGGATGTTCAGTCTTAGCCCCTCATTTGGAACATATTTTGAGCATATATCGTTAATCGGCCTTCGCCAAAAAATTGCTTGCGCGAGCGCCCTTCGAGAGGCAGACTTCCATGTCCCTGAACCTTTTCAGGCTGGGAGATCGCACGTCGAAATAACCTCTACCGACGGCGCGACTCAACTCTTTCCCGGAATTTAAGGGACAACCAGTGAAGATTCGATGTTTCGCGCATCACCCATTTCTTGATTGCATGGGTTTCGGAACTGTCAGAACCGCAAGATCCCAGCCAATCGCCGGTTTCTCGCCAGCTAACTCAGTCGTCCTTGTATGGCGTCCACTCCCGATTTTCCTATTTCAGTTCGCAGAGTATCTACGGTGAATACACTTCGCCACAAGACTTCTGTGTCGAAATATGATCTCGAAATTTTCAGAATGATTTCCCCACGCAATCCATGAGCCAGTCCCGAACACCTGAGGAAGCTCAAGTGGCAGATGAAAATCTGCCAGCAAAAATAAACGAACCCGCTTCAGATGCAGGTGAGTCGCAGGCTGAACCTTCGACGGAGGATTCATCTTCTCCCGCCCGGGATCAGTCAGAAATCGATGCTGGAAATGATGTTCAAGCCTCAACTGATGTAGCCGACGATACACAACGCGAAAACGGGAATGAACGAAGCCAAAGACGTCAACGGCCTCGAAAGAATTCCAAGCGGAGGAATCGCAATGATGACCGCAACGCAGAAAGCGGACAACCCTCGGACGAAGCAGCAACGGGACCGGAAGCTGATTCTCAAGGTTCAGGTGAAGACGGAGATGGCCAGCCGAGAAAGACTCGAAAGCAACGCTATCTCGAGAGAAAAGAAAAAGAAAGGGCACGCGAGGCCGCAGCTCTTGAAGCGGCACCCCCTGTCGAATCAGAGGGAATCGTCGAAATTTCGAGCAAAGGCTTTGGATTTCTACGTGAAAAGAAGCGCGGATTTCAACAGTCACCGAAAGATGTTTTCATCACTCCTGAGGTGGTGCGGAATTTCGCACTGCGGGATGGTCTCATGGTGAAATGCATCTCAAAGCAGGGAGTTAGAGGCCCGCAACTGATTGAGTTGCTCAAAATTAATGATCGCGAGCCACAGGATTACATCAATCTTCCCTACTTCGAAGAACTAACGGCGATAAACCCTGACAAGAAGCTCACGCTGGAAACCAGTTCAGAGCGTAAGACAACGCGAGTTATCGATCTAATGGCCCCGATTGGACGGGGACAGCGTGGATTGATTGTCGCTCCCCCGAGGACAGGCAAAACAACGCTTTTGCACCATATTGCTGAAGGTATCCAGGAGAATTATGAAGATGAAATCCACCTCATCGTTCTTCTCGTTGATGAAAGACCGGAGGAAGTGACCGATTTCGAACGCTCCTTCCCTGATGTCGAAGTCTTTTCCAGCTCGAACGATAGCGAGGCGAAAGACCACGCTCGCATGGCACTTCTCGCGATCGAGCGGGCGAAACGTCTTGTCGAAGCTGGAGAACACGTTTTTATCCTCATGGACTCGATCACCCGTCTTGCTCGTGCCTTTAACTCGCAGATGCGGGGCGGCAGCAAACGGGGCACGGCGAGTGGAGGTCTCCTCGTCGGAGCGCTCGAAATTCCCCGTCGAATTTTTGCAGCAGCTCGAAACACCCGCGAAGCCGGGTCTTTGACGATTATTGCAACGGCATTGATCCAGACCAATAGCAAGGCAGACGAAGCGATCTTTCAGGAGTTCAAAGGCACGGGCAATATGGAACTCGTTCTTGATCGCCAGATTGCACAAAACTACGTCTACCCTGCGGTTGATATAAATAAATCTGGAACACGACGGGAAGAGCTTCTCCTCCCCCCTCACATGCTGGAGAAGATTTACGTGATACGCCGGGGATTGAGCGGGTATAAGCAACTGGATGCGATGGAGTGGTTGTTGAAGTGTATGGAGCGTTACCCATCTAATGCCCAGATGCTGATGGACATCAAGACGACAGCGCTTTCCTGACTACCATCACAGGATTGCAAGTTGCACAGGAATGTATCATTTGATACACCTAGGCCATGAGCAATCTGGTTGAAGTCACTCGTCAGGGGTTCGGCTCCCGAAGTAAGAACTCCATCGGAGGTGCCATCTTTGGCGTTCTCCTGGTGGCGATCAGTGCTGCGGTCCTCTTTTGGAACGAAGGCCGATCCGTAAAGCGATACAAAGATCTCAATGAAGGAGCCTCGAAAGTAGTCTCTGTCGCATCTGATCAAGTCGATCCTGCGAACGAAGGCCAACTCATTCACCTCACTGGCGATGCCAAGACTTCGAAGCCGCTGATTGATTCACAGTTCGGCGTTTCATCCGCCGCCGTTAAACTGATTCGTTCGACTGAAATGTATCAATGGGTCGAAAATGTCAGAAGCCGGGAACAGGAAAACGTCGGTGGAAGTGTTGAGACGACCAAGACGTATAGCTATTCAAAAGAATGGAAAAGCAGCCTCGTCGATTCCAGCCAGTTCAAAGATCCAAATGGCTATCGGAATCCTTCCTCCTTGAAATATAAATCGAATACCCTCATTGCCGATGACGTGACTGTGGGAGCATTCAGACTACCCAGGTTTCTCGTTGAGAAGATCAATGGCGGGGAACACCTCCCGGCAAATTCATTAGACGGCGCGTCCGCAGAGGTCAAAGCCAACGGGAAGCTACATGAAGGTGGGGTTTATTTTGGAACGTCCCCCCTCGAACCATCTGTGGGAGATATCAGGGTCAACTTTACATTTGTTCCGACCGGAGCAATCAGTCTCGTTGCGCAACAATCCGGGAATTCTTTCGTCAGCTATGCGGCAAAGACGGGGGGCAAACTGGATCTCTTAGATCGAGGGACAGTTAGTGCAGAGGAAATGTTCGTCTCAGCCCATCAAGCCAACAAAGTGCTGACCTGGGGCCTCCGTGTTGCTGGTTTCTTCCTCATGATGGCGGCTTTTTCAATGATCCTGAAGCCGCTCTCCGTGTTCGCCAGCGTTCTGCCGTTTCTGGGACGCATTGTGGAAACCGGAACTTCAGTTATCGCTTTCCTCCTTGCAGGGATTCTCTGGACGGTGGTCGTCGCTTTTGCCTGGATTTTCTACCGTCCCATTCTTGGCATCACGCTCCTCCTAATCACGATTGCCTGCCTCGTATTGATTGTGCGGCGTCTTCGAGAAAAGCCTGATACCTCCGTACCGACACCTGGTGTGCCTCCTCCGCTCGACAGTCCCCCACCCTTGAATTAGGGTAGCCTTAAATATGGCAGACGAAGAGCCGAAAGGTGATCTCGCTGAGGGCGAGGACAGATCTAACGCAGATCCACTGCAGCAGCTGAGAAGTTCCAAACGGATCTCATGGTTACTGGACGAATGCATTCGAATCCCGGGAACTCAGATCCGGTTCGGGCTCGACCCGATACTGGGCCTTATTCCCTATGGTGGTGAAACGGTCGCCACTGTGATTGGCGCCTTCATTCTCGGAGACGCCGGAAAGAAAGGTCTTCCCTTTAGAACGTTAACTAAGATGAGTGGTAACATGATGATCAACGCGGGTGTCGGTTGGATTCCCGTCGTTGGCGACCTGTTCTCGGTTTGGTTTAAGTCGAACTCTCGCAACTATCGAATGCTGAATACCTATCTCGACAGCGATCATGGTGAGGAAGAGTCGGGCGGCTGGTGGCCTGCCATACTCGTCGTTTCAGTGATCGGCTCTGTACTGATTTTGAACGTTTTAGCATGGATCTTTGTTACCACATTGGTTGTCTGGATTTACACCCAACTGACAGGTGCTGCTCTCTAGTGGATGGACACCATATATTTGGAACATGCCGTTAAGCGGCATCCGCGAACGCTCGAGATTTTGCGGCGCTATCCTTCCGCTACCATAGTTGAGTGTGACCGGTACGGAGAGGTTTTTAATATTCGTGCTCAGAATTTTCGACTCCAGAAGCGACGGCCTGCTCTGATTTTAGCTGAGAAACAGGGTAATACGGTCCTGCCAACTCCTCCTGACTACTCGATCGGGCGTTCTTCAAATCACTACTTCAGCCACATGCTGAATTGCCTCTACGACTGTCGATATTGCTTCCTGCAAGGCATGTATCAGTCCGCTCATTACGTTCTCTTTGTAAATTGGGAGGAATTTGAGAGTGGCATCGATGAAGTAAGAGACCAAGCCGGATCGAACGGCTGTTTTTTTTCCGGCTACGATTGTGACAGCCTTGCAATGGAGTCGTTAACCGGGTTCGCCAATTCCTTCATTCCCTTTTTCTCAGATCGGTCAGATACATGGCTTGAACTCCGAACCAAGAGTCTCAATACACGAGTCCTTGAGAAGGCAGACCCCGTTCCCAACATTGTCACAGCTTATACGCTGACTCCGGATCTCATCGCCCGGGAGATTGAGCATGGCGCGCCGCCGTACGAAAATCGACTTAGCAGGGTTAGGTCATTGACTGAACAAGGTTGGATGGTCGGCCTTAGGCTGGATCCCCTCATCCCCTGGCCCGGCTTTAGCAAGGTCTACGGCGCGATGATCGAAGAGGTGTTCGCACAAGTGAATTCCGAGCGCATCCACTCAGTAACTTTGGGCCCTATGCGCTTTCCTAAAGCGATGCACGATCGAATCATAAAACTGTATCCTGAAGACCGGCTTTTTGCCCTGCGCGAAATGACATTGCGAGACGGTCAGATGACGTATCCGGCAGAGATTGAGGCCGAGCTGGTCGAGACAGTCTATACCGCTTTACGTTCCCACCTTCCTGATTCTAAAATTTTCAGGCAAACGAACTGAGGAAAAGGACCTACCGCTTGCTCATCCGACGAAACAAGTGAACTCCGAGGACGAAAAAGAGTAGATTCGGAATCCAGACGAGGAGATGCGGATAAAGGTGCTCCTCACTTCGAACAATTTGTACAATAGTCAGCATGACGTAGTAGCTGACAGCAATGGTCATGCTCATAACGAAACCTGCCGTGCTCTCCCGGCGCTGCGCGGTGATGCCCAACGGCACCCCAATCAGACCAAAGGTGATACACGAGACTGAGAATGCCATCCGCATGCTCAATTCCGTCCGATAGATGGCTCGAGTTGAAGAATCTAACTCCGAATCTGTCGCTTTATCTATGATTCTCCGAAGACTGATGTTAGGAGGTTTGTCTTCAACTCCTTTTCGTTCAAACTTCGCCACAGAGACTCCCGCTTCAGCTTCGTCCATGAAAACAGGTTGTGAACTTTGCATGAAGTCACCGTTTTCCCCCTGAACCATGAGGCTCACCTCGCGCATCGTGAGAAGCATTTCCGGGTCTGCCTTGTCGAGCTCCACTGCTACGGAAGCCTCTTTGGCAATGGCAATGGCCTGCGGCAGATTGTTCACCATTTTAACCATCTGAAATTCTTTCAGCATCCCATCCTCTTTTTTCGCGTAGACGAGGTGATCATCAAGTTCCGACATAACCTGCTGATGCGGGAAGAGAAGCATTGGTTCTTTCTTCATGTAATTGAACAAAGAATCCTTCATTCCTTCCATCTCTGTTTTTGCCCATGGGGTAACCGACAGATTCACCCAGGCACAAATCGAAGTGAAGAAAATGGCGAGAACTAAAATCGGAAAACAAATTCGAGTCATACTAAGACCGGCCATCCGCATCGAAACAAACTCGCTGTCCGCTGAGAGTCGACCAAAAGTCAAGAGGATCGCAGTAAGGAATGAAAACGGAATTGCGAGACTCAGAGACACCGGGATAATGAGGGCGATGAACTTAAAAATGAACCCGAGGCTAAGATCGGGACGCTTCGCAAGTTCACGGAGAATCTCTTTAAAGACATTGCCGAGCACGAGGATGATGATGATCACGGCCACGGCAAACATGGCAGAGATGAACACCTGGCGGGCAATGTAGCGATCCAGCAGTCTCATGGAGTAATCTCAGAACGGTTGAACCCTTTCTTTATTGGGTCGGAAGTCGTCAGTCTCAGGCATTTGTCGAATATCAGCAACCGTGAAATGTGAGTCTCATCCTGATGCCTTATTTCAGGGGGACGAATATCTCCTCATGGCTTGACGTCTCTCCCCTCTTGGATCAACGTAGAATTCAGGCAGGGGAGCGATTTCGCTGAGATTACCGGATTTGGTAAGACCCTTCGAACCTGACGCAGGTAATGCTGCCGCAGGGAGTCAATATGAAACGTTTTCCTTCACTTCCGTTCCCGGTCTCTCGATTTGCCTGATCGATTTCCGTGAGCGGATTTTTCTTTTTTAAGACCTCTCCTCTAACTGAATCCACAATCATGATCACCCCTAACGAATCTGCCCCTTCTCAGCCGAAAACGGTTTCCGACGTGTTCCCGAACAGCCGCCGCGTTTACATCCCGGGCGCCATCCACGAGGACGTGAAAGTTCCCCTTCGCGAGATCGATCTTGCCGAGACGAAGCACCCGAACGGTCGCGTCGAAGTGAATGAGCCCGTCCGGATTTATGACACGAGCGGTCCGTGGGGCGATCCTGCTTTCTCCGGAGTCGTCACCGAAGGTCTTCCCGCGCTGCGTCGCGACTGGATTCTCGCCCGCGGCGATGTTGCCGAGTATGATGGCCGTGATGTGAAGCCGGAAGATAATGGCTACCTTTCCGACGAACACGCTTCACGCTACAACGAGAAGAAAGAGGCGCGCAACAAGTTGAAGGAGTATCCGGGGCTGAAGCGGAAACCTCTCAAAGCGTCGAAGGGGCATCCTGTCACGCAGATGTATTACGCGAAGCAGGGCATCATCACCCCGGAGATGGAATATATCGCGATTCGTGAAAACCTCGGCCGCGAGGCGGCCTTTAAAGCAATCACCGATAGCGATGGACCACGCAACGGCCTGGATTTTCAGCACCCGGGCGAGTCATTCGGGGCGAAGATTCCTGACTTCATCACCCCCGAGTTTGTGCGTGACGAAGTCGCGCGAGGTCGGGCGATCATTCCGTCGAACATCAACCATCCCGAGAACGAGCCGATGATTATCGGGCGGAATTTTCTCGTGAAAATCAATGCCAATATCGGCAACTCGGCAGTCGCGTCGACGATCGATGAAGAGGTTGAGAAAATGCAGTGGTCAACCCTCTGGGGCGCCGACACGGTCATGGATCTCTCGACGGGCAAGAATATCCACGCGACGCGAGAATGGATCATTCGAAACTCGCCGGTTCCGATTGGAACGGTTCCGATCTATCAGGCGCTTGAGAAAGTGAATGGTCGGGTAGAAGACCTTTGCTGGGAAGTCTTCCGCGATACGCTCATCGAGCAGGCGGAGCAGGGCGTCGATTATTTCACAATTCATGCCGGTGTGCTTCTACGCTTTGTCCCGCTGACCGCAACTCGCATGACGGGTATTGTGAGCCGTGGCGGATCAATCATGGCGAAGTGGTGCCTTTCGCATCACAAAGAAAACTTCCTCTACACGCACTGGTCGGATATCTGCGACATCATGGCAGATTATGACGTTAGCTTTTCGATCGGTGATGGATTGCGTCCCGGTTCAGTTGCCGATGCCAATGACAAAGCTCAGTTTGGCGAACTCGAAGTTCAGGGCGAGCTCACGACGACGGCGTGGGAGAAGGGTGTACAGGTCATGAACGAAGGCCCCGGTCACGTTCCGATGCACATGATCGAAGAGAACATGCAGAAGCAGATCGAATGGTGCCACGAGGCCCCCTTCTACACACTCGGGCCGTTGACGACAGACATTGCGCCGGGTTATGACCACATCACCAGTGGAATCGGCGCCGCGATGATTGGCTGGTATGGCTGCGCGATGCTTTGCTACGTGACGCCGAAGGAGCATCTTGGTTTGCCGAATCGTGAGGATGTTCGCGATGGTGTCGTGACCTACAAGATCGCAGCTCACGCCGCAGACCTCGCGAAAGGGCACCCTGCTGCTCAGGTCCGGGACAATGCACTCAGCAAAGCGCGCTTTGAATTCCGCTGGGAAGATCAGTTCAATCTCGCGCTGGATCCCACGAAAGCGCAAGAGTTTCATGATGAAACCCTTCCGCAGGACGGAGCGAAAACCGCGCATTTTTGCTCGATGTGTGGACCTACTTTCTGTTCGATGAAGATCACCGAAGAAGTTCGCGAATATGCCGAGAAGCTCGGAGTCGATGAGAAGGCCGCGATTGAGAAAGCGATGGAGGAAAAGTCGAAGGAATTCGCCGACAAGGGCGCTGAAATTTACAGCTGAGAAAGACCTGCAAAAGCCCCTCTCGCACTCCTAAACAAAACCCGGCGCTAAAGTATCGCGCTTTGAAATCAGTCTTCTTTCTCTTCGTGATACTCGGGCTTCATCCCGGGAAGAGTCTCGGCTTTGTCTGCAAAACGGTCAAAGCGATTGGAGAGAATCAAGAGGGTTGGAGCCCATAGTCCAACAAAGATGCCAAAGCGTTCGGCGTGTGCTTGCTCGACAGGATCGTCGCTGCCTAGATACCACCAGATGAAGATCGAAAGGATGATCGAGATAATTCCCGCCTGAAAAAAGATGGTGCTGAGCACGCGGCACATTTGAGGATTCATGAGCCTAATATGGCGGAGAGGCTCCTCTTTCGCTGAGCATATATTGCGGATTTGATATCTCCCGCCATATCGCACCATGACGGAGACTCCAAGCACTCTAGCTTTGCAAAGCTTGACCATCAGGGTAGCGAAGCGCATCATTCTTGCATGAGCATTTCACCATTACTCCCAATCGTAAAAAAAGCGGGCATAACGATGACTTCGCTATTTGTTGCTTTTATCCTGAGTAGCTGTCAGTCGACCGGTAATGACGGAAATGCTGGCTACTATCAACGAGCTCCGGTTAGCCCTATCGATGGTGCTTCGATGATGCAAAATCGCATTGGTCAAATAACGCGGTCTCAAGGTGCGTATTAGGAGAGGGTTCCGCTACTAACCTTGATGGAGGCTCCATTCGTCGTAGATAGCTTCCTTGCGCTGACAATTGGCATCATTGTCTACTTTGTCGGGCGCGAGGTGACGAGGCAGTTCGAGCCTTTGCGGCGCTTCAATATTCCCGAGCCAGTCACGGGCGGGATTCTCGCCTCTCTGACTTGTCTCACGCTTTTTCTGCTCTGGGATGTCGCGATCGAGTTCGAGCTTGAGGCGAGAGATCGTCTTCTTGTCTATTTCTTCACCTGTATCGGTCTCAACGCGCGGGTTTCGGACCTCGTAAAAGGCGGGAAGCCACTCCTCATCCTTTTGGGTCTCACCTTGGGCTACATTGTGATTCAGGATCTAGTCGGAGTCGGAACAGCTATCTTGATCGGTGAAGATCCTGCGATCGGTATACTGACCGGTTCTGCTTCTCTGATCGGCGGGCATGGCACTGCGATCGCCTGGGCTCCGACGATCGCGGAAGAGCGTGGCATTGAAGGGGCGCTCGAGATTGGGATCGCGGCAGCAACGCTCGGTTTGGTCTTTGCCAGCCTTATGGGCGGCCCGATTGCGAAAGGACTTCTCAACAAGTTTCAACTTAAGGGTGATGCAGAAGAGACTCCGGTGGTGGGTCTTGCGCATAAAACTGAAGACACCGATCAGGTGAATCACATTAGCTTGATGCGGGTTCTCCTCGCCCTGCATGTTTGCATCATCATTGGATATCTCGCAAATGAAGGGATCGCAGCACTTGGGCTTAAACTCCCCCTTTTTGTGCCTTGTCTCATCACCGCAATTATCCTTTCGAACACCGTTCCCCACATCCTGCCGAAGCTTGTCTGGCCGGCTCGTACGAAAGCACTGGCGATGATGTCTGATTTTTCGCTCGGACTCTTTATTGCGATGTCTTTAATGGGAATGCAGCTCCAGTCTATCGCCGGTCTTGCCGGTCCTCTTCTTATCATTCTCGGTGGACAGGTCATCGCGGCTCTGATGTTTATCCGTTTTATCCTCTTCCCGCTCATGGGGAAAGACTATCTCGCTGCGGTGATCAGCGCCGGATTTGCTGGATTTTCACTCGGTGCGACACCGACGGCGATTGCGAACATGACCGCCGTGACGAAAGCTCATGGTCCTGCCCCGACCGCGTTCATCATTCTTCCCTTAGTCGGCGCCTTTTTTGTTGATATCACGAATGCCGTTTTGATTCAGTTTTTCCTGAATCGACTCGGCTAGTGTGCCTCTCAGTTTTTCTCGCTGTGATGCTTCGCGGCGAGGCCACCCATCAAGGCTGAGATAAAGATGGCGAGATAGAGTGTACCGCTGAGCACAGTGAGGATGGCAATGAGCCGGGCTACCGATGTAGTCGGAACGATTTCGCCGTAGCCGAGTCCGGTGAGCGTGACAAAGCTGTAGTAGAGTTGCTCAGCTTCCGTGGTCGGGAGACCCGAGTTGGTATTCAAGAAGGCCTCCGCATTTAGCATGAGGGCCCACTGGCTTTGAGAGGTCCAGAGGAAACCCAGGAGGATGTAGCCGGCGATTCCGCCAATGATTCGGTCGGCTGCAGCGACTTTAACCCGGAAAAAACAGTGCCCGATCACCACCTTGAAGAGCATGTAAAACGCAATCGCGAAGCAGACCGTCGAAACGATAGCGAGCGCCTTGTAGCTTTCAAAAGTTCCAAGGACGATGGCGACCGTACTGGTGAGGAGGTAGGCAACCAGCCATTGCCGACTTCCGGCAAGCGTGTAGCCACCAGCGGCAAAGAGAATCACGTAGAGCCACGCGGGCCACTGCTGATTGGGATCAATATCTTCCCATAGGGCAGACGTCAAGAGAAGGAGCGACTCGCCTGCTAGAAGAACACTGGCTTGCAGCTTGATCGTAAACGGATTTTTCACTTAGCCTTCTTTTCTGCGGAGCGATTCACGAGAGTTTGAACCACATAGTAGAGCATCGGAACGGCGGCAAGGCTCACCGCTGTGGCAACAAGCATTCCTCCAAACACAGAGGTACCAATAACCTTCTGCGACTCTGCCCCCGCTCCGGACGCAACTAATAACGGGATCACACCAAGAATAAACGAGACGGCAGTCATGAGGACCGCTCGGAAACGCATTTTCGTGGCTTCAATGGCGGCATCGAAAACGGATTTGCCCTCTTCGTGCAATCCCTTGGCAAATTCGACAATGAGGATGGCACTCTTCGTTGAAAGTCCAATCAGGAGGACGATGCCAATCTGGGTGTAGACGTTGTTGTCCATTCCACGAGCCATCATCGCAAGGACAGCACCGAGAAGCGCGGTCGGGACGGAAAGGACCACGGAAATCGGAATTGACCAGCTTTCGTATTGCGCGGCGAGAACGAGATACACCATGAGGATGGCGAAGACAAAAATGACGGTCGTCCCCTCTCCTGCTAACTTTTCCTGATAGGACAGTTCAGACCAGCTGTATCCCATCGAGCTCGGGAGCTTCTGCTCCGCCATGCCTTCCATGATGTCGAGAGCCTGACCGGAACTGTAGCCCGGCGATGCGGCCCCCTGAATTTTGATGGACGGATACAGATTAAAACGGTTCACGATCTGCGGGCCATAAGATTCGTCGATGCTGGCGACGGCGCTCATCGGCGTCATTGTCCCCTCGGCATTACGAATCTGGAGTTGCTTGATGTCATCCGGAACGGCCCGGAATGGCCCATCGGCCTGCGCTTTGACCTGAAAAGTGCGACCGAAACGCGTGAAATCATTCACATAAGAAGAGCCCAGATAGACCTGCAGTGTCTCGAAGACAGAGTCCATTGGTATTCCCATTCGCATGACCTGTTCCCGATCAATATCGACGAACAATTGAGGAATACTGGCTCGGAAGGTGGTATTCAGCCCGCTTAACCCGGTTTGGGCGTTGCCGTCTTCAATGACTTCGGCAGCCACCTTGGAAAGTTCACCGAATCCGACGCCACCCCGGTCCTGAAGCATGAAGGTGAATCCGCCTCCCGTTCCCACACCGGGAAGCGAAGGAACCGGGAATCCAAAGACCTGCCCATCCTTGAACTGGGAAAGCCGTCGGTTCAGATTCTGAAGAACTCCGTTTTGGTGAAGCTCTGGTCCTTTTCGCTCAGACCAGGGATCAAACATCACAATGATGAGACCTGTGTTCGCAGCGGCCGAAGAACTGATGATCGAAAAACCGGAGATGGCGATGACATCTCTCACGCCGGGCACATCGGCGATTACCGCATTGAGTTCATCGATGGCGTTATTGGTTCGCTCCAGCGTTGCCCCGTCGGGAAGTTGCACATTGACGAGACAATAGCCCTCGTCCTCCTGCGGGACGAACCCAGTCGGGAGGCTGGAAAATCCGAGGACTGCCGCTCCCGTCATCGCGGCAAAGACAACGACTGACAGAACCACCTTCCGAATCGCGAACCGGGTGATCCCGAGGTAGGCATTCGTGGATTTTTCCAGGCTCTGGTTGAAGCGAAAGAAGAAACCTTTGGTCGGCTCTTTTTGCTCCCTCAGGAGGATGGCACAAAGCGCCGGACTGAGGGTCAGGGCATTGATCGAGCTGAACACAGTGGCGATGGAAATTGTGACCGCGAACTGCTGGAAAAGCGTCCCCGTAATACCCGTCATGAAAGTCGTCGGAATGAAGACGGCCAAGAGCACGAGCGTCGTTGCAATGACCGGCCCCGAGACTTCCAGCATCGCCTTTTCAGCCGCTTCCCGACTTGAGAGGCCTTCCGCAATCCACTTCGAGGTGTTCTCCACGACAACAATTGCGTCATCGACAACGATGCCGATGACGAGCACCAATCCGAAAAGCGTGAGCTGATTCAGCGAGAATCCCATCGCGAGGAGAACTGCGAAAGTTCCAATCAAGGCGACGGGGATCGTGACCGCCGGAATGATCGTCGCCCGAAAGTTCTGAAGGAAGAGGTAAACCGTCAGAATCACAAGAATGAGCGCAGAGATCAGCGTGGTGATCACTCCGCGAATCGAGGTGAGAACAACATCAGTGTTGTCATAAGCAACGGCATACTCAACGTCTGCCGGAAAGGACAGCGAAAGCTCCTCCAGCTTGGATTTGACGCCTTCGGCCACGGTTACAATATTCGAGCCGGGTATCTGATTGATCGCAAGAGTTGCCGCAGGCTTGCCGTTAAACTGGGAGCGTGTGCTGTAAAGATCGGAGCCCAGCTCGACCCGGGCGATATCTCGGACCCTGACTTGAGCGCCTTCTTCAGTTGTTTTGACAATGATACCCTCAAACTCATCAACCTCGGTGAGTCGACCACGCACATTGACAGTAAACTCATTCTGCACCTCAGACGGCGTAGGTGAAGCTCCGATGCGTCCACCGGCGACTTGAACATTCTGCTGACGGATTGCCCCGATGACATCCCCTGCCGTCAGAGTGAAGCTTTTCATACGCTCTGGATCGAGCCAGATACGCATACTGAACTGCCCTGCTCCGAAAACATCGACATTCCCCACTCCGGAGACACGAGCTAACTCATCGCGAACGCGCTGCCACGCGTAGTTGCTGAGAAACGCGTCATCGTAGGTGCCGTTGGGCGATGTCAGCGTGGTGTACATCACGACATCAGTCGACTGTTTCTTCACCGTGACCCCCTGCTGAGTCACCTCGGAAGGCAGCTTCGATTCGGCAATCGCGACGCGGTTTTGAGTAAGAACATTAGCGGTGTCGAGATCCGTCCCCGGAGCAAAGGTGACCGTCAAATTCATTGTCCCGTCGTTCGCTGAGACCGACTGCATATAGATCATGCCCTCGACACCGTTGACCTCTTGCTCAATGGGAGCCGCCACCGTTTCGGCAACGGTTTGCGCATCAGCACCTGGATAAATGGCGCTGATCTTCACCGTTGGCGGGGCGAGATCCGGGTAGCGGGCGACCGGCAGGGCCACCAAGGCGACTAATCCCACCACCACGATGAAAATGGAGATGACCGCAGCGAAAATCGGGCGGCGGATAAAGAAGAGGCTGAACATGGCTTAGTTGGCGTCGGATGAAGGCCTTACTCTGCGGCAGGCTGCTCTTTCGGCGTCTCTGGAGATTTCCCTGGATCAGCCGGTGGAGCAGGCTGGGCCGCCGGATCAATTGGCCTCACGACCAACCCTTCCCTCGCACGCTGGAGGTTGGAGACGATAAGGCGATCCTCTGCCGCGACACCGGTTCCTGCTTCCTCGTCAAAAGGCTCAATGATCTTCGTGGTTCCTATGGAAAAGGTCGATGGTATCACGGTGCGTCGGACCACCTTGTTTTCCGGTCCGACAATCAGGACGAATGATCCCCCGAGATCACGCTGGAGAATGTTGGCAGGAACCTTCACGGCGTCCTTGATTGTCTCAGGCAGTCGAATCTTCCCGAACAATCCATCAGCGAGACGGCCTTTCTCATTCGGAAAAACGATCTTCGCCCGAATCGTCCCTGACTCTGGATCAATCGTGTTATCGACAAAGTCGAACTTTCCTTTTTCATCGTGAACCGATCCATCCGACAAGACGAGTTCCAGTTCCTTCTTCTTCGCATCACCATCAGTCCCACGTCCGCCGAGCGGGTTTTGTTCGTTCGGCATGTCTTCGAGGTAAGGCAGTGCCTCCCGCTCACCGAACTCAATATTGACGTAAATCGGCTTCACTGAAACAATCTCGGTAAGCAGTGTCGCATCGACACCGACAAGATTTCCCTGATCAATCCGGGAATCTGAAATCCGTCCCGCCAGAGGAGCGTGAATCTTGGTGTAGCTGAGATCCCGTTTCGCATCCATGAGCGACGCCTCGGCGATACTGACGGATGCCTCGGCAGCTTTCTGATCCGCTTCAGCGCTCAGGACATCGAGTTCCGAGACCGCCCCGCTCGTGGCCGCCTGCTTTCGCCGTTTGAAGTTTGCCTCGGCGATCTCAAGATCGGCCTTTGCCTTTTCAAGATTCCCTTCTGCAGTTCGGACAGCTGCCTCAAATTGCTCCGGTTCGATCGTGAAGAGAAGTTGGCCTTCTTTCACAAACTGGCCCTCTTCGAACTCAACGGATTTAAGGAAGCCCTTCACCCGCGCCGTGATGCTCACTCGAGCCGAGGCTTGAGTTCTTCCTGAAAGCTCCTGATAGACGGTGGTTTCTTCGATCAAGGGCGGCTGCACCGCGACTTCGGGGGGCGGTGGCGCGATGAACTGATTCTGTTTTCCGCAACCGGCCACAAAAAATGCCGAGAGGATCAGGGTGAGAGGCCTTGTCATGGTCGATGTCATCAGGGAAAGTCTCAATTTTTCAGAGTTTCGGGGTCGGTGGTCTCAACAACTTCTTCCAGCTCATCGGCTGAGTAAGGCGCATCGGAACGTTTCTTGATCCATCCCCCGCCCGGTTTCCTAGTCGCTTCGGGAAGTTCCACTTCTTCGAGGGCGGCGCCTCCACCGAGGGCCCGGTAGAGAGCGACATAGTTCCGTGCGATTTGACCCTTCGAAGTCACCGCAAGATCCTGGTTTTGAAAGAGAACACGTTCCGAGTCGATAACCCTCTGAAAGTCAACGAGTCCTTCCCTGTAATTACTTTGCACGAGATCGACCGACTCATCTGCCGCACTGACTGAGCGACGCAAGGCAGCAAGGCGCTGCCTTTCTGTGACAACTCCAGCGAGACTGGTTTCGACTTCTTCCACCGCGTCGAGGACGGATTTCTCGTAGGCACCGTAGGCCTGCATCGCGCGAGCTTCCTCGATCCGGATTTGATTTTTTATCTGACCAAAACTGAACAAGTTCCATCTCATTGAGGGGCCAAATGCGTAGGCTCCTGCTGCTGCATTGGGAAGGTCAGAAACATCAAGAGTTTCAAGGGTGAGACTCCCCGCGAGAGAAAACTTTGGGTAAAGATCGGATTCGGCGACACCGATCTGCGCAACTGCAGCAGCGAGACCGCGCTCAGCAGATCTGACGTCGGGGCGGGCACGGAGAAGGTCGGCTGGGACACCCATGCCATAGCTCTTTCCCGGAACTGGAATATAACGATGGCGGGAGTTCAGCAACTTCATGACCGAGTGTGGATATCCACCAGTGAGCGAACCGAGGCGATTGCGTGATGCCGCGATCTGACCCTGCAATTGAGGAACGAGTGCCTTCGTCGTTTCGAGGTTTGCTCTGGCCTGGGTGACGTCAATCTTCGAGGCTAATCCGGCGTCAAGACGGCTTTGCGCAAGGTTGAGAGATTCCTGCTGAATTTGAATATTTTGCTGCGCCACAGAAATCCGCTCTTCAAAGGTTCGGTAGTCGATATAATTCGCCGCAACGTCGGCGAAAAGCGTCACCATGACATCACGATAATTTTCGAGTGAAGCTTCCAGATTCGCATCGGCTGCCTCCACGCCGCGACGAAGGCCTCCGAAAATATCGATCTCCCAGCCGGACGAGAATCCGACTTGGTAAAGATCGAGCGGATTGGGTCCAAAAACCGGTCCCGCACCTTCGCTACGTCGCGAACGCGTATAAGCATCCTCGTTCGACAAATTAGGCAGGAGCGTGCTGAAAGCGACGCCCCGCTGCGCTCTCGCTTCAACGATGCGATGGAGCGCGATCTTAAAGTCCGGGTTTTCGTTCCGGGTGCGTTCGATCAGCTCATTCAGCACAGGATCTTTAAAAGCGAGCCACCACTCCGAGAGGCAGGCCGCATTGTTATCAAGGTGAGGCTGGATACTCAGCGTCCAAGAGTCAGGCACGGAAGACGAAGGCGTCGCGTAATTCACCCCCACAGTTTCGCAGCTACTGAGAGCGAGCGCGAAAACACCAAGGATAGTAATGAAAAAACGCCGTCTCCGGCACGTGCGCCTACTAGTCTCGGAAGCACTGGAGCTGAAAAAAGTAAATCTCATGACAATCACGGAGCGGCGAAAGCATCAACGCCCGTGTTATCCAATCGCGACTTCATTGCCTTGCGCAAGCCTTTTGTCGGCAAACTGCAGAAGTATCACACTCTCAGAGCGCCTGATCTGCGTGATTCATGCGAGCTTGTCATCGGAGGCCCCGTTTGGTTACTTCAATTCATGCTAGACCGCCGAAGCCTCCTTCTCCGAATGATGACCGCAGCTGGCGGTCTCTCGCTCACCTCCACCGAGACTTTTGCTCAGCTTCTTCGCTCCGAAGTCGACCCGGAGTTTGTTATCAAAAACGGTCGGATCAATCAGTCGATTATGGGTTGGTGTTTCCGGGACCACTTTAGTGCCCTAGAGCTCGCCCACCATTGTAAAGCACTCGGTTTTGCCGGGATGGAAGGCATCCCCCGCGAGGCCTACCCGGAAGTGAAGAAACTCGGTCTAGATATTTCTTTGATCAGCACTCATGGCTTTGCGACGGGCCCCTGTAATCCTGCGAATCACGATGAGGTCATCGCGAAACTGACTGAAGGCATCGAAGTCGCTCAGGAAGTCGATTGCAAAAGTATCATCACTTTTACCGGAATGCGCTACGACGGCATGGATGACGAAGCAGCCGCGCAGCAGTGCATTAAGACGTGGAAAGAGGTCATCCCTATTGCCGAGAAAGCGGGCGTCACGATTGTCCTGGAGCACCTTAATTCACGGGATGATTCTCATCCGATGAAAGGACATCCCGGCTACTTCGGAGACGACGTCGATTTTTGCGTTGATCTCATCAAGCAGATCGATTCCCCGAATTTCAAACTCCTCTTCGATATCTATCACGTCTCCGTCATGAACGGCGATATCATCCGCCGTATTCGTCAATACAAGGACGTCATCGGCCACTACCACACCGCCGGAAATCCGGGCCGTGCTGAGATGGATGAGACGCAGGAAATCAATTATCCGCCAATCCTCGAAGAGATCATCGCGACCGG
>JARGOD010000079.1 GCA_029210205.1 Verrucomicrobiales bacterium | reverse complement strand
TTTGCCGGCTACGGCGCTCAGGTTGCCCTGCGTCAGGGGAACTGGAAGGCCGTGATCAAAGACCTTCAGAAAAATCCGGAGGCAAAGATGGAACTCTACGATCTCGCGAAAGATCCCTCTGAATCGAAAGACCTCGCCGAAACCCTTCCTGACAAAGTCGCTGAAATGACCGCAACCCTCATCGAGGCCCGCGACGAACCTGAAGTCGAGAAGTTCCGTTTTTGGAAGTATTGAGCCGACCCCTCACGCGTATCCATTCCCATGCCGGAACTCGCCGAAGTCGAATACAGCCGAAAACAATGGAATCCCGGACTGGGAGGCCTCGTCCGTGAAGTGCGCACGCACCCAAAGTCGCGCATCTATCGCGACATCCCCGCGACGGCGGTGAAAAAAGGCCTCACGAACCGTTCGCTCGTTTCCAGCTACGCTCACGGCAAACAGATGATGTTCGAATTTTCCGGCGGAGCCTGGCTCGGCCTCCATCTCGGCATGACTGGAAAGTTGCACGTTGCCGATCTCAATCGCGAAGAGGAAAAACGCGATCACCTTATCCTCCGGATGAAAGATCAGCAACTCATCTTCAGTGATTACCGCATGTTCGGAAAGCTCACCCTCGATCTTAGCGAAGATGGGAATCCCCCGCCATGGTGGCAGGACCTCCCTCCAAGGACGACCGAAAGCGGCTTCACCAAAAAGCGCCACGCAACCTTCGTGAAACGCTTTCCAAAAACGCCGCTGAAAACCCTGCTCCTCGACCAGCGCGGCTATCCCGGCATCGGCAACTGGATGGCAGACGAAATCTGCTGGAAGCTTTCGATCCCGCCTCAAACGCGGGCCGGCGATCTCACCGATGAACAAATCGATGCAGTCTGGAAAGCGACCCGCCAAATCTCGCGCGACGCCCTCAAACACGTCGGCGACGACTGGGGCGTCCTTCCGAAATCATGGCTCATGACTCATCGCTGGAAAGACGGCGGCATTTGCCCACGCAAAGGATGCAAAACCGATCTCGTTCGCGCCGACCTGCGTGGCCGAACGACATGCTGGTGCCCGGTTTGTCAGGCGACTTGATTCGCCCATAGCTCACCGCCTTGCATGACCATCGTTCCCTCAAATCGAGAGACATTCCTCTGGTAAACAAACAGGGTTAGGTGGAGCACCTAACCCTGTTGAGTTTTGATGGGAGTAAAAATCTGATCACTCAGCGCCAAGGGCGTCGAGGATGTAATGGCTGGGACGGAAGTTTTCGATGATGACTTCCTCCTGATCGCCGCGCTTCATGCGCACTTCACTGATGTTGAAGTTAGGCGTTTTGTGTGGCGCAAAAAGAATGTCGTCGTGGGTCGAGTTCTCGTGCTTTTTGAACATTGTCGGGACGATGTCGCCGCCGAGATGGTCATCGCGGCCGGTCGCGAGGTGGCAGGTTCCGAGAACCTTCTCATCTTGAATGTCTGCGCCGGAAACAGGAAGAACCTGCGTTCCGAATCCGAGTTCGCCAAGCGTGCCGGTCATTGGGTCGTCAGCAAGACGCGCGTTATGAGCATCAATCGTAGCCTGGTCACCTTCAATGAGCGTCGAGCGGATGATGTTCCGGTTTTCGACATCGAGAACGCCCAGGGTGCCGTCTTCATACTTCATTGGAAACTGCCCATTGGCGTCAACGGGGACAAAATAAACCTCACCGGCGGGTAGGTTTGCCACGTCGGGAGCTGTGCCCTGGCAGAGCCCATGAGACTTTTGAGCGTCCTGACCATTGAGATCTAGCTCGGCGGTCAAAACACGTCCATCTTCGAGCGCGAAATCAATCTCGATCGTGTCAGCGTTGGACATCGCAGCACGCATTTTCTCCGCATCAGCACTCACTTCATGGTAGTTCACCGCAAGGCCCGAATTGAGAATGACGTCGTTCACGCCATGGAGGGTCGCACCACGGAACCCAAACTCCTTGCACTTCGCGGTAAGCGGAGCTGTCGCCGAGTAAGTCGAGACACAAAGAATGAGGTCGTAACTGGTGTAAATGTCTTTATCGAGACTGAGTTGGTTCCCGTCGACGTCGTAACACTCATCTTTGAGATCCAGATTGGATCCGTAGGTCATCGGAAAAGCGAAGAGATCTCCACCTGTCATCCCGAGCGCATCCATGCCGCCGTCTTTCAGGCCAAGGTAAAACTCTTCGTAAGCCTTTTTTTGAATCTCGTGACCTTCGGCGTTGAGAAAGGCATAACCTTTCATCAATTCCATGTCTTCGAGATCGATAAGGATACAAACTTTGGAACCCTGAGTAGGCTCAAAGACTGTGCCGAGCAATCGCTCAAGGCTGAATTCGGGGAAGACCCGCTTTTCGGGATTCAGGATAATTTCACGTTCTAAGGTAGCTACGGACATGGCTCTATTGGTTGATTTCAGACCTCATTGGAAGACGGGGCGCTTCAAGCGATCTTACAAGATTCCTCCCTGAGTCTGAACATAATCTACGAAGAGAGCGGACTTAGGGACATATAAAATTAGCCGTTATTGTAACAGCAATGACTTTTGGGGGGCCTTTAAGCGGTCTGAAACCTGATCAGCCGACTGCCATTGAAGGAGTTGCTCGGGAAAAGGGCACTTCTCACAATCAGAAACATCTTCGAGGCAAAAGTCCTGATAAATTTGGAGTAAGCCCTGCTGTTGATGGTAATAACTTGTGAATAACTTTCGCCGCTTCTCATCGGATCCGAAGAGACGGAGCGAAGCACGGCGCAATTTTTGATTCGAATCGACTTTTCGCAGCCCCAAATATTCGTCCCAGAGCCTGTTCTCACCGCCTGCAATCTCGATGGCACCGGGGAAAACGACGTTTCCGAGGATATCACGGAGTCGATCTTCACCGAGGAGACGCAGGGGCTTCGGGGCGGGATCCGCCTTCAGCGTGTAATTCAGCTCCCAGAAGGGGTGGTGGAGGTTTCTGAGGGAGTTATTCACCTGTTTTTGCAGGTTATTCACATTCTGTTCCCAAAACGTGGAAACATCATCCCAGGAATCAACGAGCGAAGCGAGTGCTCCGACACGTCGCTGCGGATGATTAAGGGGACGATTTCCGGAAAAGCACCAGGGAATCGAACGGCCTCGAAGCGGTTCGATCTGATCTCTTATTTTCCACCAACGATCCCAAAGCTGTCGTAAATAGCGCCGCGATTCCTTATCGGCAGCTTCGCTGACAAACTCCTGATTGAGAAAACCGGCCGCTCCAAAGAGCCGCGCTTCGCGGTCGAGGGGCTCCATTTCGACGAGTTCGCGAATCGGGCAGCGCTGCGACAAGATCGCCATTGGTGTTTTGTTGACGCGGAAACCCAGCGCTTCGGCAAGGGCCTGAAAAAGCGCCTGCTCAGGTGTAGTCGACGATGCCATGACCCGGAGTCGTTCCGCTTTTTGCTGGAGTCGGTATTGCGCAGCGGAGAGAAGAAGCGAATCAACTTCGGCATCAGTCATTGCACCGAGGGGCGCGACGCAACGACCGGGAAAGGCCTCCGGCAAAAAATCAGGTGGCCCCTGCGACCAGGCGTACTGGGGCAGCTGCACCTGCGGCACGAGTTGGTGCCCCTCGGTCCGTGTGTAAAACCGACTCAGCGAGGGGCCATCGGTAAAAACGTGGAGAACGGTCTCTTCAAAGGCAGGATTGCTCCCGTGACCGTGGGCTTCCCAATCGCGGACGTCGAGATCGAGCTCGATTGGGCCGGCTTTCAGTGTTCCGTCGATCTTCACCGCCGCTTCGGTAAAATCCGGACCGGCGGCACGATTCCAATGGCCGAACTGAACAATCTCTATTTTCTCGCCCTCAGTGCCGACGAATCTCCGACCGAACTCCCCACCGAACCAGCGTGCCTGAATTTCCAGTTCAGATTCAGAAGCAGTCGCCGGCTCAGCAACGATGGAAGAAGTCGGGCCCTCAACGCCGACAGCGAATATTCGTTCGCGAAAACGAAGGTATCGCTCAGCCGCTGCCGGGAAATTCAGTGTCATGACCCCGAATAGTAAAATAACTGTTCAAAAGTGCAATTACTTTCCGAATTCCACTCAGCTTCGCCATGCGCTCTTCTTTAAACCTTCAATAAAAACGGCAGGGTTCGGTATGTTGGAAGGCCGAAAAAAGTTCACCGCTTTGTCGAGATTCAGATTCGTGCTCACCGAATTTTCAGTTACTCTGGCTGGCCCGGCGCTGCACTGGATCGGCCCAATCGAAATTCTCTACTTATGAACAAACCTCTTCCCCATTTCCTGACTGTCGCTCTCACCGCTCTGGTGATGACGCTATCAGCATCCGATCAACAGCCTAACGTGATCATCCTGTATGCGGACGACATGGGTGTTGCTGATGTCTCTTATGGTGACGGTGATGCATTGATCCAAACTCCGAATCTTGATCGTCTTGCTACTGAGGGAATGACCTTCACCGACGGACACAGCTCCTCGGGAATTTGTACACCGAGCCGTTTTGCCCTCCTGACCGGGCAACATCATTGGCGTCGCTTTCATGGAATTGTGGGGGCATTTGGGGAGACTGTCTTTGAAGACGGTGAATACACCATCGCAACGATGTTCCAGTCGAAGGGCTATGACACGGCCTGCTTTGGAAAGTGGCATTTAGGCTGGGATTTCGATGCGATCCGAAAGCCGGGAGTGGAAAAGAAAGACTGGCCTAAAGCTGAATCCTACGATTGGACAAAACGGTTTCCCGGAGGACCCCTCGAACGCGGATTTGATCACTACTTCGGAGACGGAACGATCAATTTCCCGCCCTACTGCTGGATCGAAGGCGACAAGTTTCTTACGATCCCAACTCTGCCCGTGATTAAATCGGAACCGCTCGCCGGGAGCGGCACCTTTCGTCCCGGGCCGATGGCTGAGAGCTGGAGTCCCTACGACATCCTCCCAACAATCACGGAGAAGACGGTCGCATGGATTTCGGAGCGAAAATCAGATAAGCCGTTCTTTGCTTATCTCGCGTTTAATTCCCCGCACTACCCCATCGTTCCAAACGAAGAGTTTCACGGAAAATCGAAGGCGGGATATTACGGGGATTTTGTCATCGAAACTGATGCTATGGTTGGAAAAGTGCTGGCCGCGCTCGATGAGCATGACTTAGCCGAAAATACGATTGTGATTTTCTCCGCTGACAACGGGGCCGAGACTCATGCCTTCGAGCGGCTCGAGGAGTTTGACCAATGGAGCTCCGGAGACTTCCGCGGCCTCAAACGTGACATCTACGAAGGCGGACACCGCGTTCCCTTCATCGTGCGCTGGCCCGGAGCGGTCGAAGCTGGCTCCCTTTCCAATGAAGTCGTCAGCCAGGTAGATCTTGCCGCCACTTTCGCTGCGATCATTGACTATCCACTGGGCAGGGAGGAGGCGATCGACAGCTACAATCTTCTCCCGGTCCTGAGCGGAGAAGTCTACTCGCGCCCTCTGCGAACTGCGACTGTGCAAAACACCTCTCCGGGAGCCTACGCTCTGCGTCAGGGTGACTGGGTCTTGATCGACGCGCCGACCGGTGCCGCAAAAGAACCCAAAGCCTACCTTGAGCACTTCGGATTCGATGCCTACGGCAAAGGTCACTCCGGTTTGCTCTTTAATCTCAAGGAAGATCCACGCCAATCAAACAATCTCTACGAGCAACACCCTGACAAAGTGGAAAGCATGCGTAATCTCCTGAAGCGATACACCAGCGGAGAGCGCTGCGCACCGAATCGAGAGTAGCTGCCGGCCCCGGCGAGCATTGTGCCGGGTTCCCGCTCGCGCTCAAACCGAGTTCCTGCAAGCAGGGTAGAGTCAACATTCTAACCCTGTTGCATTTCACTCAGCTGACCTATCTCAATTTTCGACCCGACGATAAAGAAAAGAATCGGAGGTCAGCAGAGAAGTGATCAGCGCATTCATACTCCCTCCACTGTCGCGATAAGCTTCGTGAGCAGCTTGCAACACCGGAGCATCATTGAGAGTCTCATTCCTGCCCATCCAGAAACGAAACGCGTGACGGACAAAGACCTGCTCGACCCGTTCGCTCTCGGCAAGTTTTTGAATCATCTCCAGGGCATTCTCGACAGGACCATCAAGCGCAGGATCTCCGGAGTCGATGATCTCACCGGAAGTGTCGACAGGCTCACCATATTCCGTCGTCCGGAAAATACCGGCGTGATTATACATTTCGAAAGGAAGGCCAAGGGGGTCCATTTTGTCGTGACAGCTCCAGCAGTATTCCGCCCGGGTCACTCGCATCCGCTCACGAAGAGTCGTGTTTGGCTCGTCGGGGAGCTGCGCATCAACAGTGATAGGGACGTCAGGAATTCCGCCACCAAGAAGTCGGTTGCGGACCCAGATTCCTCGGTGGATCGCGTGATTGTCCATCGCATCGGTATGTGAGACGAGCCAGCTCGGATGAGTCAAAATGCCGAGGCGCTGACCTTCGGGCACGGTAGCGAGGACTCGCTCCGGCTTCAGCGATCCAGTACCGAAAGAACGGCGGCCGACGCGGGCGTATTCGACCGGGCCAGAAAGATCCGCCAGCTCCACAATCACATTTGTGTTGTCACGGTTCCTCCTTTTATCCCTCTCGATTCGCTGCTTCTTCGCGGCCAGATCCTTCTTCTGTTTCTCGAGATCTTTCTTTGTCGTTTCTTCCAGGGCCTTGTCCTTAAGTTGCAAATTCAGCGCTGCCACCTCTGACTCCACCGCTTCAATTTCAGCGTCAAATTTTGCCGCCCTCTCCTCGTCTGCAATTTTCTTTGCCGCTTTTGCGACGGCAACCTCTTCGGGAATTCGCTCCCTGCCGAAGAAGGTGTTATCGTTTTCTGTCGCCACGACTTTCTGCGTTGTCAGAAGTTCCTTAAAGACCTCCTTGTCTTCCTCGAGAATCATCTCGATAAGGCGGTCCGTGCTCGCTGTCGCATCAAACATGGAACGATGATATCCCGCCCCGCCGGCAGCACCGGTTCTCGCAAGCGCCGCATTGTCCTTACAAATGTAACCGGCCAGATCATGATCGAAGTAGTCACGGAAAAAACGCAGGATGCGCGGCTTGCGAATGCTGTCATCGGCGAGCATGCGAGTGATCTCTCGCTCGACGTCTTCCTTCGTCCGCATGCGACCGTCAGCAATCGCCTTTCGAAGCGTTTCATCCGGCTTAATGTAGCGAAGCGCATGGTTCACCGCGAGCCCCAGCTCCCAGTCCTGAAGCATGACGCGACCGTGTTTGTCCGCTTTCCCCGCATCCGCGAGCTCAGGTCGAAAGAGAGCATCGCGATCGAGAAAGATCGCGGAGAGGCCCATGAAGACGCCGTCTTCCTTACCGACTTTGTCGATGGAATCTTTGACCATGGTCACGTAGTCATTCGATTCCTTTTTCGTCGGCGGGCGGAAAGTGAGCGATTCAAAGAGGTAATTCACCGCCTCGCGAACAAGCTCGTCCGTGACTTCAGTGCCTTCCTTCATCAACTCGTAAACAGGCGTGAGAGGACGGGCAGTTTCCGTACTGTAGACGATCGCGGTCGGCAGACCACGAAGGTCCCCTTCGGGCTTCACCTCGTCGTAGGTTCTGGGATCATCGGTGATCTGCTCTGGCATTCCGACAATGCTCATTGGTCCATAAGCCATGTAGCGCAGAATGTTCTCCGCCTTGTCGAGGATCTGCGTCGCCTCAGCACTGTTGACGGTGTAAAAGTCAGGGTAGTTTTCGAAACCGTGCTTCCGGGACGATGAAAGAACGACAGGCACACTCTTCACCGCGGTGGCATAAGCGACCGTTCCGCCTTCCCAGCGAATGATCCGGTCCGTGCCAAAGTAAAGTTTCAGTTCGCCACCGTGATTGGTTGGAACGACATCGCCCTTAGTTCGCAGACCGGGCTTGTCCGGATCAAATTCCGGCTCGTTGTTGATCAACTCATTGAGCCGCGTGATGTGCTCCTGCGGAGTGACCCGCCAGATACGTGTCGGCGAAGCGGTCGGGACGAGCTTGATGCCGTCAGGGAGTGGTCCGAAAAGGAGATTGTGATCGATGAAGTTGCCTTTCTTAGGGTCGAGATGAGCCGTGAAGCCACCCTTATCCTTCATGACGGTCTCCAATTCACCTACGATCCAGTCGGCGAACTGAAGCCTCTCGATCACTTCAGGTTGCTCCTGCTTTTTAGGAGGCATCTCTTGAAGTGCGACTTGCGCCCAGAGTGATTTCCAAACAGCCGCATTCGTCTCGTCGACAGGACCGAGATCAAGCAGGTTAAGATCCGCCTCCGCTGTGATGTCGTCATGGCATTCGATACAGTGCTTATCGAGAAAGACCTGCCCGATGTCCTTGAAATCTCCGCGGACCGGTTCGCCCGGCGTATAGACTTCTTCAGCCCGCAAGCTTGCGCCGAGGACGACGAAAGCCGCCACCGCTGAGGTGATTGTGATCCGGATCATACCAGAATCTCTTTGAGCGGTCCGCTGCCGGAATCATACTTGGCAGCCATTTGCTCAGACATGTTGAAGCGGTCAACATTCACACCCGTCGTCTTCAGGATGGACGCATAGAGCGCATTAATCGGGCGCTTGCCCTCCATCTGCGTGAAGCAGCCGGTCTTGAAAGCACCATTACAATTTCCAAGAAGCATCACCGGCCAGTTTGCACCGTTCGTGTGTTGCTTGTCGGCATTGTTACTCGTGTAGACGATGAGGGTGTTGTCCATCATTGTGCCGCTGCCTTCAGGAACACTTTCCAGTTCCTCCATCAAACGAACGAGGAGGCGACTGTTGTATTGGCGGATTTTAATCCAAATCGGGTTATCGACCTGAGGCATGTGCCCGAGGTTGTGACCCTGCTGTTCGACACCGAGGCCTTTCCAGGCGCCGAAGATCTCGCCACGACCGGAGCCGATCGTGAGGACACTGGTGATGCCCGACTTCAAGGCCGAAACGCCAAGGTCGAGAAGGGTGTCGTGCCAGTCAGTTTCGAACTCGGGATTCGTGTAACGGTCATCCACTTTCGGCGCAAAATTTCGGAGATGATCAGAGACACCGCCGAGGCGCTCGCGGAGACCGTTCATGTCGTTGAAGCCCTGAACAAATTCACCGTATCGATTTTGATCAGCGACGGGGAGACCTTTGCCCTCGGCTGAAGCCATTTGCTCAATGCGGTCAAGCATGCCGGAACGGGCCTCGTGGTGATTTCGAATGTCGCCACTGGAAATGCCTCCGTAGAGCATTTGATAAAGGTGATTCGGATTCGAATGCATGAAGATCGGCTGACCTGCCCCACGAGCGGAGAGGTTCGCGACCGTCGGCTTCGCCTTCATGTTCTCGATCGAATCCATCCCGATACAAAGATGGGGAAGAAGTGTCTCAGGAAGCACCTTACTCAATTCGTAATCGATCGTCGAAGCGCTCGGTGCGACACCGTCACTGCCGCGATAACCGCCGAGCGCACCGAAAAACGCACTGTGCGAAGGGCTTGTGTGGATCCCGTGAAGGCCGTTGATGATATGAAGTTTGTCCTTAAACGGCTCAAGCGCAGCGATCGGCTCGGGCAGGACAGCCTTCGCAAGCGAACCGCTGTTCTTCATTCCCGCCGGGATACAGGTCCCGGGGTCGAAGCCCTGGTTCTGCATGAAAAAGATGACCCGCTTAGGGCCTCCCGATGATGAAGCGGCACGACTCAGGTCAGGGAACATCGAGGATCCAAGAGCGGCGCCCACGCCAGTTGCCATCGTTTTGAGAGACTTTCTTCGTGTGATCATGCTTAGAGTAAAGGGTTATCGCGTTGGGTTAGCAATTAGCGCATAAAAGTGCGTGAGATTTGTGCCTACTTGACTCGCAAGAACGCGTCCAAGCGCCGTGCGTGGGTATATCAGCTTCCTCAGGAAACGTTACCCTTTCCAGGAACGCGAAGCCGCTCCCTGCCGCTCACTCCCCCTTCTCTGCCATCGAGATCCGCTCCATGAGACGAAGGTGAAGCCTTTCGACCTCATCAGCGTAATCCGGATCGGCGACGAGATTGGTGAACTGTTTGGGATCTTTCTCCATGTCGTAAAGCATCGCCGCCTCGGTCTCTTTCTTTCGCGCCGGATACCACATGTAGGCCCACTTTTCCGAGCGCAGCCCGAAGCCTTTCGAAACTTGAATGAAAGCATCTTTTTTCGTACGGTTTCCAGAGCTGGGATCTTTCATCAACCCGGTGAGACTCTCTCCCTGAGCGCCGGGTTCCGCCGGCAGGCCCGCAAGTTCCGTGAGCGTCGGATAAAGATCGATCAGCTCGACAAATTGATCGCAGGTCGTCCCACCCTCTGCCCCGGGGACTGAGATCATGAGAGGAACGTGAATCGCCTCCTCCCAGAGCTTCGACTTCTTATGCATCTCGTGCTCACCGATGAGGTAACCGTGATCCGAAACAAAAACGACGATGGTGTCATCGCGCATTCCCAGTCGCTCGAGACCCGCCATGAGCCGACCGAATTGCTGATCCATAAAACTCACCGCACCGAAGTAGCCGCGACGCAGTTCCTTAATGTCCTGCTCAGGAAAGGTCATTTGCGCATTGATCGCCTGCGGCGGGATGTCGTCGTAGTCGTCCGCTGGAAACGCCGGGTATGCCAACTCATCCGCGTCATAGGGAGCGATGCTGGCGTCAGTAGCAACGAAAGGAAAATGCGGTCGCACGAATCCAACGGCGAGGAAGAATGGCTCGTCACTTTCTCCGCGCTCCTGCAGCACCTTGATCGCCGCATCGGCAGCCATTGTATCCGCCATCATGCCGGTGTCTTCATCGGCCACTTCAATGACCGCAAACTGTCCCCTCGCTTCCGCCGGCATGAGGTAGGGCGTCCCCTCATCGTGCGCTTTCTGCCAACGCTTCCGCTCCTCCGCAAAAATATCAGGAGCCTCAGGGGTTTCGTAATCGATGATCTTGCCGGGCGTCATCGTTTCCAGCGCCATGATATCGTGAGTCACCGCCCACGAGGCAACATGATCTGTTCCCGGAGTCCCTTGAATAATATCAACGGGAATTCCCATGTGATAAATCTTGCTGACGCGGCCCGTCCAATAGCCATGATCCTGAAAGTGCTTTGGCAGGGTGATGCGCTCCGGATCGAGGATGCCGCCGTTTCCTTTCACCCCGTTCACGAGCGGGTATTGACCACTCATGATCGAAGCTCGCGACGGTCCGCAAAGCGGAAACTGAGTGTAAGCCCGCGAAAAGGAAACCGCCGACTTTGCAAACTCGTCAAGGTTTGGAGTTTTGCATTCCGGGTGTCCCATCCCACTCAAAGCCACGTTGAGATCATCCGACATGATGAAAAGGACATTGGGCTTTTCTGCGAGAGCAGCACTCGTAAAAAAAAGGAAACCGAGTGCTGCCAACATCCGCATCATTTTTCCAGAAACACCTGGCAGTATCGCGAGACAATTAATGGGGCGCGAAAGATTCCGCGGGGATGAATCGAGATTGGCCGGAAATTTCATGACTGAGTATGATGAAATTTTTAGCAGGGAATAGATTGTTCGTCTTCACCCTTATTCGCGTTCTCTTCACCAGGAGATCATTGTCTTCCACAATGACACAAAGCCATTTTAAAGGTCAGGAATCGTATCCCCGTCCTTAGGCGGATTCCGCCCGATGAAAGGATGCTGCTCCAGATCGACGACCTGCCCGCTGACCGGACCACATTCGTCAGCGAGCCAGTAAAGAGCAGCCGCTGCAATTTCATCAGGCTTTAAAATGCGACCCGCCGGGGCAAACATCTTCGGCAGATCGGTATCCCAGTCATCCTTCAATCCATGATTCTTTTTCCTGATTGCTTCGTTCTCCGTGAGGACCCAGCCGGGATTGATCTGATTGACGCGCACCCGGTTTTCTCTCATGAGCGTGTCGCCAAGGTTTCGGGTCAAAGTCATGAGCGCTCCTTTCGACACCGAGTAGGCCATCAAGTTGGTTTCCCCGCACCAGGCATTCACGCTACCGATGTTGAGAACGTTACCCCGGGTTTCTGTCAGCTCGGGTAAAGCCGCCTGAATGAGCCGGTATGGCGCAAGCGTGTTGATCTCGAGAATGTTCCGAAATGCAACCGCATCGGTCGTGTGAATATTGCCCGAGGCAACGATCGCGGCATTGTTCACGACGGCGTCCAACTTACCAAATGACTTCACGGCGAGATCGACAAGATTCCCGGGACAGTCCGGATGTTCCAATTCCTCGATCAGCAGGACAGCATTCTCAGCTCCGAGCTCATCGACCGTCTCCTCTCCCCACTCGCGCTCAAGGCCGTGAATGACAACCCTTGCGCCTTCGGCGACGCAACGTTTTGCTATTGCTTTGCCAATCCCGGTGCAGCTACCGGTGACGATGATGGATTTGCTCTCCAATCGCATAATAGAGCAACATAGCGCAGTTCTCTTTAAGGCAGGAGACTGAATCACGGAGCCATCCAAGATCGCTATCGAATTTCGAACGCCTTCGCAAACTGAGCCTGCCCGGCGAGCATCACAACAAACTCATACTCACCTGGTGGAAAATTTGCTTCGCTGATGTCAATGTCGGCAGGCATAAAAGAGCTTCCCTCAGCAAGGTTAGTTGCCGTGATTGATGCGGTGCGGCTCTCTCCCTGCCGAATATATACCTCAACGGTTTCACCGTCCGGATGATTGATGAGTTCCACGTTCGCGCTCAGCATCGGAGTTTGAGCCGGAAGCGGAGACCCCGGATTGATCAACGAACCATCCGGGTTACGCCCAGCCCCGATAACAATCTCTCCAACCGACGAACTGCCGTCCCCCGGAACTTGGGAACTAATCACATTGGGAAGGTTCAAACCCAGAATCTTCCACTCGTCTCCCACTTTGATAAGCCTGGCATGAAGCTCTTCCTTATTACCTGCCGAGTCTTCGATCGTGCCCTTGATCGTCGCGATTCCATTTTCGACCTCGCGATCGCTGAAACTTGAATCGACGACGTCACCCAGAATCGGGTAAGAGGCGACAAACGATCGGTAACTGTCTATCGGCGTTGATTTCTGAAAGTCACCTGCCGTTCCATCATACGCTATTTCGATCTGGCCCAGTTTCAATGCCTCGAGGTGCGCATCAACCGCATCGACTGCAGGTGAAGTTGCTGCAAAGGCGAAAATTAGCACAAGCACTCCTAGCGCAGACATTAGAACGACGAACGCGCCTCCGGCGATAGCCGCGATGGCACACCCGGAAAGCTTTCGCTTCGACGGGGTCGAAACAGTCTTTGTCTCATTCTCCTCGTTCGCCGCTGGAGGGCTCGATTCTACTTCCGCAGTCGTCTTGACTTCTTCGTGAGTTTCATGACCGCACTTCGCGCAAAACTCGTCCGTTTCCGAGAGCTCAGCGCCACAGTTTTTACAAAATGACATTGTGGTTGGGGGTTTAGGCTGAAATTCTCACGACCGGAGCAACTCCGCCGTCGGCGACCCAGCCCTGCAGGACCACTTCCCGTCGACGTCATCTACCGCTCGTGACAACACCGCAACCTAGCCCCGGTGCCACAAATTTCCGCCGCGGGACTTGGCATCGCACAAGCACCTATTGGCGGAAATGAGCCGGGATGTCGTTCGGGCTCACCCCGGAAAAAAGATGCATGCCTTTTGTGGTTCTTCTCTCATAGGTCTGCATTCATTTCGCCCTCCCACTTCCTGAGTATGACACCCAACTCCTCGGCAAGCTCTTGCTCGTGTTCTATCATGTTTTCAGATTCGCTCACATCGCTCTTCAGATTGAAAAGAAACCGCTCCCCGTCACCCTGCTCAATAAGTTTCCAATCACCCCGACGAATCGCGGCACCTTCGACAATACTCTTCCGGACAGGACCCTTCTTCCGCCGCCAGAAAAGAGTTCGCCCCACCTTGTGATCTGGTTCTGTCAGGAACTCACTCAAATCAATACCATCCTCTCCTTCCGAATCGATCTCCAGTCCGGCGAGACGTCGAAAAGTTGCGGTCCAGTCCATCGTGATCCCGACCTGTGAGGTGACCTCTCCAGCAGGAATCACTGACGGCCACCGAACGAGACAGGGAACTCTTGTGCCCCCCTCCCAAATCGTCGCTTTGTAGTCCCGCATCGGATCATTCCGGGAGTAGGTATGCCCGCCATTGTCGGAGGTGAAAATAACGAGAGTGTTTTCGCGCATCCCGAGTTCATCAAGCTTCGCAAGAACTGCTCCAATTCCTTGATCCATCCGCTCAACCATCGCGGCATAGGTTTCGCGATCACCGAGCTGCCAGGATTTCTTTTTCGGCTGAATCTTCTTCTCGATATCCTCTGGTCCCTGCCAGGGAAAGTGCGGAGCGGGATGGGAAAGAAAAAGAAAGAAGGGCCGGTCATCCTCTTTCTCAATAAATCGAATCGCGTCTTCAGTCACGAGATCAGTCGAGTAGCCTTCCCGCTCAACCTGTTCATTCCCTAACCAGAGATCATGGACCCCGATCCGGTCCATGTGCTCGAAGTAGTGGTGATTGCCACCAAGTAACCCGAAGAAATGTTCGAACCCCTGCTGCAGTGGCTGGCGCTCGAAGTCGTAACCAAGATGCCATTTCCCGGAAAGGCCGGTTCGATAGCCCGCTTCGGAGAGTGCATCTGCAATCGTCTCTCCGTCCTCCGGTAAACCCCGCCCCAGTTCCTGATAGTAGAGCGCGTTATCCAAGCCAATCCGGTGCTGATAGCGTCCCGTCAGGAAAGCCGCCCGCGTCGGCGTACAAACCGCCGCGTTAGCGTAGAAATCGGTGAATTTGAGTCCATCAGCCGCTAACTGATCGAGGATCGGGGTCTTGATGTCTTCGCAGCCGTAGGATCCAATATCACCATAGCCAAGGTCGTCAGCGAGGATGAAAAGAATGTTCGGTTTTGACGGAATATCAGCGGCGATGCCTGATGCAGAAAGCAGGCAACACAAGAAAGGTATAGCGGACTTCATTAAGGAGTACCTTAGCGAACCGACTCCGACTTCACGAAAACAATCTCGCGAGGATTTGCGCCAGGGAAGCCTGCTGCAGATTCTGTCGAAGCCGTGAAAGAAGTTAACGCCTTTCGCGAAGAGATGACCCCATAAGAGCATGGCTGAAAATTACTTCAGGACCTGCCTTTTACAGGATAGCCAAGTTTTTAGAATTCGGCTACGGTCGTAGGATGCTTTTCCGAAAGCCCTATCAGAATCACATTTTGACCCTGCTTTTCGCTGGGGTCTTCTCATTCACGCTGAATGCAGAAGAGCGTATCCCGTGGACGGATTCAAACATGAAGGGTTCGCCCGAACCGCCGAAGCCTTATGCCTCCGAGGTCGTCTGGCCGCATCTCACGTTTCAGCGTGGCTGTGACATTGCTCACCTTCCTTCGCGAGAGGTCATTCTCATTACCGAGCAGCGGGGAAAGATCTGGATCCTGCCGGACGATCTCGATACGTCGAAACCAGAGAAGCAGCTTTTCGCCGACTTCAGCGTTTCCCACGAACCCTTCGAATCCAGTTTCAGCCTCTGCTTTCATCCCGAGTTCGAAACCAACCGCGAGGTCTACGTCTTTTATCGCACCACGCACAAACCCGAAGACGACGGCACCCGGATCTCACGATTCCGTACCTTTGAAGATCGTTTCGAACTCGATCCCTCAACAGAGGAAATTCTCTTCACCTTTCGCTCGGGCGGACACAACGGTGGTCACCTCGGCTTTGGCCCTGACGGCATGCTCTATGTGCTCGCTGGAGACTCCGAAGTCCCCTCACCTCCCGATCCATTGAATACCGGTCAGGATATCTCCGACCTTCTTTCCAGTGTTCTTCGAATCGACGTAGACCGACGGGACGAAGGGATGACCTACGCCATTCCCGACGACAATCCTTTTCTGGAAGTTCCAAACGCCCGCCCCGAAATCTGGGCCTACGGATTTCGGAATCCATGGAAGCTCTGCTTTCATCCTGACACCGGAGATCTCTGGGTCGCCGACGTCGGCTGGGAACTTTGGGAGATGCTCTACCGGGTCGAGCGAGGCTCAAACTTCGGCTGGTCGATTGTCGAAGCCGTTCAACCCATCAAGGTGAATCAAAGTCCCGGCCCTTCTCCGATCTCGCCGGCAACAGTGATGCATCCCCACACCGAATTCGCCTCCATCACCGGTGGGTATGTCTATCAAGGCGACCGACTGCCAGGGCTAAAAGGGCAGTATCTTTACGGAGACTTCGTCACGGGACAACTCTGGGGACTGGAGCTCGACGGCAGTGAAGTGAAAGAGAAACGATTTCTCGCTGACACACGAAAGCAGATCGTGTCGTTCGGTCAGGCAGCTGAGGGTGAAGTGCTGTTTCTGAATTGGCCTGATGATCAGCACCTCTATCGACTCGTCGAGAATCCGGCCGAGGACAAGTCCGGTGAGTTCCCCCGCCTTCTCAGCGACACAGGCATCTTCAACAAGACAACCAGCCAGCAAGCCGAAGCCGGTGTTTACGAGTTTCAAATCAACGGCTCGATGTGGCACGACGGAGCGACCGCGAAACGATGGATCGGAATTCCTGACAAAGAGACAATCGTCGGCAAGCGCGGCCCGTTCGCCGAAGTCCCCACCGACACCGTCCTCGCAAAAACACTCAGTCGCGATGAGCGACTGCTCGAAACGCAGGTCCTGCATTTCGACGGCAGTGCGTGGCAAGGCTACAGCTATGCCTGGAACGACGACCAAAGCGATGCAGAGCTCGTCGAGGCCGAAGGCCGAGCCGCCACGATCGAGGGGAAGCCCTGGACCTTTCACAGCCGCACCGAGTGCGCTCGCTGTCACAACATCGCGTCGGACTACCGCCTCTCTTTTCATCCCGGGCAGCTCAATCGCGATGGCCAACTCGCACGCTTTCTCGAGCTTGGCCTCATCAACGACCTCTTCGTCGAAAAAGCAGAACAACAACCCGCTGCGATGGTGGAGAATCCGGAAGCCCCCATCGATCTCCGCGCGAGAACCTGGCTCTCGGCGAACTGCGCCCACTGCCATCGGAGACGCGGCGGTGGCTCGGTCACGATGAAACTGAATCTCGAAGTCACCCTCGAGGAAATGGATGCGGTCGACTTTGACCCTGAAAAGGGCGGCTTTGGCATGACCGATTCGAAGCTCATCGCCCCCGGTGATCCCTACCGCTCCGTTCTCTATTATCGGTCCGTCACTCCGGGGATCGGGCACATGCCCATGATTGGTGCCTCCACGGTCGATCCGACTGGCGCCGAAGTGCTTCACGACTGGATCCGATCGCTCGGTGAAAAGCCGGCGCCAGAACCGAGCCTTCAGAATGTCGAATCAGCGCTCCGACTCATTCACCTCATCCGCACTGAGGCAATCCCCGATGAGGAAGCTCAACGCTGGATTAAAGAAGGAAAAGCCTCGGCGAATCCGATCATCTCCGGCCTCTTCGCCGATTTTTGAGAGAGAATTGTTTCCGCCACTTGCAGAACGGAGCGATGCGCTTTCCATTCCTGCATGATCAAATTTCTCCACACCCGCATCCGTGTCAGCGACCTCGAAGCAACGATCAAGTTCTACGAAAACCTCGGCTTTACCCTGACTCGCCGCACCGACAAATCACCCGCCGGAAATCAGCTCGCGTTTCTGGAGCTCGATGGGAACGATCACTTTCTCGAACTCTGCTATTCTCCGGACTTCGAAGTGAAGTTTCCCGAAGATCTCATGCACACTGCCGTCGGCGTTGAGGACATCATCGCTTACTGCGACGACCTTGAGAAAAAAGGCATTGAAGTATGGCCCGGTGATTGGCGCGAAGCATTCCCATCAGGAGCGAAATCAAAGATGGCTTTTGTGACCGATCCAGACGGCTACGAGGTGGAAATCCTTGAACGCTGAGCAACCGCTGGCGTCAAAAAGGGAGGAGTGGCCGCCAAAAATACCCCTAGCTACTAGATTATCATATTTGATAAGTTTTTAAATTTTGTTAAATAAATTTGCGAATCTTTTGCTGCGAGACTAAATTCTCATCCGTTCCACCTATTGATTCGGTTAGATGAAAGCGTTCCGTATTGTCATTCTCACTGCTGTTTTCTCGAGCATCCTCCTTGTCCTCCCCGGCTGTAACACGAATTCCGTGAGCCAGAGGAGCACAATCTGGGAACGGGAATTGGGGGCGGTCCTCAACACTCCCGAGGATCCGAATCGGGCTCATAAGGATTTGAACATCAAAGTCGATCTCATCGCCAAAGGTAGCTACGGGCGCAGAATTTTCCGGGAAATGTCGCCCCGCTACATAACGATTCACAGCACACAGAACTACACCGGGGATGCCTACGCCCACGCTAAGGCATTAAAACGCGGGGCTCTTCGCGGTGGAGTGATCGGCTATCTATGCTGGCATTTCACCGTTCAAGACGATGCCGTGATTCAGCACATCCCCACCGACGAGCGCGGCGAGCACGCCGATTTCGACGGGCCCGGAAATCGCTATTCCATTGGCATTGAAATGTGTGAGCACAACGGCAACAGCCAGACGCAAACGATGGAGCGCACTGCAAAGCTGGCCGCCAATTTGATGTATCATCACAAAATCCCGATCGACAACATCCGTGCCCATTACCATTGGCCCCGCGCCGGTTATTCGACTCCAAACAAAAACTGCCCCCATTTTCTCATGGAAAGCGGGAAACCCGGCGATACCTGGCGATGGTTCGTTGGCCGCATCAATCAGCATCACCAGCGACTCATTGCCTACGACGAAGCAATCCAGGAACAAAAGCGTCTTGAAGAAGAGGCACGGCGACAGAATTCAATCGTTCAGCATGTCTGGCATCGAATTACGAACTGGCTTCGGATTGGTTAATTTCGTCCTTTTTGAAAGAACCAGCGGTCGATCGTCTGTATCTTGCGTTTATTCTCCGTGCTATTATTATCAAGACCTCGACCATGATTTTTCGATCGATTCTTCTCTCCGCCTTCGCGCTGCTTTTCGTCATCGCGACTCCTGACACCGCTCAGGCCGGTCTTGATCCGAACGATGAATACATCATTCTTTCCGGCGGGCCGGCTCTCATGTATTGGGAAAATTATCGTCGCGAGGCTCATCGTCACGACCGCTGGTGGGGAAATTTTATTCGCACTGCCCGTATCCGCGTTGAGCAACTCCAGAAAGCCACCGACAAAAAAGTGAACATCACTTGGCTGGTCTATCGCCCCGGCTACGAACGCAGGGCTACCGAAGATGGCGATCCACTCATTTCCCACATTGAAAGTGTTCGCGATAAGTTCGGCATCAAGCTGGTCTGGTTCAGTGAAACTCAGGAAATATTTAACTACGTGAACAGCGGACAGAACCGCCGCGAAACCAAGGTATCCGGCTTCGAATATTTCGGCCACTCCAACAAATACTGCTTCGTTTTTGACTACAGCAATCGAATCCTCGGCGCCTCGAAGACGTTTCTCCATCAAAGCGATCTTAAGAAATTTGACCGCAAAGCCTTTGCCCGTGGCGCCTACTGCAAGAGCTGGGGCTGCCACAGTGGCGAAGCATTCTGTCAGGAGTTCCGGAGGCAAACTGGAGTCAAAATGATCGGAGCCGTCGGCAAGACGGACTACTCCGAATCATGGAAGCAGACCCTTCCCTTCGTCTCCCCCGGAGGACGCTGGACGAGCTGATTGGGTTGCGGTTCTTGCTTACGGCAAATCACAGTTTGCTACCACTGTTCAATGAGCGCTGCGATACGGCAGAACTAGGTGGAATTATTTCAGTCAATTCGCGGTAATTCGCGAGCGCGAAGCGCATTTGCGACCATTCGCGTTAAAATGAATCATAAAACGCGTATTTCCGCGAATGACAGCGAATCTTCCGGACTCCCGCGACATGACTCGGGTTCTTTAAATCAGCAGAGCTGACTACCTTATGCCCATCGGCCAACTCGCTTTTCCTGCAACATTTAGGTGAAATTTGACCATTTCGTGGTCACTTCTAGCCGAAACGTTCACCCAGACACCGTCCTATCTCATGCAGTTCGACGAACTCAAAAATCTCTACGATCTCCCTTTTTTCGATCTCATTCAGCGCTCCCGCAAGGTGCACGAAGAGAACTGGCCGGAGAATGAAGTGCAGCTCTGCACGCTCTTGAGCATCAAGACCGGCGGCTGCTCCGAGGATTGTTCCTACTGCGCCCAGTCCGCTCGCTACACGACTGACGTCGACGCCGAGCGTCTCATGGAAAAGTGCGACATCATGGAGCGTGCCCGCCACGCGCGTGAAAACGGATCGACCCGCTTCTGCATGGGCGCGGCCTGGAAAGGCGTTCGCGACGGCACCAAGCGATTCGATCAAGTCCTCGACATCGTCGAGAGCGTCGCCGAGCTCGGCATGGAAGTCTGCACCACTCTCGGTGAGCTGGGAGAAGTCGAAGCTGAGAAGCTGAAGAAAGCGGGGGTCACCGCTTACAATCACAACATCGACACCTCTCCCGAGCATTACAAGAACGTCGTCTCGACCCACACCTTTCAGGACCGCCTCAACACCCTGCGCCACGTGCAGGATGCCGGCATGTCCGTTTGCTCAGGGGGCATCCTCGGTCTCGGTGAAGACACCGACGATCGCCTCAAGATGCTTGAGATCCTCAGCAACTTCAATCCGCAGCCCGAGAGCGTCCCGATCAACTCGCTCGTCCCGATCCCCGGCACCCCGATGGCGGAATCTCAGGGCGTCGACTCCTTTGAAGTTGTCCGCATGATCGCGATCGCCCGCATTGCGATCCCGAACGCGAAGGTTCGCCTCTCCGCCGGTCGCAAGCAGATGAGCGAAGAGCTCCAGACTCTCTGTTTCTTCGCCGGGGCGAATTCGATTTTCTACGGAGACAAGCTTCTCACGACCGGCAATCCGCAGTCCGAAGCCGACCTCAACCTCCTCAAAAAGCTCGGCCTCGAGCCACAGAAGCCAAATCGCGACCGCTCCGCACCCGATGCCGAGGACACCCGTCCTCGCGAGCCCGCTCTGGCATAACGGTTCGTTCTTTTCACCGTAGCGAGGGCATTCCTGCCCTCTTCACAAAAGTTAGAGGGCAGGCACCGGAACGCAGTGAAGATAGCCGAAGGCGATGCCCTCACTATGGCCCAGCCAGCAACATCCTCCCCATGATCTGGCGCTGCCTTCAGCACACTGTTGATCTCTCCAAACGAGGAGAGATCATGGGAATCCTCAACGTCACCCCCGATTCGTTTTCGGACGGGGGAAAGTTTGATCGACTCGAAGCCGCCGTCGAGAAGGCTCTCTCCATGCTCAAGGAAGGTGCCGCGATTATCGACGTCGGAGGAGAATCCACCCGTCCCGGCGCCGCCGACGTCAGCGCAGAGGACGAGCAGGCCAGAGTCCTGCCCACGATCAAAGCCATCCTCGCCGAGGCCCCGGGCGCCTGCCTCTCGATCGACACCTCCAAGGCCAGCGTCGCCGAAGCAGCCGTCAACGCCGGAGCCAGCATCATCAACGACGTCACCGGCTTCCGGGATCCGGACATGATCCAGGTCGCTGCCAAGACCGGAGCCGGCATCGTCGTAATGCATATGCAGGGTTCCCCGCGCACGATGCAATCCAATCCCAGCTACGGGGACGTCGTCGCCGAAATCCGATCCTTCTTCGCGCAGAAGCACGAGGAGTTGATCGCCGCCAGCATCGAACCGGAAACCATCGTCTACGATCCCGGCATCGGGTTCGGGAAAACCTTAGAGCACAACCTCGAGTTACTGAAGCAGCTCGATCAACTCACCGTGGCAGATCGTCCCCTCCTCCTCGGCGTCTCCCGAAAATCGTTCATCGGAAAGTTGATCGGGTCGGAGGAAGTTCAAGATCGCAACTGGCCCACCGTCGCCATCACCTCTCACGCCCGCGAGCAGGGTGTGGCCTTGCATCGCGTGCATGAGGTAAAGGCGAATGTGGAAGCGATGCGGATGACCGAGGCGATCTTGGGTGGAGTGAGGGCGTAGGGCTTGCCCTGCAGAAATTGCGTAGCGTCTCTTCAGGCTAGAGACCTGTCTATATCACCGGGAACCCTGTACTCTCAGCCCCAACTTACTGAGGTAACCATCGTGATATCACCTCGGAAAGAGAGCGCCGCGAGAACGCGCCGCGAAGACCTTGATACAGGCATGATGCTTGGGAAAAACCTTGCTGGAATGGGGGTTTCAGGAGATCATGGTGTGAAGAATGGCCTCGTGATATCAGTTGGTGAGGTGATACTAATAAATACTGTTCG
>JARGOD010000078.1:13708-22323 GCA_029210205.1 Verrucomicrobiales bacterium | reverse complement strand
TTTAACCCCACTAGAACCTGAATCTAGCGCGTCTACCAATTCCGCCACGTGAGCAACGCCAAAAAATCGGGCCGGAAAGAAACACTCAATCTTTGCCATGACAAACGCTTTTATTGGCTGTGGTCGAGGTAGCGGCTCCCGGAATGAGTAGAAATGCACGATCCTCGACGATTCATAAATACCCCGTTTATGCATCAATAATTAACTTTATAATGATGCATAAATGCAGTTGATTGCATCATGAAGTGGAATTGGCAGCAGGCGGGCTGGGGAGAGTTCAGTTATCGTGACAAGAATCTGACTCCATTGGAGAGAGAGTTTCTTCATCAGACTGGACTGATCTTCGGTGCCTATCGTCATCTTTCCTCCCATGAGCGCGACAAGCTGAGAGTCGAGCTGATCAGTGACGAAGCGCTCAAAACTTCCGAGATCGAGGGAGAGTATCTAAATCGGGAAAGTTTGCAGTCATCGATCCGAAAGCATCTCGGACTCGATACTGATCATCGGCGAATTCCCCCGGGGGAAGCGGGAATCGCTGAGTTCATGATTCATTTGTTCTCGCGCTTCGACGACCCCCTCGATCATGAAACGCTCTTCCATTGGCACAAGTTGCTGATGAACGGCCGCCACGATCTTCAGGAAATCGGTGCCTATCGAAGCGATCCTTCCCCGATGCAGATCGTGTCGGGTCAATTGCATGAGCCGAAAGTTCATTTTGAAGCGCCTCCTTCTGATCGCGTCACCGCCGAGATGGATCAATTCATCGCATGGTTCAATGAATCTGCGGTGCAGCAACTCCCTGCACTGACTCGTGCGGGAATCACTCATTCATACTTCGAAAGCATCCACCCCTTCGAAGATGGCAATGGCCGCATCGGACGGGCATTATCAGAGAAGGCCCTCGCCCAGTCGCTGGGACAGCCCTCTCTCATTCCCCTCGCCGCCGAAATACATCGGGAGCGAAAACGCTATTACGGAGCCCTTGCCGCCGTGAGCAAGGACAATGAAATCACCGACTGGCTCGAATATTTCGCACAAACAGTCCTCGATGCGGTCCATGCCACGCACCGCCAAGTCGGATTCCTGATTGAAAAGTCGAAGCTCTTTCAGCGCCTCGACGGTCAGCTCAATTCGAGGCAGGAGAAATGCCTTCTTCGCTTGTTCGAAGCGGGGCCGAAGGGATTTGAGGGAGGATTAAGTGCCAAAAATTACATCAGTATCACCCAGGCACATCGCGTCACCGCGACAAGAGATCTGAACGATCTCGTCGAAAAAGGCGCCCTCACCAAAGTAGGTGAACGAAAATCGACTCGATATTTTCTCTATTTCCAGGCGACTTAGCAGGGAAATATCAAAAGGGGCATCATACCGCAGCCCTTTAGAAACTGTTGCGAATCCTACGTAAGAGAAAAGTGATCCGCGATTATTCGCTCTGATCTGCTCTCATTCGCGTTGCATAGAACGCAGATGGGAGCGGATTGAGGCGTATTTTAGCGAATGCTCTGCTAATCGGATGTTTTGCAACAGTCCCGAATGGCACGGTTTTAAGGTAAATCGACTCCCTCACCGCTCCCGTCGGAACTTTAGCAAGTTCCACTACCTCATCCCATGGTAGCGGAAGATGCCAATCTTCCGATGTGCGCGTTCTCTCGATAAATGGCGTTAAAACCGTGCCATTCGCAAAAGTCCCTATAAACCTTCGCTTCGAAACGAAATCCCGTCCCGAAACACCTCTCGCAGGATCAGTCAGCTTACTGTTTACTCGGGAGAGATTTCCCCGGCTACTTTGAAACTCGAGACCCTCTATCGCTGGAAAGATGACTCGCCCCGTGACTGCGCCTTTCAGATGGCGTTGGACGAGGCTCTCTTTCATGTCACCCGGGAGCATGCCCTCCCGGTGATCCGCTACTACACGTGGGACGCGCCCGCATTGAGTTTTGGCTACTCGGAACTCTTTCCCTCAGAGGAAACGGCTGACGCCGTGAGAAGGTATACGGGTGGCGGCAGGGTCGAGCATGGGAATGATCTCACTTTTTTGCTCACTCTTCCCGCCGACTCCTCAGTTGCCCGCGTCAATGCCTCCGAAAGATACCGCTGGATCCATGAAGCACTGAAAGCGGCGCTCGGGCAAGTCGACGTCCGCCTCTTTCTTGAGGGAAATTCCGGAGCAACCTCTCCCGGCCCCTGTTTCCAAACGCCGGTCCCCGCTGACCTCATGTCACTCCAGACCGGCAAAAAGATCGGTGGCGGAGCGCAACGAAGAAGCCGGGGAAGCGTCATTCATCAGGGGAGTATTCGACTCTCTCACGACCTGCGTACGAAGCACGAGGTCTGGACCGATTTTTTCGAGAAGGAGTTATCCAAAAGAGTCGAATCCTTTCCCGAAGTGAGGCGGCAAAAGGTGATTGATGAAGCGGAACGATTAGCTGTAACGCGCTATCGCTGTGCCGACTGGAATCATCGCCGGTAGCGATCCTCCAAAAATTTTACTCTGTGCTTTCAGCGGAATTATGGTATCAGAGAGGTTCGGTGAAGTTTGGCTTATCTTGCATTCAGGAGAAGTTAACCAACGTCACCGGCTCTCAAACGCATGCAAAGTTGGTTTACGTTCGAATTAGACGGCAGTGAATGCCGCATCGAAAAAGAGGACACTCATCGTAGTCTCTCCTCTTTTCTCTGCGGTCTTGACCCCGCTTTTCAGCGTTTTTCAGAGCATGATGCCTGGAAGGGCGGCCTGCCTGTGGTCATGGGAGACCTCGAGGGCGATCGCCACCGTTTTCGGGTCATTGACGCCGGACTGATTCTTCTTCCGATGCTTGCCGGTCGCCAAATCTGGACCGCCGAAGGAATTCGCGCCACCGAACCGGATCACCCTGTGAATCTGGCGCTGGAAGGGGGCCACTTTGAATGTGGCGATGAACGGAATACCTCGCTCACCGCCCTGATGTTCGAAGGTTACTATCGCCCTGACCTGCGAAGACAAGGACAAACAAGCGATCAATTTGACTCGATTATTGCCCACACCGCGAACATTCCGGCGATTCGAGACGCGGCCGCGCAGGTGTTTGCGTCGACGGAACAACTCCGTCACGAGGCGGCGATCAAGGCAGAACGCTCCGGGCAGGAAAGCACGGTGTGGACCGGCCGGCAGGATATCTTTGGCGATCGATTCACGAAGAAGCTCTTCAAACTGAAAGACAAATCACCTCTCAGTTACGTCGATGGTAGCAAACGCCGGTTCTACCAACCGGGCACGATCGTCGACTTGATGAAACTCAAAAAACAATATCCGGATGCCCGTTTTGTTGCCGGGGCTACCGAAATCGGACGTTTGAGCCATGAAGTGGAATGGCCCAGCCTGATCTCTCTTGAAGGAGTCAAGGAACTGAGCACTTCGATCACGACGGAGGATAGCTGGGAAATCGGCGCGGCGATACCGCTGACGCAAGTCGCGGAGCTGATCGGTCGGGAGTGTCTTCCCTTCACCAAAATCCTTCGCCGCTTTGCCTCGCGCCCGGTTCGCAATCGCGCGACCCTCGGCGGCTATCTCGCCACAGCCTGGCCTAAAGGTCAGCTCTCACCGCTCCTCATGGCCTTGAATGCACGAGTGCTCCTTCTCTCGGAAGATGGCGAGCGCAACGCACCGATTTCACAGTTTTTCGAGGAGAACGGGGGCACCATTCTTTCGCCGGGCGAAGTTGTTCGCAGCGTCATTATCCCCCGCTCAACGGAGAGCGCGCTCTCCGCGAGAGGAGTGACTGCTTCGATATGCGACACCTACACGGTTGCTCCGCGTCGCTCGCTCGCTGAGCCCTATGCGACAGCGGCCTTTTGTATTGAGCTGCGTGACCGTGTCATTGCGAAGGCACGCCTCGCCTATTCCGGCATCGGCGAAGCTCCACTCCGCGCCCGTGAGGTTGAGGAGTTCCTTGCCGGGAAGGTCTATCAGGAAAAGACAATCTTCGAGGCCCTTCCCATGCTCATCGAAACGGTGGAAGTCTCTGAGGCAGGAGGCGATCACGCCGAGTATCGCAAAACACTGATCGCAACCCTCCTCCAAAAGTTCTTTTTCCAACATCCGACTCCGGAAAGTATTCGTGCTAAAGAGCTGACTGCGTCGGGTGATTTCGCTAAACTTGATCATCCCTTTTTCGACGCGGTAGCTCCTTGAGCTGATCGACCTTTCGTCGACTCATTCCCCTCCTGATGAGTGATTCTGAAGACAATATCACCCCTTTTCGACTTCCCGAGCCGCCTGCTGAATCCGGCGGCGAGACTTTTGGTGAGCGGCTCCGCCGTCGACGCCTTGAGTTAGGCGAATCTGAGAAAACGGAAGAAAAGTCAGGGTGGCACACGCGTTCCAGTCACTTGGTCGCCTTTATCCTTGAAAGCCCCCACGCTGCTGCCGTGATCGCACGGAAGAGTGCCGACGAAGCGCGATCTATCGAAGGGGTGGCACGTATTCTTTTTGCGGAAGATCTTCCTCCGTTTCAAAACTCACTCGGGAATGATTTTTCCGGAGAACCACTTCTCGCGGAAGAGGAAGTCTTCTATGTGGGACAGCCAGTCGCGCTGGTTGTCGCCTCCGATCTCGCCACCTGTCGCCTCGCGGCTTCCCGGATCGAGATCGAGTATCATACCGACACCGCAATCCTGACATTAGAGCAATCCATTGCCCTCGGGAGCTTTCACAACGAGCCCCGCACCTGCTCTCGCGGGAACGTCGAGAAGGGAATCAGGGCAAGCTCCAGAAAGCTGGGCGGATTCATCTCCATCGCTCCTCAGGAGGTGATTCCGAATCCGGACATCAAAATTTGTATTCGTCCTGAAAACCAGGGCAGCGCCCTCGTCGTCGAGGCGGCTTCAATTCTTCCAACCGTCGTCCGCAGCGCCGTCGCGAAAGCGGCAAACCTCCCGGAGTCCAGCATCCACCTTTCCCCTGTCGATCTCCCCGGCTTAAGCGGGGCGCTCGAAACTGAGCCGGTCCGTCTCTCCACTCTCCTCACCCATGCGGTGATGAAGTGTCACTGCACCGTCGAATTACACGTCCACAACTCCCCGCTCCTCGCGGGCAAGCGACATGAAGCCCGCGCTGAATTTAACGTTGGCTTTGAAAAGAACGGAAAGATCAATGCGGTAGACCTGCGACTCGCTCTCGACGGTGGCTGGTTCGTGAACGACTCAACCAACGCTCTCGATCGAGCGATCCTTCACGGCGACGCTGTTTACGGAATTACAAATCTCAGTCTCAGTGCACGGCTCTGCCGAACCAACCAGATCGTGTCTTCCAGTCTCGCTGCGGAAGGTGCGGCCCAGGCAACCTGGGCAATGGAGGAAGTGATTCGCCGGGTCGCAAATGCGACCGGACAATCTCCCGCAAAAATTCGGGAAAAGAATTTTTACGGGGAAGACGACGACCTCAAAACGACGCCTTATGGCCAACCGGTCAATGCTCCCTCGATTCTCCGGGTCTGGCATCAGGTGATGCGCCGCAGCAACTACGAAGAGAGAGCGAAAGAGATCCAGGAGTGGAATCGCAAAAACTCCAGCTACAAGCGCGGGATTGCAACGATGCCCTTGAAATTCGGCATCGGCGATCCCAGGTCAGAACGCAATTCCGCTGCCGTGATCGTACAGATTTTCGGAGACGGATCCGTCACCGCCCGCGTTGGTCTTGTTGACTTGAACGATGGCTTTGACGCTCAAATCAGAGAGGAAGTCGCCAACAACCTCGGTGTGGACGAAGAAACCGTCCATGTCGTCCTCAATGATTTTGAGGCGCTCCCCCGCGCCACCCCGGTGATCGGCACTGATGCTTCCGGACTCGTTCTCAGGGCTCTCGCTGACGCCTGTCGCTCCCTGCAATCAAGGCTGCGCCAAGTCGCTTTGCAACTCTTCGCCGCTCGAGGCGAAACAGAGATTGAACTCGAAGCAATTCGGTTCACGAACGGTTTTGTCGGCTCGGACCTCGCGCCGGGCAATCCCCTCCTTTTCAAAGAAGTTATTGAAGGCGCCTGGCGAAAGCGGGTCAACCTCATCGAGACCGGCTACCATCGAACTCCGAATCTCTGGTGGGATCCCGAACTCGGCGCAGGCTGGCCTTTCACGTCCTTCACCTACGCTGCCGCTGTCACCGAGATTCAAGTCGATCTCTTCACCGGTGAGATTCAGATCCTTCGGGTCGACATTGCCCACGAGGGCTCCCCTTCAGCCAATCAGGGCGAGCGCGACTTTGCACAACTCATGCGATCTTTCACCCTCGGAACGGACTGGCTCCTTTCCGAAAGCCAAACTCATGAAGGCTCCGACAGCCCGGACCGCGAGGCATTCCCGGGATTCGCTGACGCTCCCTTGCAAGTGATCACTGATCGGCTCCGCCCTCTTGGTGATCCTCTCACCATTGCCGGCGATCCCTGCTCGGAAGCGCCCGTCCTTCTCGCCGGTTCGATTCGCGAAGCACTTTGCGAAGTTCTTTCACTATCCGGCAGCTCCTCGGACGTCGATCTGCTTTGTCCCTTCCCGGCAAGCCCACCCAGGGTCATTTCAGCGCTGCGTGAAATCAGCAAGCGCAGCCAGAAATCGGCCAGTGAAAAGACCGGTGCCTGATCACTCACTTTCCGCGGCAGCCTCCCTCACCGCCGCATAAGTCTCTGCGGCAAAGCGTCGCCGTGAGAGATCAAAACGGTGCAGGCCATCTTTGCCGTAGGCGAGTAATTGATTATCATCCGTGACCCGGTTAGCTCCCTCGATGAACTTGGCCAATTGATCCGGCATCAGAGCGACTTCGACCGGTGTCGGAACCCCGAGACGCTCTTTTAATTCCTCCGCACTTCCCTGAATCCCGAGAAGAATCCCCTGCTGAGGTGCCCCGCCACTATCTCGATTGAGAGGATCGATCCAGAGAACTGCCGACGGAAAGACATCAAGGAAGGATGCGGCAACAGCCTTCGCATGCACCGTCGACATGAGATGCATCGGAAACCACTGCGCGACCATCCCCCCATCGTTGAGCTGGCGTTTTATCACTTTGTAAAACTCAGTCGAGTAGAGCGCATTGCTGCCCGTAAAGAAGGGAGGCATCGGCTCTAACGTCACCACATCATACGTCTCCCCGGAACGCCTTAACCAGGCCCGACCGTCCATGACTCGTGTCGCGACCCGCTCATCCTCGAGAACTTTTTCGTTGCTCGGAAAGTATTCGGACAGTTCAAACACTGCAGGGTTGATGTCGACAATATCAATCTCAGCGGCTCCGTAATTCCGAACCGCATTTGCAGTCTGCCCTGTGCCATAGCAGATCACGAGGGCGGCGCCCGGATCCGGATGATAGGCGACCGGAAGGCGCCCCATTTCGACCATGTAGTGTGAGAAGGGCCCGAACTCTCCTGATGCCGCGTAGCCATCGATAAAGAGGAGACGATAAGCCTCGGACGATCCGGGAGGAGGCTCTACCGCGACGACACTGGTTGAAGCATCCGGAGCATCCCGGTGCGCAATGACCCGATGATCTCCCCGGAGAATCGAGGTCGGACCGGGGATGCGTGAGGTTCCAACACCAGTAGAAAAATTGATGACCATCGCCAGGGTAACCATGAGGACAGCCCCCGCCATCGCCCTCCGTGATTTGATCCGTGGAGGAAGTAAAAAGAGACTCACGCCTGCTACCGCACCGCCAACAATCCAACTGCTGCCCACCGGACCTGCGAGCGGGAAAAGCACCCAGGCTGCGCCGAGACTCCCGAGAACCGCTCCGGCTGTATTGGCCCCGTAGAGTCTTCCCCATGACTTCACTTCGCTTGCTTTATCGAGCAGAGCGGGCAGGCAAACCCCCATGAGAATTACTGGCGGCCCCATCACCGCGATCGCCATGAGAATTCGACCCACCATTCGCATCCCATAAGCACCGCCACTCACCGACCATCCATCAAACCGTTCCAGTAACGGGGTGGCGAGCAGCGAGAGAATCGCGCCGGCAAAAAGAAACGCAGCCGGATTTTTCGCTGCCATCGGCCAACGGCTGAGGCGTGCTCCTGAAAAGAGTGCGAGCAGGAAAGCCATCAACATCACGGCAAAAGCATCGGTCGTGTTGAGCCACGCGATCTTCAACAAACGGAACCAGATCACCTCCAGAGCAAGAATGGCGAGGCCTGAGGTAACCGCCAGAATCAGTTCGGTTCGACCTATCGCTGAAATCGGATCTGCACGGCTTCCTCCGCCAGCCCTTGCGATTCTATTACTTCGTTTCTCGGCGATCAGAGCAATGACACCTGCCGCTGCATGAATTACCAAAACCAGGCCTGCGCTCTCAGCCCGCCCCACCTCTGGAAGGAGGACGAAAGCAACGAAGCCTACCATGAAAACAGCGCCGAGAGTGTTCAGGGCATAGAGTCTCGAAATCGTAATCTTTTGCCCTCCCACCATCTCGACAAGTCGCCCGAAAAGCGGAACTGTCGCGCCCATGAGAAAGGTCGAGGGCCCAAGCACCAATCCCAGCAGCAAGAGGTGCACGGCACCAGCCAATGAAGGAGCCTCCTGAAAAACGGCCGTGTCCACCTTCTGCAACAAGGGCGAAATCTTAATCGGCAGCGCCGCGAAAAACGCAATCGCGACTTCAA
>JARGOD010000078.1:0-13666 GCA_029210205.1 Verrucomicrobiales bacterium | reverse complement strand
TCTCTCAATCCAACGCGGCATCAGCAATGCTCCCGCCGCCATCCCCCCCATCGTCACCGCGACGGTGATCGCGGCAGCGCGCACTGAAGCGCCTATCGCCAACGCGATCTCAATCTGCCAAAGCAACTGCCAGGCGAGCGCGCAAGCTCCACCCGCAAAGACGACAACAAGAATGATCGCTTTGACAGAAGACGATGCGCTTCCCTCAGAATTTTCGGATGGTGACATGAAGAGCGGGTTAGCCAAGACCTAACAGGGTTGGATCAACGACTCAACCCTGTTCACTCAACTTACTTTTCCAAAAGCTTCTCGAACAAAAAAGCTTCGGGAGATTCGTAGGTCGTTGACTGAGATACTTCTGGAATGAAAAGATGACACTCCTGCCCTACTTCATCGCATTTCTCTTTCATTTTCACCCCGTAAACACCGTGATGAATCCCGTGGCCGGCATCTTTTGAGGGAAGGGTCATGTCAGCCGGGTACGAAAGAAAAATAGGAGGATCGTCCACACTCACGTGATTGATCGGTGAAAACTCGCGGTAGATCGCCTCGTGCTCCGCATAGTCCTCCTGCGCTTTGTCCATTGAAGTAAGCCCTACCGCCATCGGGATCATGCGGTGCTCAAGAACTTTCGGGCCGAGCCAGTTTTTTATCACCGGGGGATCAATCGAGGTTTGCCCCGAAAGTGCGACGGCTCCCTGAACCCGGGTCGATTCTCTTTCCACGGGATCCTCTGAGTCGGGATCAGCGAGGTCATCATGACAGGCAATCCACATCGAAGTACAGGCGCCCGCACTTCCGCCCGTCAGGACAATTCGGTCTGCCTTTATCCCCCAGGCTTCCGCTTTGCTCCGGAGAAACTGTATCGCCCTCGCTGCGTCGTGAACTGGCGTCGGCAGCGAGTGATCCGGGGTAAACCGGTAATTGATCGCCGCACAAGAGATGCCGCGATCCAGAAAAGATTGAAAATCAGGTCGAACCCAACTAGCCGCGTCTTTGTCTCCCTTTGTCCAGCCGCCGCCATGAATATACACAAGAAGGGGACGCGGACCCTTTCCTTCCGCCCGCCAGAAATCGAGGACATTCCTTTCGTGCTCGTCGTAGGCAACATTCCGATAGGTATGAGGCGGATCAGAGGCAAATGCGGCACTGCCTAAGAGACCAAGAGAAACGAGTGCGATTCGGAACAACATGCGGAAACTCTCCCGGAAATCGGATTCGATCGTCAAGACGCATTGCTCCGCATCACCGGGAACGCCACGGCACGATACTTGTCAAAATCGTCAACTTCGGGCATTTGATTTCCCGAAGCGGAGAGCGGATTTGATTATCTTACTCATCTTAACAAACTCTAGACTATCATGCTTCCGATCCTGCTCGCAGTTGCCGCCTCTCTTGTCATCCTCCTGCCCGCGCTCAACTTCTTGAGCTATCGAATCATGGGAGGGATCATTCGAAATCGTCGCGAGACCTGGGATCTGAATATCTGCTGCGGCAAGACTGACGGGGGTGGCGTGAATGTCGATATCGTCAAACACGCCGACGTGGAAAATCTCATCGTCGTTGATGACATCTACAATCTTCCGTTTTCGACGAACCAGTTCGAACATTGCCTTTGTTCCCACACGATCGAACACGTCGAAGATCCGAAAGCATTCTTTGAAGAACTCAGTCGTGTTTCCAGGGATGTGACGCTTGTGGTTCCTCCGCTCTGGGATCTGAGTGCAGTCCTGAATGTCTTTGAACATCGCTGGTGCTTTCTGACGTTTCGCAAAGAGCACCACACTCTTCCGAACTACGCGAAGCTTCCGATGGCCGGTTTCTTTCAGGAAAGGCTCGGGCAGAAAATTCGCGCTTAGCAGCCGGGGCCGCCGCGTTCCGCCGCTTCTCTCCAAGCTTCCCGAAAGGCGCGGCCACCTGATTCTCACACTGGCGATCACGGAATTGCCGATGTAGCGTGGCGGGAAATCCTCTTTTCCCGTGAGCAAAACCGATCCCTCCCACCCTCGCACTGCGGTCCTCAATGTTGTCGGGCTGACACGTCGCCATATCGGTCCCGAGACTCCTTTTATTTCGAGTTTCATCGCACGTGACGAGAACCGGGTCATCGACATCGAGCCATCGATTCCTGCGGTGACTTCAACGATGCAGGCTACTTTTCTCACTGGGAAATCTCCCGGCGAGCACGGGATTGTCGGCAACATGTGGTATGACCGGGACTACGGGGAGCATCGCTGCTGGAAGCAATCCAACCACCTCGTTAAAGGGCAGAAGCTATGGGAACGGCTTCGCGAAGAAGATCGCCCCGACTTCACCTGCGCACAGGTATTCTGGTGGAATAACATGTATTCGAGCGCGGACTACCAAATCACACCTCGTCCGATTTACTGCGCCGACGGGAAGAAAGTTTTCGACATCCAGACCTGGCCAATGGGGCTGCGCAGTAAGATCAAGCGCAAGCTCGGTAAATTTCCTTTCCCTGCCTTTTGGGGTCCGGCTGCCGGAATCGCCTCCAGTCGTTGGATCGCTCAATCAGCGAAATGGTTTGAAGACAAGTTCTCACCGGATCTGAATCTCGTTTACCTCCCCCATCTCGACTACAACCTGCAGAGGCTCGGGCCTGAGAATCCAGCAATCAGCCTTGATCTCCGGGAGATTGACGAGGTCGTCAATGATCTCGTGACGCATCTCGAAAAGCGCGGTGTCCGCGTTATCCTGCTCAGCGAATACGGCATCACTCAGGTGGATCGGCCCATTCATTTGAACCGGATCTTTCGTGAAAAAGGGTGGCTGAGCTGGCGCTCGGAACTGAAACGGGAAGTCCTCGATCTCGGCAACTGTCAGGCCTTCGCGATCCCTGACCATCAGGTCGCACACGTCTACGTGAATGACGCGTCCATCCTCGAAGAAGTGGCCGAAACCTTGCGCCAAATCGAGGGAGTCACCTCTGTCCTTGATCGCGAAGCGCAGGAAGCTCGCGGCATTGCCAACGAACGCAGTGGTGATCTCGTTGTCATCTCCGACGAGCGGAGTTGGTTCACCTACTACTACTGGAAAAGTGATCGCAAAGCCCCCGACTACGCGCGCTGTGTCGATATTCACCGCAAGCCCGGCTACGATCCTGTCGAGCTTTTCATCGATCCTAAGATCAAATTTCCGAAGTTGAAAATCGCGGGGAAACTACTGCGCAAAGTTCTGGGATTCCGGATCCTCATGAATCTGATCCCCCTCGACGCCTCTCTCGTCAAAGGCTCACATGGCTGCATTCCGGAATCGAGAGAGGATTATCCGGTTCTTATTGGTAAGTTCCCTGGCGTGGAAGCGGACGAGCTGATTCAGGCAACTGAGGTCCACCAAAAACTCCGGGACTTTTGCCGCGAAGAAGCGGGATAACTCATCCCTGACCGTAATACGCGTTCGCTCCGTGTTTGCGAAGGTAGTGCTTTTCGAGGAGGTGCTGCGGCAGCCCGGACTGCTGAGCATTCAACTGCCAGGTCCCCAGTCCCATCTGAGCGCAAACTTCGAGTGCGACTGAATTCTTAACCGAGTCGACTGCACTTTTGCCCCAGGTGAAGGGTGCGTGATATTTCTGAAAACAAGCCGGCATTTCCAAAGGATGAATTTCGTTCTCCTCAAAGTGCCGGGCGATGGCCAGCCCCGTATTCGTCTCGTAGTCTTCAGCCACTTCCGCAGCGGTGAGCTCTCTCACTACGGGAACAGTCCCGAAAAAGTGATCAGCGTGAGTCGTCCCCTGACAGGGTAATTCGACTCCGGCCTGGGAAAACATCGTCGCATTCACAGAGTGCGTGTGGGTAACCCCTCCGATATCGGGGAATTTGCGATAAAGGATCCGATGGGTGGCCGTGTCCGAAGAAGGCCTCATCGTTCCCTCGACCACCTCGCCCTCGAGGTCGAGAACAACAAGGCTCTCCGCGGTCAGATCATCGTAGGCAACGCCACTGGGCTTGATCACAAACATCCCGCTTTCTCGATCGACTCCGGAAACATTCCCCCAGGTCAATCGGACTAATCCTTCCGTGACCAACATCAGATTGGCTTTGAGGACTTCCTCTTTCAACTCTTCAAGCATGGCTCCAAAGAAGCCGACTTTACGATCCCTGCAAGTAAGCAAATCAGGCAGGAAAGTCGGGAGATTTTGCCTTATGGTTCCCCAGAATCCTATGTGGCGAAAAATTCAAAAGAGTCTCGCGACGGTTATCCCATCTCTGATCCTGGCAGTCTTTCTCATTGTCATGGTTTGCTACCTGAATCGTTGGGATTCAATGACCGCCATCACCATTATTCCCATTTGGGCCTGGGCAGGGGCAGGGATGGCGGCCTGCATCATCTCGTGGATTGCATTTCGGGGGTTGCCTTCGGTGATCGTTTTCTGCATCTGGCTTGTCGCCGGAATTGGATTCTCTGAAGAGACCCATGGGCTTGTTCGTGAGCTCATATACTCAATCGATCGAAAGCCGGCTCCGGCCGAAGATTCACAACTCCGCGTCGTGAATCTGAATGCTGCCCATTCATCGGACGCTCTACGAAAGGCATTCAGCTACAATCCCGATATCATCATCGTGCAAGATGCTCCGGAAGAAACTATCGTCGCCGACCTCGCCAATGAAGAGTTTGGAGTTGAACGCGCTTTTGTTGTAGCGGCCGGTCAGGCAATCATTGGCCGGGGAGAGCTCATGGCCTCAATGGTCGAGGACAACGGGAGGGCGATCCATGCCCGCCTCAAATTGGAGGACGAATTTATCATCGATCTTACCAGTGTCGATTTCGAGCCATCCCTTCCCTCGCCCTACCTCTGGAGGGCAGCGACTTGGAAAGAACTCACGGAAAGGCGCATTTCAAATCGCCGACTCTTGCGCAAGAGCCTCGGCGAAAACCAGATCACTCGATCCTCGACGGCGCGCCTTATCAGCGGGGCTTTCAATACCCCGCCCGGAGATGACGTTTTTCGGCCACTCGAAAGCAATGACCTGATTGATACGTTCTCGGTCAGCGGAACTGGATGGGGAAACACTTTTCCTTCGAATTACCCCGCCCTCAGATTCGATCAGATCTGGAGTTCTCCCAATCTGGTCCCCTACAAGACAACGACCCGCCGAATTTCTGACTCGAGTCACCGCATGGTCATTTCCGAGTTCGAACTCCCGGAACGCGAGACCGAGTAAATTTACGGCTGAGAATTCGCAAGGGCGTCCGGCTTTCGAATAATCAGACGAACTGACTGCGACGCCTGTTTTTCCTTTCCCGTGGTTCTCACATGAAACTCGCGAGTCGTTTCCGGCACCCAGGAAGCCGCCGTAATGAAAAAGTGTTGCTCAGATTTTCCTTCCGGAATCATCAGGCCGCTCAGGCCGATATTGTCGACGTAAACCCCGTGGGGAAGATTCCGACCTGAGTCTTCCTTCCCAAAGCTGATACGATCTTTCATTCCGAGCCGGTCCGCCATGATTTTCGCAGTGATCGTTTCACCGGGGTGAAGGGTTAACTCAAGAGTTCCGTCAGAAGCGACCTTGCCTGACTCACCATCCGCCTCAATCCTGACAAATACATTTTTTTCCTCCACTGCGGCAATTTCGCCGAGACTACCGAGAGATTTTCTGACGGTTCTGCCATCGATTATCGCGGAGGCGATCAACTCAATTTCTTTTGCCGCATCACCGGAAACTCCTGCGAAATCCGGACCTGCGCCCAAGACTGTAAAAGCGCGATACTGATTTGGCTCGATCACAATTTTCTCAGGTAGCGAAAGATTAGCCGGAAGTCCTTCAGCATGGATTCTAATCGCCCCCTTGAATCCGTCCTCACGTGTTGCGCTAAAGGCCAGCTCAAGTCCACCGCCCGCACTGACCGTCATTCCCCCGGGAAGAGGTTTGATGTCAAAATCAGGTTTCGGGAGGCGGGCGCTCAACTCGTAGCCAAACCCTTCCCCGCCGGCATTACTAACATCCCTGACGCGAATACGATAAATCCCATCAGCGGGAACATGAAAAGTGATTTTGGAATCTTTTCCAAGACTGCGACTCGACTCATCGTCATTTTCATAGAAGAGCCGATAAACCGGCAGACCGTTGGGACTTGGCTCCGCTCCCGCAGGAAGAGCCCTGACAATGTAACAAGGCTGTCCGAGAGGATGCGATAGCGCCGTCGTCTCAAAGTAATTGTGACGATCACCGAATCCGGGATAAACAAGGAATCCGGAATCGGGACCACGCGGATAGTGCCAAAGCTTCACGACCTCCCCGTTCAGATAGAGGTATTCGTTCAGATCCATTTCCATCCAATTATGGACACGAAAATCTGTCGATGCCATGGAGTCTTTTCCGCGAAAGGTGAGCCAGGAATCACGGGTTGCCTGAAGCACGACCCGCTCGACGGGCTTCTCTTCGGAATCAAGAATCGCGAGATGCGAATCCAGCTTCGACTCGGCACGGTTCGCGTTCGTTTCAAATATCCAGGTTTGCCCCTGCTTTGCCTCGAAGACAAAATCGTCAGTGTCACCTGATTTCCCGATCACCCCCTTCGCGGTGGTGCCCAGCGAAATTTCCGGAGCGGGCCCGTTTTCAACTTCGACGATGATTTCTTCCCCGCCTTCGACGCCCGGGTGGGCGGGAGAACTCTCAGCGATAAGCCCGGATGAATCGACCTCTGTTTCTCCTACCGGCGTCATCCCGAAAGACTGCACGGAGCCATCGAGGCGCGACACCGTGACTTCATTCGATCCAGGCGTGAAGGCGAGCGCTGAGACGAGATCGGATTGTTCATCAGCGACACCGAGAGGTTCAAGTCCGGGAAGGCTCCATTTCTTAAGGGCACGGTCTGCGGAGGTCGTCGCGAGCCACTTTCCGTCTGCTGAAACCGCCATTTCGACAATCGTATCTTCGTGTCCGAACTTTGCTCTCGCGACCGGATTAATCTTCGGTCTTTCCCGTGAAACGAAACGCCATAGGCGTATCCGATTATCGCCTCCCACAGCGATGATAAATCTGCCGTCAGGAGTAAAGTCGATTCGGAATTGCTCCGCCTGAGGCTGGTTCAAAGTGTCAAGACGCTCGCCTGTTTCAACCTTCCAAATCTTACCGGTGAAATCCCCGCTCGCACTCGCTAGCACTTTCCCGTCAGGTGAGAATGCGAGATCGTAAACAGCACCGTTATGGCTCGGAAAATTTCTCAAATACTTACCTGAGCTCACTTCCCAAAGCCGGATAATGCGATCATAACCTGCCGTGGCGAGAAGCCCACCATCAGGAGAAAACTCTGCATCGAAGAGGATATCACGGTGGCTCTCTTCACCGAAACGACGAATCACCTCGCCTGAATCAAGATCATAAAGAAGCGCCAACCCGAAGAGCCCCGACGTCCCCGTCGCCGCGACTAGATTTCTTCCATCAGGAGAAAAATGAATCGCATTCACCTTTCCCTCTCCAGTCTCCAGTGAGAGAAGCACCCGACCGTTTTCGACCGCGCGCAGTTCGATTTTCCCGTAGAGCGCCACCGCAAGAGTTTTTCCATCAGGCGAATACTCCATCGCAGTGATCGGATCGATCCTCGAGTCGCTCGGTGCAATGTCAGGAACACTCAGCGTCGAAAGAATCGAAAGATCATCAGCTGCCTTCGGACCCTCCGCACCCTCTTCGATCCACTGGCGAACCAGATCAATCTGCTCAGGAGAAAGCTGAGGCTCGCGTTTGGGGGGCATCGCCGGCTTCGCCGTTTTCACCATCGTTTGAAAGAGGTAGGATTCGTCCGCCTTTCCCGGAACGATGATCGCTTTCTCCTCCGTCTCGCCACCCTCCATGAGCGACTGAAACGTCTCGATCGTCAGCGCCCCTTCGTAATCGTCATCGTTGTGACAACCAGCGCAGTAGTCTCTCAGGATCGGAGCGATATCTTTTCGATAATCAAGCTTTCCAAAAGCACTTCCGATCGTGCTGAAAAGGATCAAAATGGTGGTGAGCAAATTCTTCATAACGCTGGAACATCTCTCTAGGCTAGTGCTGGAAAAGGAATTCACGTGAAGTCATCAACGCCCAGAAAAGATCTTCGAGAATAAGCTGTTTCTCTGCGGCATCAGAATTCTTCATGAGCCCGACAAGACGGGCTGACTCATCTTCTGTTGGCATTCTTGTCAGGGTGGTGAGATAGGCTTCCTCCAACATTTTCGAGTCTGAACCGCCCGTCGCGATCAGGCTCGCAACGATGCTCTTTTCGTCGGAAAGTTTCTCGTTCAGGGTATCTCCGTTCGAGAGGTGAAGGGCCTGAACCATACTCGGCTGGTTTGACCGCTCACACTCGCAGGTGATTTCCCGTTCATTCCTCCCGAAGGTTTTCAAGAAGTAGGACTGCACCGCGGAGTCATAGAGCTGCAAAGCCTTTGTTCCCGCCTCATAAAATTCTGTCTTCTGCGTGCTTCCATCGCGGAGGACAACATTTCCAAACACGGTCGGGACACCGGTCACGTCGATAATCGCATCGTAGAGTACCTCCGCCATGAGACGCCGCGGGTAGTAGCGGGAATGATACTTCGTGTCCTCGAGATTTTCAGAGAGCACTTCGCCGCTCCGTTGGTAAGTCTCGCTGTTGAGGATCAATCGCATCAGCGACTTAAGATTGAATTCATTCTTCACGAGATGCGCCGCAAGTGCATTCAGGAGCGGTTCGTTACTCGCCGGATTCGAAGCCCGCAGATCATCAACAGGACTCACAAGTCCATCCCCGAAGAAAGCCGCCCAGACACGGTTCGTGATCGAACGCGAAAAATAGTCGTTTTCGGGATCCGTTAGCCAAGCTGCCAATGCTTCGCGTCGATCTTCGGTCGCCTCCGGATCAATCGGCTCGCCGTCGAGCGGTGCCGGAATCTGCGGCTTCCCCGTACGCGGTTGAATGAGGTCCCCACGAGGCTCGACATAGACAGTACGAATGCCGTCGCCATTTCTCGGGTCGCCTCCCCAACCTTTCGCCCGGACCCGGGAGAAGAGATTGGCAAAAGCGTAGTATTGATCATTCGTCCACTTTTCGAGGGGATGGTCGTGGCACTTTGCGCAGTTAATCGACAGGCTGAGAAATGCCTGACTCACATTTTCGGCCATGTTTTCGGGATCCTGATGAACCGCATAGAAATTAGTCGCTCCTTCCTCAGTGCTGAGGCCGGTCGCGGTCACGACCTGCCGTGCCATATCGTCCCAGGGAAGGTTTTTCTCCACTCCGCTTCTGATCCATTGATAGTAGGCCTTCACTGCATCCGGCCGGAGCACCTGTCCATTCACGAGAAAGACATCCGCCCAACGGTAGGTCCAGTAGTCGACAAATTCAGGGCGCTGAAGAAGATCGTCAATAATCTTTGTTCGCTTGTCAGGATTTTCATCAGCAAGAAAAGAACGGGTCTCAGCAAGCTTGGGAAGACTCCCGATCGTGTCGAGAAAAGCGCGACGGATGAAGTCGCCATCACTACTTCGACCAGAAGGCTTCAGCTGCAACTGCTCCAGCTGCGTGAGAACAAGTTCATCGATAAAATTTGCGCGCGGTGCTTCTGAAAATATCTCAGGATCCAGTCCGCTGCCAAAAGGAGAGCGGAACCTGGCGAGGGCGACATTACTCGAATAGAGGGCGGAGACAGCCCCTTCTCCATACCCGATGATCTCGACTTCGCCGCTCTCATCGACCATCGCAATCGCTTCATCAGCAGAAGCAAATTTCGCCCAGTCGGTCACATCCATTGAGGTTCCGTCCTTGTAGTGAGCCGTCACGATGAGACGCTGTCGGTCCCCTTTTTTCAAAATCGACAGATCAGGAGCGACCTCGATACGATCAATCGGCGCTTCTGCTTCATCGGGCGCGATTCCACCATCGGCGATCCACTCCGCGAGAATCCGATACTCGCGGCTGTCAGAATCAAGACGCTTCCCGCCCTTGTGGGACGCCGCCATTGTAGGCTTCGTGAGAAGGAGGCTTCGTGCCGGCGCAGCCCGCTCGATGCGACGACCCCTCGCCTCCTTCGTGATCCAGTAGTGATCAGCGGGAGGATCATAACCCCTTAAGCTGAGGCGAAACTCCCCTTTCCCGGCAACCGCTCCATGACACGCCCCCATGTTGCACCCTTGGCGGGTCAAAACCGGCAGGACGTGGCGATTAAAGCTCCACTCGACGTCACCACCGACGCCGGAGACATGAACCGTCTCACTAATTTTCTTTCCGTCTTTTCGGGCCGTTACCGTTGCCGTTCCATTACTCACGGCAATAAGTTCACCGTCGACCACCTTGACGATTTCCGGCTTGTCGGAGACCCACTCTGCATCGGCGATCTCCCCGGTGAAGGCTTCCCCATCCCGCTCAACAAAAAGAAGGTGCTGCCTCGATTCAGCCCCTCTGAGTTCAATTTCCCCCGGGAGAATGACCCACTCGGCTGCAGTCGAAGTCGCAAGGAAAAAGCCACTGACTAACAATGATAAAATAGTCGTCTTCATCATCCGAACAGTTCGCGAATAGGATCGTGTCCAAAATCGACCAGAGGAAAAGGTCGCCCTGAGGGGCCCGGAAGATGTTCCTCCGGGTCGAATCCGAGAGCATGAAATATCGTAGCAACAATACTTTCCGGACCGACCGGGCGCTCGGCCGGGAAGCCTCCAATGGGATCGCTTTTCCCGACGACTTCACCACCTTTGACTCCACCTCCGGCAAACGAACAGGTGAAACATTGGGGCCAGTGATCACGACCACCGGCCGGGTTTACTTTTGGCGTTCTTCCAAATTCACTGAGACCGGCCACGAGGACATCATCGAGCATGCCTCGCTCATGTAAGTCCTCGAGGAGCGCGGAGTACGCCTGGTCATACATCGGCGCGACGAGGTCCTTCATCTGGGTCACCGAGATGAAGGGCTTCGACCCGTGAATATCCCACGAGAGTTCATTGAAGACGGTGAGAAAGGTGTTCACCGTGACAAAGCGAACTCCATTTTCTATGAGGCGGCGGGAAAGGAGAAAACACTGACCGACCCGATTCATCCCGTAGCGTTCACGCACTTTCTTGGGTTCCTTTGAGAGATCGAAAGCGGAGCGCGCCTGCTCACTCGTCATGAGGCGAAACGCGGAGTGAAAATTTTCATCCAGAAGACGGGCATCTTCGCTCGCTTCGAAATCCTTCACTGTCTGATCGATGACATCCCGCATCTTGCGACGACGATCCATTCGCATTGCCCCGATCTGGTCCGGGGGAAGTAAATCCGGAACTTTAAAATCGGGTTTCGACGGATCCGCCATGAGCGCAAAGGGATCCATCGCCTTTCCCAGAAAACCACCGGCCTGACCGTTTGGTAAATTGCCGCCACCCCGCCCCATCAATTCAGGGAGAACGACAAACGGAGGAAGGTCATTGCGGGCTTTCATGAGATAGCTCGCGACGGCACCAGCATGAGGAGTCTCGACACCGCCTGTGAAGCGGCGACCCGTTTGCATAATTTGCCAGCCGGCATCGTGCACTGCGGCACCGCCATGATGACAACTGCGCACGAGAGAAAATTTGTCGGCGACCTTCGCATGCATTGGGAGGATCTCGGAAATATCAATCGCCTCAGAATTTGTCCGGATTGGCTTGAAAGGTCCTCGGATCTCGCTCGGTGCATCCGGCTTCATATCCCAGAGGTCGATGTGACTCGGACCGCCAAGGTTGAAAATCATGATGCATGATTTGGAATCGTCCCCTTTGACATGCCCACTCTCTTTGGCCGCTAGATACTGTGGCAAGGACAATCCGATTGGCCCGAGTGCTCCGACCGTGAGAAAGTCCCGACGGGATCTTTTCGGTCCACACAGGTTGCCCGGGCCTTCAGCAAGAAAATCAAACATAGTCAGTGAGGGTTTGTTCGAATAAGAGCATACGCAAAGACTGCCAATCCTGTCTTGTAGCGCGAGCACGGCTTTTGGTATGTTTCGATCATGAAGGAATTTGATGCGAAGGCGTTCCAGAACACCTTTTTCCAGCAAAACCCCAGCTTATTCGAACCAATCGAGCTGATGGCAGCAACCCCAAACGTAGGGGTTTTCGTTAAGAATCTTGAGAGCCGCTATGTCTACAACAACGACTTCCATCGGATTCGGTATGACCGGATCAAAGCCGAAGAATTAATTGGGAAGCGTGCTCGTGACTTTTTCCCAGCCCTTCTTGGCGACGCTTATGAAGCGAATGATCGTGTCGTTTTCGATCAGGGACAGTCTGTGGCTCACGAGGTCTGGCTCGTTCCGACAATTCGAGGCACCCCCGGTTGGTTTCTATCCAGTAAATCACCACTTCGCGACTTCTCAGGAAAGATTATCGGTCTCCTCGGGATCATGTGCGCGATCGATACGCCCGGTGATCAACAAGCCTATTTCGGCATTCTTCAGCGCGCGATTGAATACATCGATTCCCACTACATCGATGAGATCAGCTCTGAGCATCTCGCAGAACTGGCTGGTGTTTCCGTCCCTCATTTCAATCGTCTCTTCCGCCGAATATTAAAGCTTTCGCCTATGGAATACGTCCTTTCGCTTCGTGTTCAGGAAGCACAGCGCCTCCTCTCAACAACCCGAATCCCCATGAGCGAAATCGCGGCTACGGTGGGATTCTACGATCAGAGCCACTTCACGAAACGATTCCGAAAAGTGACTGGTGTGACACCCCTTGAGTATCGACGCCAGTTTTCGTAGCCCCCTTTCCCCAACACAAGTTCCCCTCTGAAAAGTTTCAAGATTGCTGCAATCCGACCTTCTCCGGGCTTAAATTCCATTGCCTCTTCATCCCGAGTCGCGTAGATCAAAGCTCCCGCTTTGAATCTTCCCTACGACGTCACCTGGATCGCTATCGCTCTCGCCTGCCTCGGTGCTTTGAGCCTCGGCATCTCCAAGGCAGGCATCCCCGGTCTCGCGATTGTGAACGTGCTCATCATCGCTGAGATATTTGGTGCCAAAAACAGTGTTGGCATCATTCTCCCACTCCTCGTCGTCTGCGATCTCATTGTCCTGCCGATCTTCTGGAAGCACGCGACCTGGAAAATGATCTGGCCACTCGTGCCGGTCACTTTCGTCAGCATCGTCGGTGCCTGGTTTCTCCTCGATGCCTTCGACGACCTCACGGCACGGCGCGTTATCGGAGCCATCATCCTCCTCATGTTTTTTCTTCAGCTCGCCCGTGAGTTTAAAAAGGAGTTCCTCGAACACCTCCCCGACTCCCGCTGGTTTCGCTGGATCAGTTGCGTTCTCATCGGCGTCTCGACGATGCTCGCGAATGCTGCCGGCCCCGTTTATTCGATCTACGGTCTCGTCCACAAGATGCCTAAAATGCACTTTCTCGGCATCGGAGCGCGCTTCTTTCTCCTCGTGAATATTTTCAAGGTGCCCTTCCTCGGCCAGATCGATTTGATCAATCAGGAATCGCTCAAGTTGAACCTGATCCTTCTCCCCGCGCTTCTCATCGGCATTTTCCTCGGTCGGAAAGTCCTCGATTACATTCCCCAGCGGACCTTCGAGATTTTGCTCTACGCGTTTTCAGCGATCACCGGCATACGCATGCTGTTTTTCTAAAGTCCTGTTGCCGAGGTTTTCTCTACTGAATTGTTGTGCTCATTCGTCAAAGCAGAGACACTCTTCCATTGCTTTGAGTCTTTCGTTTTCCAAACT
>JARGOD010000077.1 GCA_029210205.1 Verrucomicrobiales bacterium | reverse complement strand
AGCGGCATTCCCGACGCTTCGAGGACGGCGCGTTGCACCGCGAGATCGTGACTCACAGGAAATGAGTTTTCTTTTTCTCCACGTATTGTCGCGGCCAGATCCGCGGCATCACCGACATATCGCTGATAAGGCTCGAAGAGAATCTCAGAGCGTCCTTTTTGATACACTTTAGGATCCCCCGCAAACTGCCTCTCTTTCGAAAGAGACAATTGCATCGAAGGCCGATCAAGCGGCTGAATGTGGCAGGTCCCCTCCGTTCCACAAACTGTAAACTGACGCCGGGAAAAACCCTCAACTTCAAGGGCGGTGGAGCGAACCGTTGCGGTCGCCTTTGGGTAATCAAAAACCGCGAGCATATTGTCGACGAGCGTATCATCAGAGCTCTCAAGGACACGGCGGGAATGGCTCGTCACTTTTTCAGGTTTCCCTAACACTCCTACCGTTAAATCTATGATGTGACAGCCGAGCTCAAACATCGTTCCGCCAACGAACTCATCAACAATCTGCCGGGAAGGAAGCGGCATCACTTTTGACATCACCGCGTGTGTCTCAAACACTTCGCCGAGCCAGCCAGCCTCAAGCATGCGTTGAAGCAACTGCACGGCTGGATTAAATCGATACATATAACCCATCTGACAAACGAGCCCGGATGCCTCCGCTTTCTCCATGATCTGCTTGTAGCGTGCAAAGGATGCTCCCGCAGGTTTGTCGAGATGAACGTTGAAACCCGCATCAATCGCGATCTCCGCGTATTTCAAAAGATCACGAACTTCAGTTTCCACACCGACGACAGAAAGCCCCTCCGTATTCAGCCCCTCTTCCAGGGTCAAGAATGGGAAGTCGCGATAGGTCGAATTCTCTTTCGCCGCTGCTAGAAGTTCGGGATTTTCCTCGACGATTCCTACGACCTCCCAATCGTCACTCGCTTCGTAAACACCTATTTTGTTGGCGTGAGCGTGACCCGTGCCGATCTGGAGATATTTAAGAGACGGCTTTATCGAATTCGCCCAACCAATTGTGGGGAGCACGGTTGCCGCTGAAAGAATGGTTCGTCGATTTATCATGGTAGGGGTAAGACTTCCGGTAGAGTTTCCACCATTTTTGCTCCGGTGCGACGAAGTTCTGTCATCGCCATTTCGCGCAGCTCAATAACACGCTCATGATACGCTGCATCGCGAGCCAGGTTGGTGAGTTCTTCGGGGTCGGAAGCAAGGTCATACAACTCCTCCGGCTCGCCCGGAACGAGGGTGCGAATGTATTTCTGGTTCCCGTCGACAAGCGAAACCCACCACGGAACGTCTCCACGCATGTAGAGTTTCTTTTGAGACGCCGCGTCGTCACCCACAGGCACGACATCAGTATTCGATCCGTAGCTGTCACCGGTATGAACGGTGAGGATTGGCCTCGCATTCTCGTCTGACTCTGGATCCTCTAGCATCGGGGTCAAATCATGCCCGTGCATCTCCCAGGGTAACTCAACACCTGCGACCGAAAAAATCGTCGGCACGATATCGACACCGCCAACCGGGTGCTGACACACTTTTCCCTCTGGAAACCGTGATGGCATGGAAACCACCATCGGCGAGCGAATATTTGAGTCATACGGCGCCAACTTCACCTGAAAGCCATGTTGACCCCAGGCGAATCCCTGATCGGAGGTAAAGACGATCAGAGTGTTCTCCAATTGACCGGACTGCTCGAGGCCTTCGACAAGCTGCCCAACGCCTTCATCGAGTGACTTCACTGTTTGATTCACCTGTCGGACCCATTCGCTCAAGGTCTTCTTTCCATTGGCTTCGATTCCACCTTTGGTTCGCCCTTTGATCAAAACAGGCTCTCCTCCAGACCCTTCAACCCACTGTGCGACGTTCTTAGAATAAGTCGGCTTCCCCTCTCGGGGAGGATAAATGTCGGCAGGATCTTCAATCACGACGCCGGGATAATCGTCGAGATGTCGATCTGCCGGAGTGAATGGACCATGAACACCACCGTAACAGACCCAAAGATACCATGGCTTCTCCGGGTCTCTCCCTTCGCGGCCATGAATGTAATCGAGTGCCCACTCCGTGTAATTGTCGGTCGAGTATCCACCCGTCATGACGGGATCTGCCCCGTTCTTCTCGATTAACTGATCGTAGTAGTAGGCACCCGAGTTTTCCGGATAGCGAGGACGATTCCAAACAATCTGGTAGTCCCAGTCACGGCCAAATCCAGTATCAGTGCCAGTATGCCACTTTCCAATTTGTGCGGTCTGATATCCTGCCTCACGAAAGGCAGAGGGCCAGAACCTGCATTTTTCAGGATCATACTCGCTTCCGGGATAGTCCCCTTCCATCCGCATCGACTCGATTCCAAAGGAATGATGCCCTGTTAGGAGCATCGCACGCGAAGGCATGCACCAGGTCCCGATCGTCGCATGATGAAAACGCACACCCTTCGCAGCAAGTGCATCGATATGCGGCGTCTCAACCCAATCATACGAATCCGGGTAACAGGAAACGGTGCGATAGGAATGATCATCCGTGTAAATAAAGAGAATGTTGGGTCTTTCTTCGGCGATGAGAGGAGCCGTCAGGAATAGTGCAAAAAGTGAAACAGTTCGAAGCATGCTCTGTTTTTGCCCGAAGACACGAATCCCTGCAAGACACAAAAAAGGCAGCCTTGCGGCTGCCTTCCTTGTTGTTGGTTGTTGTTTGAAGCAAATTCGATCAGCTCAAAGTGCGAGTGTAAGTATTGCTGCTGCCGTTAGAGTAAATGTCGCGGTAGGTCACGATCGTTACGTGGTAAGTGTAAGGACGACCGCAAGGGTAATAAGCAGTGCGGCATTCCTGGCGGCGGCAAACTTCGATCGTGCGAATCTTGTAGACCGGCTGGACACAGTGACCGTGCTGAGGCTGTTGGTGACCCCATGAAGGAGTGCCATGGTGATGTCCTGAACCAGCTTCAGCAGAAGCAGTGAAACCAAGAAGGGCGACAGTGGCAAGGGCGAGCGTAAGGATGGTAGTTTTCATTTTAGTGGTGTGTTAATGTTGTTACAGGGGGAAGACGCGCACCGGAAAAGGCTTATTCAAAAAGATGTGAAAAAAAGTTAGTCCGAACTCGAACTTTGTCCTAACACTCTTCTATTTATTCTTCAGTGAAGTCATAAAAAAAGCGGGGCAGCTCGAAAGCCACCCCGCAATTTTCCCTTGGTGAATGAAGAAAGGAGTTAAAAATCAGGCAATGGTGCGAGTGTATGTTCGGCTCGAACCGTTGGAGTAATAGTCGCGGTAAGTGACGACCGTAACGTTGTAGTAGTAAACTGAACCGCAGGGACGATATCCAGTGCGAGTTTCGCAGCGGCGGCAGATCTCCGAAGTCCGCACGACATAAGGAGTGCAGTGTCCGTGGCCGTTTCCGTAACCGTTATTCTTCGAGAGCTGGTGCCCGACGAAACGGAGAATATCCTTCTTTGTTCCGGCCTCTGCCTGAGGAGTGAATCCGATGAGTGCAGTGGCGACGATTGCGAGGGTGATGAGAGTAGTCTTCATGATATTGTTGAGGTAAGCGTTGTTGCTGGGAGAAAGACGCGCCTACCCTTCAACTCATTCAACTTAATGGAAAAAAATCCCCAAGCTTTTCAACTTTGGTTCCCAATCAAACACACTAACAAAGCTATACTTACAGCTCTGGAAATCTGCATAAAAAGGAGCGCTAACGCAGTTCTCAGCCAAGCGACTCCATCAATCCTTTGCGCATTACTTCGACGGGCGCCTCGCGATTGAACCAGAATTCGAAAGCGAGAACGCCCTGCCAAAGTAACATACTCAACCCGTTTGCAGCCTTCGCACCGGCAGACTCGGCATCATTGATGAGACGCGTTCTCGGCGGTGCATATATCATATCGTAAACGAGATGATGCGGTTCGATGAGGCGCTGCGGCACGACCTCCGCGTCGGTTCGCTTCATTCCCACTGAGGTCGCATTGATGATCAAGTCGACCTGCCCCAGTTCCCGCTCAAGTGCTTTCTCCTCCCAGGGAATTGCAACAAGTCTATCAGCGGGCCCTTCGAGTCGGTCGGGATCGACAAAGAGATCTTCGAGCTCGCTTTTCAACGTTTCCGCTTTTGCGACAGTTCGATTCACGAGAACAAGTCGATCGCAGTGATCCATCGCACATTGAACCGCGGCGGCTTTTCCCGCTCCGCCGCCAGCTCCGATGATCATGATACGAAGATCGGTGAGATCCATTGAAAATTCTTCGCGGATCGCCCGCTTCAAGCCGGGGCCATCGGTATTATGTCCAATCAACTTATCTCCATCAATCGCCACCGTGTTTACTGCGCCAATGCGTCGGCCAACTTCCGTGATGTCATCGACAGCATCAAAGATGCCCCCTTTGTGCGGAATCGTCACGTTGGTTCCGGTGAAGCCGGCCGCCTTGATCAGCGCAAGTCCCTCGGTGAGCTCTTCAGGGGTCAGATGAATACGCACATACTCCGCATCAATCCCGGCTGACTGAAGCGCCGGGTTGTGCATTTGCGGGGAGCGGGAATGCTCCACTGGATCGCCAATCACGGAGAGAGTGGCAGGATGATCAAGCCCCTTCGTGGAGGCGGACCAATCCTTGAGATCAGAAAAAGTATAAACGTCTTTTGCTTCGGCCATAATTGATGGTCGAAGCATAGACAGCGCGACGAAACAACGCAATGAAATGCGTGTCGCTCAGGCCGCGAAATCTCTCATCGTCGCCGCAATGATCGCGACGCTAACCGCGCCAGCATCGGCTTTCCCGAGCGATTTCTCACCGAGAGTCTTCGCGCGACCCATCGTGGCGATCATGTCCTTGCTCGCCTCTTTGCCAGCCTCAGCTCCGTCAGCAATCGCGACGAGGGCTTCGGAAACCGTTGCCGCAGCCGCTTTTTCACCTGCCTCTGCCGCAGGAAGAAGCGCGTCGACCATCGTCTTGTCGCCGGGCTTCGCACCACCGCGAGTCATAACACCTTCAGTGCCTTCTTTGAATACAGCGACGATACCGGCAGCATCGAGGACTTCGGCATTTTTGATCGCTTTGCCGCCGGAACGGAAAAGGGTTCCAAAAACAGCTCCGGAGGCACCGCCCATAGAGGACATCATCGCCATTCCGACGGCCATAAAGACTTTGCCCGTGCTGGCAAACTCCTCAGCAGCGAGAGCTTCTTTAACCGCATTCATCCCCCGCTCCATACCGACACCGTGGTCTCCGTCGCCGAGGGCGCGGTCCGCATCGGTGAGGATAGGCTCGGCCTCAATAATCTTGTTCGCGACCGCAACCATCATGTCGCGCGTCTCTGTGATCGAAAGTGTTTCTTTTCCCATGGAAATTCTTTTTTTGGATGACCTAACAGGGTTAGATCGATGATTCAACCCTGTTCAGTTGCCTGATTAGGTTATGAATGGAGCAATTCAGCCGCCGTGGTGTCCTTCCATCTTGCTGAAGCAATTTGATTGGCAGGGCATGTCCCAGTATCCCTTGAGTTCATCGTCCATTCTCGTGACTGAGATAGAAACACCTGACATTTCCTGGCAGGTAACAAGAGGTCCAAGCATGACGTCGTAGATTTTGACACCCTTCTCGGTGAGATATTGCTTCGCTTTACGAAGAACAATGAGTAGTTCCATCATTGTTGTCGCGCCGAGTGAATTCACAAAAAGAACGATTTCGTCGCCCTCAGCGAGCGCATCAACTTCCTCGTCCTCTTCAAAATCTTTGATCACAAGGTCGAGCATCTGCGGAGTCAGTTCGTCCGCCGTCGTCATGGGAATTTCAGCGACACCGGGCTCTCCGTGGATTCCCATGCCAAGGCCAACCATACCCTCTTCGAGTTCAAAGGTGGGCTTTCCTGTTGCAGGAATCGATCCCGGTGACATTGCAACGCCAACAGAACGCGTCTGAAGAACCGCCTTCTTTGCAGACGCTTCGAGCTCATCGAGTGAGGCAGCGGTTTGAGAGGCCGCGCCAACAAGCTTCACTACCGGAACAAGACCAGCGATTCCACGACGCTTCTCCTTCTCCGTGGGAGGAGCAGAACAAATGTCGTCCCAGATAAGAACGGTACGGATTTCGATATCCTCGTCATCAGAAAGCTCTGCGCCGATATCAAAGTTCAAAACGTCGCCGGCGTAGTTTCCATACAAATAGAGAACGCCTTTTCCTTTATCGACTGCCTCGGTCGCTTCGAAAACAATATTTGGCGGAGGAGCAGCGAAAATGTCACCGCACGCAGCCCCGTCGGCGAGATTGCGCCCGACGAGTCCGTGATAGATCGGCTCATGCCCGGCACCGCCACCAACAAGGAGCGCTACTTTGCCATCCGGAATTTCCGTTTTCACGATCGATCTCCGACCGACTGGTTTGCACTCACCATTGTAGGCATCAACAAGGCCTTCGAGTAGTTCGTCCGCCACTTTGAGCGGATCGTTGATCAGTTTCTGCAACGCCATAGACAAATAAGGGATTTTAACGAGCCTGTTGTCTCAGAGAATGACGACGATGACAAACGGAAAATGCGTTCCCCGCGATTTTGCGAGACACCTTTAGCGGAATTCGATACAGTGCCCGCATGGTGCGCGAAGAACACCTCGTCCTTCCCTTTTTAATTGTCAGTTTACTCGTTTCGCCACTGTCGGCGGAAGGTCAAAGCAATTTGGTTGCTGATCTTGATCCTTTCATCAATCTCCCGGGCGCTTATGGCATCAAGCCAGCCGATTTGGAAGCAATGTTTGAGCAGGGAAACTGGAACCATAACCCTTATTTCAAATGGCTAACAAGCGACAAATCCCGAGCCATTTTTCAACGCAAGGAAACAGAGAACCTATCAGTAAAGTTAACGCTTCTTGGTGGTAGCGTTCCGATTGAAGAAGCGATTATCGATTTCGAAGACGGCAAATTCCTCGGAGTCACCATTTCAATCTTCAATCGCGGCGACGGGGGAAGCATCACCCCCTCAGATTTTGAGGAGAGAAATCGTGCCGTGGGTCGCCACATTGGAAAGCAACTCGACGTGCGTCCGGTTCGCCGGACCGAGAACCCTGCGCAGGGACTTCTCACCGCCGGATGGATTTGGATTTCTGCACGAGGAAAAGCAGTCCTGGAGCACAACCCTGATGCTCCGGAAAACACAGAATTCTTCCGCATGCGCCTTTCGAGGCGCGACGCTGGCGGGGCCTACGAAGCGGCAACAAAAGACCGTGCTGGAGCGACGGTGAAACTTTCCGAGCTCCCCCGGAATGTGGTTCGCAAACCGGATGGCAGCATCTATGTGAGCGGGGTGCCGATGGTTGATCAAGGTGCTAAAGGTTATTGCGTCGTCGCCTCCGCTCAACGTCTCTTCGAGTACTACGGGATCGCTTGTGATATGCATCAGCTTGCACAAATTGCCGAGTCAGATCCAAATCGCGGTACCAGCGCACTCGTCATCAATGAAGAACTGGGAGCGATAGACCACCTTTTCAAAACCCGTTTCGAATGTCTCGCAATCCGCCACTACAGCGGCCTGGTCGAGCTGCTCGACGGCAACCTTGTTGGAGATTCAGTTCCGGAAGAGGACTTTCACAAAATGATTTCGAAATGGATTGGAGAAGGTATCCCCCTTCTATGGGCGCTCGAAATCGGCCACTTCGAGGAGGATCCACCATTAACGATGCAAACAGGCGGCGGCCACATGCGCATGATCATCGGTTACAACGCTACAACGGATAGAGTCATCTTTTCTGACTCCTGGGGTGCAGGACATGAATTTAAGACGATAAACTCGAATGATGCCTTTCGAGCCACATCCGGATTATTCCTCTTGAAGCCCACGGTGCGCTAATCAGCAAGCCCTTCCTTGATGATTAGCTCAGGCTGATATAGATCCCGATTCGATGCCTGAAATTCGGCTTTCAAGGTCACTTTGAATCGAGTCAGATCAACAAGGTGCCAACGAAGATATTTCCACTTTCCGGTATTCCCGTCATGCTCGATTCCAACCAGTAAATGGTGAGCATCAAAGAGAACCTTGTTCGTTTCTTTTCGAGGAGTGAAATAGAAAGTCCGCAGACTGGAGTTAAGGGAACCTTCCGCGACCAGTTTCGGGTCGAGGTAAATAACCCGACCTGATTCAAGATGGCGAACGAAGAGATCAGGATAGCCTGATCTCTGCAGATTTCCTTCGGCGGTTCGCGGATAGCCACATTCAAACTCGGGCGCTCGATCAAGCACTTCAAGAAGGCCTTCTTCAAAATGCGAACTGACTTCATTGATGCGTCTTTCGTCGTGAGTCGGAGAACCCGGCTTATTGAGGATCGCCACGACCTTTGCGACCGCGTCATCGATGCCATTAATGATTTCTAAATCCACGGGCTCTTCAGGATTCAAAGGGAGGACACGGTTTCCGGTTGAGGTCTCGATCAGCGATGCAAAATCGACATCTTTGAAAGTTCCTCCTCCATTAAGAACTGTCGAAACCAGAGACTCCACGGAAGGCTCGGATTCGATGACGAGCTGAACTGGTTCAGGCCGCTTACATCCTGAAACCAAAACTAATAAAAATACTGCCGCTAAGATTCGCATTGAAGTCCCTCAAGAATGTTTTTTGAACCCTCTTCTGCTGCTGACTCACTTGCTGCATGAACTCGCGCCACCACGTCACCCGCAGCGATCACATCCCCCACTTTGGCGAGGCGGTCAAATCCGACCGAAAAATCAATAGGTTCACCAGCACGGCTTCTTCCCGCACCGAGGGCGAGACTCGCCCGCCCCACGGTGTCGGCGTCGAATTTGAGAATTTTCCCGCTCTCGTGAGCATTTATGTCCCGAATTACCGGCGCGACATGAACCGACTCAAGCCTGGAGAGATCGTCGGTTCTTCCTCCCTGACATTCCACCAATTCGTCGAGTTTCGCGCGCGCCGTGCCGTCGTCAAGCCATCGCTCCAGTTGATCCCGATCGGCGAGACTCACTTCAGCAGCAAGATCCAGCGTCATCTCTCTCAGGTCAGACGGACCTCTCCCCTCAAGCACCTCAATGGCCTCGACGACTTCAAGCATGTTGCCGACAGACCTGCCAAGTGGTTCATCCATGGAATGATAAAGGACTTTCGTTTCAACACTCATGGCCGAACCCACCGCCTGCATCGCAGACCCGAGCGATGCAGCTTCTTCTCTTGTCTTCATGAATGCTCCACTTCCGAACTTCACATCAAGCACGAGAACGTCGAGAGATTCAGCCAGTTTTTTGGACATAATTGATGCCACGATCAGCGGCTGGCTCGGAACCGTTGCAGTGACATCGCGGAGGGCATAAAGCTTTTTATCGGCAGGGCAGATGTCAGAAGTCTGCCCCATCATGACGACACCAATCTTCTCGAGCTGTCGCAACGCCTTCTCGCGGGAAACGGATACGGAAAAGCCGGGAATAGACTCCAGCTTATCGAGCGTCCCCCCGGTGATTCCCAATCCCCTTCCTGAAATCATAGGAACCCAAAGATCATCGCAGGCGAGCAAAGGTGCGAGTACCAAGGAGGTCTTATCTCCGATCCCGCCGGTAGAATGCTTATCGACAATTCGCGGAGCGCCTTCGGGATGGATCATCTTTTCGCCCGATTCCAGCATGGCGAAAGTGAGAGAAGCAGTCTCGTCGGCGCTCATTCCCTGGAAATAGATAGCCATCGCAAGAGCCGACATCTGGTAATCCGGCATGCGTTCCCCGGTGAATTCAGCGATAAGAAAGCGAACTTCATCCTCTGACAAAGATCCTCCGTCACGCTTTCGTTCGATGAGTGTGGGAATGTGCATCGCGCGATAGCATTGACCCGTGAGGCAAAGGTATAAAGAAAAAATCTCGCTCGAACGCTTGCCACCCTGACGACTTTCACTAGAATTCGCGCCAATGCCCGCCGAATTAAATTTCAAACAGGAACTGACTGCCTGCTACGGTTACCCCGTTTCTGAAAACCCTACCCAAGCCATGATCGAACCCGCCTATGCGGCGATGGGGCTCGATTGGCGCTACCTTACCCTCGAGGTTAAGCCTGAGAATCTCTCCTCCGCAGTCGCCGGAGCAAGGGCTTTCGGATTTCAGGGGTTCAACTGCACGATTCCCCACAAGGTGGAAGTGATTCAATACCTCGACGGACTCGGCGACTCCGCAAGACTAATGGGAGCAGTGAATTGCGTCGTGAATCGAAACGGGCAATTCATCGGGGAGAATACGGATGGGAAAGGCTTTGTCTCAAGCTTCAAGGAACTCGACAATCCGAAAGGAAAGTCAATGGTCCTGCTGGGAGCCGGTGGGGCTGCCCGCGCCATCGGCGTCGAAATGGCATTGGCCGGGGTCCGCGAAATCACCCTCGTGAATCGCAACGAGGAGCGGGGTCGTGAGCTCACCAATCTTTTCGAATCTGATCTTAATGCAGCCGTCGGAGGGGATCTGAAAATCACCTACGTTCCTTGGCAGGGTGACTTTGAGGTGCCCCCAGGCACTGATATCGTCGTGAATGCCACTTCAATCGGACTCTTCCCCGATATTGATGCCCGTATCCCTCTGAACACCGACACGCTCACCTCAGAAATGATCGTTGCCGATGTGATTCCAAATCCTCCTGCGACGAGACTCGTTCGCGAAGCCCGGGACAAAGGCTGCCGGGTTATCGATGGTCTCGGGATGCTCGTCGCCCAGGGAGTCATCGGCATCGAATTCTGGACCGGGAAATCTCCCGATCCAGAGGTGATGAGAAGCTCTCTTGAGAAAGTCTTCTCCTAACGAATCTGAAAATCGAGCCACTTCTTCAGCATCTTGCCAACAAAGGGAGTAAGTCGAGTCTTCGCATAGAGGTCACCCGCTTTGCGAATCGCTTCGCCCTGAGTCGGGTAGGGGCTTATTGTTGATCCGATTTTCCCAAGGCCGACGCCGGCCACCATCGCCTGACTCACTTGACTGATGAGATCTCCGGCGTTTTTCGAAACGATCGTAGAGGCAACAATCGTGTCTTTCCCCTTCTCGGTGTAAATCTTTACGTAGCCTTCCGTCTCCCCTTCCAGAATCGCACGGTCGACGCCTGACATGTCGACACGATAAAGGTCGAGCTCGTCCTTCCGCGTTTCGAGATCATCCCAGGTCGGCCCGACATGAGCCACTTCCGGTGAGGTATAGGTCGCCCAGGGAATGACCAGATCTGAAGTCTTTGCTTTACCTCCAAAGAGCGCATTTCGGATCACATTGCGCGCCATGAAATCAGCGGCGTGAGTAAACTTAAAAGTCGAGCAGACATCACCGGCAGCAAAGACATTCGAGTTTGTCGTCCGCAGATTGTCATCAACCTGAACGCCAGTCTTGAGATCGTATTCAATCCCGGCATCTTCAAGTCCCAGACCATTCACATTCGGAGCACGACCAACCGCGATAAGAAGCTTGTCGACAACGACGACCTCATCCGAATCGTTGCCTTTGTTTCTCATTGAGATGCTTCCGTCTTCGTTTTTGCTGACCGACAAATTCGATCCAAAATCTCTAATCGAAACCCCATCGCGCTCGAGCTCATCAGCGACCAGCTGTCCCGCTTCCGGATCTTCCTTCGGGAGCATCCCCGATCTTCCGGTAAAGAGGGTCACGTCGGAACCAAAGCGTCCGAAAGTTTGCGCCATCTCTGCGCCGATCGGACCAGCACCGACGATACCGAAGCGAGGAGGCAATTCAGTCAGGGAAAAAAGAGTTTCATTGGTGAGGTATTCAACACCTTCAAGTCCGTCGATCGGTGGCGCCGATGCCCGGGCGCCTGTCGCGACAACTGCTTTCGCAAACGTCAGTTCCTGACCATTAACTTCAATCGTGTTCGCACCGGTGAACTTGGCCGAGCCAAGAAAAACATCGATACCAAGCCCCTTAAAGCGCTCGGCTGAATCATGCGGGGAAATATCAGCTCGCAACTTTCTCATCCGCTCCATTGCAGCGCCGAAATCAACAGTGACACCATCAGGAACATGAACTCCGAATCGCTCACCGTTTCGCGCTGATGCAACCGCGTGAGCCGAAGCGATGATCGCCTTGGAAGGGACACACCCCACATTGAGGCAGTCACCGCCAAGAAGGTCACGTTCGATCAGAGCGACCTTGGCACCGATGCCAGCGGATCCGGCTGCAGAAACCAGCCCTGCCGTCCCCGCACCAATAACGACGAGGTTGTATTTCCCGTCGGGAGTTGGATTTACCCAGTCGCGAGGATGGACGTTGCTCTCAAGTTTTTGATTGTGCTCGTCGAGAGGATGTAATTGAGGAAAAGCCGGGGTAGTCATAAAGCGGTAGTAATAGGTTCGTGACTTGGGACGCCTCCCACAGAATTCTCCTTACAGGATTTGTCGCGCAACTTCTATTCCACCGCTTGAATCTGCTCTAACATTTCCCCCATTTTTTGAATCGTCCCGATGATCTCCGGATTTTCCTCAAGAAGGTTGAGAAAGAAATCTGCCGGAGCTTCCGCGGGCCGTGCCACCGACCCTTCGGCGGCATCCTCGATCGACCAGGCGTCAGCCCATGTCGTCTCTACTTTGGTATAGCCTTCAGCGATAAGACGGTTCTCAAGATCAGGCATGTGCCCCGCCCCATAGAAAATGGCATACTTTCCCGCACCCCGGGTCTTCTGTTCCTCAGCGAGCTTTGCCATGACGAGCTTGTTTCGTTCCGTCACTAAGACCGTGCCGTCCTCGCCCTCAAGCATGGTAATAAATCCCTCAGCCTCGCTCAGGAAGGGAGCAAGAACACGCTTCAATTCGTTACTGTTCCCCGTCGTGACCGCAGTGAGAAGGCTTCCCAGCATGAGGCTCATGCCCGCCTCTGTGTCAGGGAGCCCGGGGATGGATCCTTCTTTCGATAGCGACATCGCCCGTGTGAAAATTTCCGCGAAGCTCTGATTCCGCGCCTTCATGAGACCGTTCATGGTATCCCACTCGACGTCAGCATGAACAAAGTTCTGAGCACTGTAATCGATTCCTTCGAGCTGAAACTCGAGACCAAGAAATGACTTCGCCATCGTCTGAAGCTGTCGCACCGCTGCCATTTCGTCCGAAGCAGTGATCGGCTCTTCGGCTGTATTCGGAGAATATGCCCCCCCGACCATCTCATAGAGAACAACATCATATCCAGCGAGGAGTTCGTTCAAGTTCTCGAAGTAAGATGCATCAGCAAGATGAACAACGGAAACCAAATCCACGACAAGCCTCTCCTTCTGAAATCGCGTCACCGCAGTTTGGAGACGATCATCTTCAGGCCCTTCTAAATATCGAATATAATCAGCAACCTCTTCAGTCGTTTGTGTTGCTGCAGGAGCAACGGGCGGGGCATCCGTCGTTTGCCCGCAAACTGAACAGCAAGAGAAGACTAAACCGAAAGAAAGAAGGAGGGATTTCATACACTGAAAACGTGTCGGCTCTCGCGAACGTTAGGAGTCTTTTCCGACTTCAATGACGGCTAACTGCCCCCCCTCGTTCCGGGCATAAATCCTCCCATTCGCCACGACCGGCACTGTCCAAACCCGTCCGGGAACGACCTCCTCCGAAACAGCCGGGGAAAATCCAGAAGGACTTGCCTCACCGATCTGCAGCGTTCCGCTTTCGCTCAAGACCACGAGTTGATTCCCAACCGCAGAGACGGTGCCGTGACCAATTGACGTCTCGATCCACTGAGTTTCTCCGGTTGCAAACTCAAGACACTTCAGGCCTGTCCCATCGACGCTCTCGTTTCCGTCCACTCCGTAAAGATAACCGTCGATAAGCACGGCGGCATTCATCTGCGTCTTGAGATCACGGCTCTGCCAAATTTTAACCGGATCTGATGATCCATCCCAGGAAACCATGACAGCGCCCTTGCCGTAGCCGCTCGAAATGAAGATCTTGTCGCCGGAGATGACCGGATCCGCTGCGTTGACTCCGTAGCGTGTCATCCACCGATACTCCCAGACGGCTTCGCCAGTCGCTGCTTCAACACAGACATAAAATCGTTTGTTCGTGAAAATGAGATATTGGGTCTCGCCTCTTTTAATCGGAAATGGAGAGGAGTAGCCTGCTTCCTCGTTCTTCGATTTCCAAATCTCAGCACCGTTGTTTTTGTTTAGCGCGATCCCTGATTCACCAGCGGTCAGGAAAACACGTTCCCCCATGACGAAGGGCGCACCCGTGAATCCCCAGGTCGGCTTGGAATACCCGAACTCCTCCTGCAAATGTTTCTTCCAAATCACAGACCCGTCTTTCACGCTGAGGCAGAAAACCTCGCCCTCTCTCGCGACATGAAAGAGCTTATCCCCGTCGAAAGTGAGCGTCCCCGTTGTTCCTCCCTGAAAGTAGAGGTCCGCCAAAGGCTGCGGATAGCTGAACGTCCAAAGTTCCTCGCCCGATTTTTCGTCGAAGCAGAAAACGGTGTCGGTATCCGCGCCGTTGTGCCCGGTGATGACAACTTTGCCCCCACTCACGACCGGGGCGCTGTAACCTAGTCCGACCTCTGCCTTCCAGACAGCGGTGATTTTGCCTTCGCTGGAAAAGGACTCATCAGTGGCGATCCCGTTTCGGTCCATTCCCCGGAAAACGGGCCAGTCATCGGCGGGGGCAAATTGGAAAGCAACCGTGGCGAACGAGGCCAGGAGTGTTGTATTGACGCGAAAGATCCGGGGCGACAGCATGCACATATGAAAAAGGTCATTCAGATTGCGCTCTTGGCAACCGTGTTCTTTTCCGCAGTGTTAGTCCAGACAGCGGAAGTGAACTCGACGGTCTGGGGCAAAATGCCGGATGGCCGCGAGGTCAGGCTCTTCACCCTGACGAACGAACAAGGACTCACGGTTTGCCTCGCTGACTATGGAGCGCTTCTTGTCTCGATCGACGCCCTAGACCGAAATGGGGAAAGTGGTCGCATCACGCTAACTTACAATTCACTCGAAGAAGCACTCGCCGGAGGAGTCTTCGGATCGGTCATTGGGCGCTTCGCCAATCGGATCGATGGCGGCGGCTTCATGATCGAAGGAACCCGATATGATCTCAAAAGTGTGAATCCCAAAACCGGAGTCCACATTCACGGCGGCAAAACGGGATTCCATCGTCAGCTTTGGCAAAGTAAATCCCTTAAAAACGACGGAAAGGCAGCTGTCACCTTCAATCTCGAAAGCGCCGACGGGCACGAAGGTTATCCCGGCACGGTGAAGGCCGGGGTGACCTACACTCTTACTAACGACAACGCCCTCATCATCGACTACGAAGCGACGACCGACCAACCGACGCATGTGAATCTCACGAACCATGCCTACTTCAATCTCGCTGGAGGCGGTTCTATCGAAGAACAAACGCTCCAGCTACACGCCTCCAAGATTCTTGAAATTGATGATCGAAACATCCCTACCGGAAAGCGACTCCCCGTTGCTAACACGCCTTTTGATTTCCTCACTCCAAAACGACTCGGTGATCAGCTCCCGCTGATCGGAAAAAGCGGGCTCGATCACTGTTTCGTCCCCGCTGAAAGCAACTCCGCGCAGACCATCGCCGTTCTGAAAGATCCGAAAAGCGGTCGTGTCATGACCGTTGTTTCCACAAAACCCGGAGTTCAAATCTTCACGGGCAATAACTTCAAAGGGAATCCATATCCCAAGTGGGGCGGGATCTGTTTTGAGACGCAATTCTTTCCGAACGCACCGAATGAGCCTTCATTCCCCTCAAGTCTTCTCCGTCCCGGAGATCGCTATGAGCACACGACCGAGTTCCGCTTCAGCGTCGCTGACTGAGAATCTCACTTCAGGATCCGTCCGCATACACGTCACTTTGAACATACTTCCTTCAGGGGCTAGTTTCCTCACCTGCTATGATTCAGCGTTCAATCCCCATCACTTTCCAACATCGTGTCGCTTTCACCCATGGCGCTTTCGACACGAAAAATCACACTCTTCGTGATTTGGTTGCTGACGCCTGCGATCTAGGCGGGCAATCCAAGGTGCTGGTTCTGCTCGACAGCGGGGTAGCCGAGTCAAATCCGAAACTTGCTGAACAAATTTCTCAGTATTTCGCGGTTCACTCAGATACACTCAACCTTGTGACCGCACCCATGATCGTCACCGGAGGAGAACCCTCAAAGAACCAGTGGTCACTCGTCGAAAAGATTTGGCAGGCAATCGAATACCACAAAGTCTGTCGGCACTCATACATTGTCGCGATAGGTGGTGGCGCATTTCTTGACCTCGCAGGCTTTGGCGCTGCCACAGCGCACCGCGGTATTCGCCTGATACGCATGCCGACGACGACTCTCAGTCAGGGCGACGGTGGCGTCGGGGTAAAAAACGGCGTGAACTATTTCGGCAAAAAGAACTGGGTCGGCACATTTTCAGTCCCGTTTGCGATTGTTAACGATCTCGATTTTATCACAAGCCTGCCCGAGCGAGCCTGCCGCGACGGAATCATCGAAGCAATTAAGGTATCACTCATTCGTGACCGTGACTTTTACCGATACCTTCATTCCAACGGCGAAGCTCTGGGGCGTCTCGAAAAACACCCCCTCGAGACAACAATCCGTCGGAGTGCTGAAAATCACGTCGATCACATTGCATCGAGTGGAGATCCGTTCGAATACGGTTCCGCCCGCCCTCTTGATTTTGGGCACTGGGCTGCACACAAGCTGGAGCAAATCTCGGACTTTTCGGTTAGTCACGGAGAAGCGGTTGCGATTGGAATGGCCCTTGACCTTCTTTACTCGGTAGAAATCGATCTCCTCGACAGAACCGTCGCGGATGAGACGCTGGAATTGATCACAACGGTCGGGTTTGATCTCTGGTCAGACTTTCTCGATGCTGAAGAAAGCGGACATCACGTCGTTTTAGCCGGTCTTGAGGAATTCCGCGAGCACCTTGGCGGTGAACTAACGATCACTCTCATTCGCAACATTGGTGATAAACTAGAGGTTCACGAGATGGATGAGGACGCTATTCTGCGAGCATTGGACGAACTTCGTCGTCGATATGCACCCTCTTCGTCACCGGCTCAGATCAATTAATGGGCCACAAAAAAGCCGACGGCGTTAACCGTCGGCTTTTCGAAAACAGGTCGTAGGGTTGACCAAATTAAGGAATGCGGAGCACTTGACCAGGGTGAATCACATCACTCCCAAGTCCGTTTGCGCTTTTGATCGCCGCGACGGAAGTGCCGTGTTTCAGACTGATACGATAGAGATTCTCACCACTTGCAACCCGGTGTGAACCGCCGGTCGAAACCGGCTGTGTGTAGGCATTTGGCGCACTGTAGCTGGGGGTCGATGGTGCACTGTAGGTTGGAACGGAAGGCACAGTTGGAACAGTTGCACTAGGTGGTGCAGGAGCGCTTGGCACCGGAGGCGTGTAGGTCGCGTCGCTGTAACTTGGGTAACTTGCAGAAGAAGCAGTACTCGAATAGTCCGTCGTACTGCTGCCGGCGCTGCTCGGCCCATAATACGGATTATTCTGATAAGGATTCGTTGAGGCTGTCTTTGTGCTCTTGCAGGACATGGTAAGCAGAGCGACTCCGATCGGTAAAAGATAGTGATATTTCATTTCCAGAGGTCAGGTTGATAACTAAGTTCACTAAAATATTAAGATTAATTAACTAAAAAGCAAGCTGATTTATAAAATTACTGCAAAACTTTTGGGAAAACGGGCTCCTGCGCCGCATTTTTTTGTCCTTTCAAGACAGACGAACGGGTTTTTTCCATTTCATCTTGCGTCACTCCATGGAGGTGATAACGCTGCAAAACCCAAGCTTATGAGCATCTCCCGCGCCCTAATTTCAGTGTCAGACAAATCCGGCCTTGAATCACTCGCTCAAGGTCTCCATGACCACGACATTGAGATCCTTTCGACCGGCGGTACCGCCAAATTCATTGCCGATCTCGGCATCCCGGTGATCGAAGTCTCAGAATTCACCGGATTCCCCGAGATGCTTGATGGCCGGGTCAAGACCTTACACCCAAAGGTTCATGGTGGACTTCTTTTCCGCCGGGATCTTGAGGAACACGTCAAGCAGGCGGAGGATAACGATATTCTGCCGATTGATATCGTCGTAGTGAATCTTTATCCCTTCGAAGAAACGGTCGCCAAAGAAGGTGTCACCCGCGCCGAAGCAATCGAGCAGATCGATATCGGAGGTCCCAGTATGCTTCGCTCCGCAGCAAAAAATCATGATTCTGTGACAGTGGTAGTTGACCCGGAGGATTACGAGGCTGTCCTCAATGACCTTGAAGAACACGAAGGCAATACCACATTAAAGACCCGGGAACGTCTCGCGATCAAAGTCTTTCAACGCACCGCCGCCTACGATGCGGCGATCGCTTCACACCTCAACAATCTGCAGGAGACCACGAGCTCATTTTCAGTGAGCCTTCCCCTCTCACAGGAACTTCGCTACGGCGAAAACCCGCACCAGGAAGCGTCCCTCTACGGCAACTTCAATGATTACTTCAAGCAACTTCAGGGGAAAGGTCTCAGCTATACCAATGTGATCGACATTGGGGCTGCTTCTGAACTGATTCTTGAATTCCGCCGCCCGGCTGTCGCAATCCTCAAGCACACCAACCCTTGTGGAGTTGGTGCAGATGAGAATGATCTTCGCCTCGCCTGGGAGAAAGCTTTTGAAACTGACCGGCAGGCTCCCTTCGGCGGTGTGATTGTTTGCAACCGACCCCTCGGGATTGGACTTGCACGGGTCATCTCTGAAATTTTCACCGACGTCATCATCGCACCGGAATTCGAAACGGACGCCCGGGCGCTGCTCAAAAAGAAAAAGAACTTACGTCTCATTCAGATGCATGAAGCATTCCGCAATACCCTGGACGAACCCATTATCCAATCGGCTCCCGGGGGCCTTCTTGTCATGGATCATGATTCGAAAGCGCTTGGACTTGATAACATTGAGGAGAAAGTGGTCACAAAGCGCCCGCCAACAGCTGAAGAAATTGAGGCTATGCGGTTCGGATGGCGCATTGTAAAACACGTGAAATCCAATGCGATCGTTTTTACCTCGAGCGACCGCACGCTCGGGATCGGCGCCGGTCAGATGTCACGCGTCGACTCCTGCCGTCTCGCGACCTGGAAAGCGGAGCAGGCAGGGTTGAGTCTGAAAGGATCTGTTGTCGCCAGTGACGCGATGTTCCCCTTCCCCGACGGACTCGTCAATGCGCTCGAAGCAGGTGCCACTGCAGCGATCCAGCCGGGAGGTTCAATTCGTGATGAAGAAGTCATCAAGGCAGCTGACGAGCACGACGCGGCCATGGTCTTCACTGGCCATCGTCACTTTCTCCATTGATCAGAAGAAAGGATTTATTTTGAGGAGCGTCGTATTCATGACAACCTCCTCATGAAAAAATTCCTCTTCTCTCTCCTCCTTGCTCCTTTTCTCTTCACAGCCTGTAGCGAATCAGGGGCGACGGGAAGTGATCGCTCCGAGCTAAAGGACACGCTCACTCCCTTGCAGTACGAAGTCGCGGTGCAGGACGGCACCGAGCCTCCGTTTAAGAACGCATACTGGGACAATAAAGAGCCTGGCCTCTATGTCGATATCATCTCCGGCGAACCTCTCTTTTCATCTCTCGATAAATACAAATCCGGAACCGGCTGGCCGAGTTTTACGAAGCCCTTAAACGAGTCAGAAATCATCGAAATCGTCGATCGGAAGTTTGGGTGGGCTCGAACCGAAGTTCGTTCCAAGACGGGCGACACTCATCTCGGTCATGTTTTCAACGACGGACCAGAGCCAACCGGGCTGCGCTACTGCATCAACTCCGCGGCTCTAAAATTCATCCCTGTCGACGAACTAAAGAGTGAAGGACTGACGGAGTATCTGCCAACTTTTCAGAACTTGCCCCCACAGTGACTCTCTCAGCTTTGCTGCTGGCAAAACGAGGGCTCATGCGCGACTTTCGCGCATGAGCATCCAGTGGAAGATTCTCGGCCAACCCGGGGCAGACAATGCCGTGTTTCTCACGGTCGATTCCGGACACGCTGTTGAGCATTTTCTCTTCGACTGCGGGGAGGGCTGCCTCGCCGGCCTTCGCCCCTCACAAATTCAGTCCATCGGCCACCTTGCTTTCTCGCACTTTCACATGGACCACGTGTCGGGCTTCGACACCTTCTTTCGACACAATTACAATCGACCTGACACGCCAATCAATGTCTGGGGTCCTGCCGGCACGATCGACTTGATGCATCATCGATTTCAATCCTTCTCATGGAATCTGCACCACGATCAGCCGGGTGAATGGATTGTTAGGGAAACTGATGGCACTGATGTGAAAGGCTCACGTTTTCTGACGAGGGAAGCTTTTGCGACCGTCCACCCGCTTCCTACAATCCCAAAAACGGAGCGGGAGCTTTTCTCGTCGCCCCGGTTCACTCTCGACGCTTTTCTTCTCCCTCACGGATCAATTCCTTCGCTCGCGCTTCGTGTCATCGAAGGAGAGCGGAAAAACATTTCTCCAGTGGCGTTGCAACATTCCAATCATGCGCCGGGCAAGTGGCTTCAGGCCCTCACAAACGAGACTATCTCCGACGAAGAGAGCATCAATATAAGTGGAACCGATTACTCGATCGCTGAACTTCGCGCAGAGTTTGTCGTTACCTCCCCCGGTGAATCTTTGGTCTACCTCACCGATTTCCGCGTCGAGCAGGGAAGCGCGAACTGGAGCGCCCTTTGCGAATGGCTGCAAGGTGCCAACACGATCATCTGCGAGTGTCAGTATCATCATCGCGATCTAGCTCTCGCGGTCCGGAACGGTCACATGACCTCCCGCGAAGTGGGAGGACTTGCGAATGACGCAGGAGTTGACCGCCTTGTTCTGCAGCATCTCTCCCGCCGCTACTCGCCCTCTGATTGGGCCTCTATGCTCGACGAGACAAAGGAAAAATTCGCCCGCGCTGAATTCCCGCCTGAGTGGCAAAGCCTAATACCAGAGTCGTGATTCGGTGGACTGGTTCAGTGACTTCGAGAGGTGAAGTGCTGCGAAAATTTTGAAATCCACCATCATGCCTTCACTCTGCCGATCTCTGCACCACTTCGTCACATCGGACTGATGAACGTAGTGCACCCGTATTTCTTCATTACCAACGCCTCCCCCGTCGGTCATCTTTGTGAGACCGGTCGCAAAGAACATTGTCACAAACTCATCAGTCATTCCCGCCGATGAAACGCCTTCGGAAAGCTTCGTCCAGTTCTTCGCGACATACCCCGTCTCTTCTTTGAGCTCACGCTTCGCTGCGGTAAGAAGTGGTTCATCTTCTTGCAAGGGGATGTCACCGGCTAATCCTGCGGGCAATTCAATAACACGGCGGCCCACTGGCGGCCGAAACTGCTCCACGAGGACAACTCGCTTATCGTCTGTCACCGCAAGAATCGCAACACACCCCTTTGCATTGGTTCGCGTCACGTATTCCCAACCAGCTTCCGTTTTGCGATAAGTCAGGAACTTGCCTTCGTGAATCGTATCGTCGCTATCGCCTGAATTCATCGGGAACGAGTTACGAACGTCGCGCTCAAAGAACACGCCCCTCTCTTCATCTTCAGGAATCTAAATCGTCGCATCAAGAATGATTTTATCATCCTCAACACGAACATTTCGCATTTGTTGCATGACTTGATACTCGTCAGCACAGGTAGTTCTAAGACGCATAAACAGATCCACCACCGGCTTGATAATACGCTTCTCGGTCTCGAGTTTTCCGAGAGACCAACCGGCCGGACGAAATACAAGCTGGCCGCGAAAATTTTCCGCCTTCACCTTGCTGCTCATGGTCACGGGGAACCCAAACAAGTCCCTCTCGATGAAAATTTCTGCAGTCTCCGGAGCAAGATCGACATAGATTCCCTTAAATTCGACAATCGATGCCAGCAGACCTCCCTGATCAGCCTGAAGCCGCAAATTCAGGTAGGTATTCAATTCAGTCTCTGAAATTGCCAACTGACCTCTCCGGTTCAGCATGATTCGCTGAGCTTCATCGAGAAGGTTGCGGGGGACACCTTCCGGATTCGCTTTCGCCGGATATCCGCTGATGTGACTCATTTCCTTAGGCATCATCATCATCGCTATTACCGCGATGAGACCCAGAATCGCGAGGGAAAGAAACACCGTCATGAGCGAAAATCCTTCACCATAGGATTTCTTAGGCGGTGTGTAGCGACTGCTTGAGCGAGGAGTGGCCGCCTTCCTCTGTGGGCCACGTTTCACCACTTTCTTCTTCGCTCCACGAGGCCTTTTCTTGGCTGCGGGAGCAGGCTCCGAAGCCGCCGGTGCATCATCGTAAACCCCGGGCGCCTGGCTGATTTCAGGTGGCGGAGGCGGAACATCAGCCCCTTGATTAGGATCAACGTAGGCCTGGTTCGGATCAACGTAAGCCTGGTTCGGATCGACGTAGGCCTGGTTCGGATCGACGTAAGCCTGGTTCGGATCGACGTAAGCCTGGTTCGGATCGACGTAAGCCTGGTTCGGAT
>JARGOD010000076.1 GCA_029210205.1 Verrucomicrobiales bacterium | reverse complement strand
CGAGTGGCACTCGTAGCAATGCTCGACGAGAACCGGGCGGATTTTTGACTCAAAAAATTCCAACTCACTGGTCGAGAGCGAGTCCTGCGCATGCACTTGTTCGAGACCAAGCGCCATGGTAGCGAAGGTAAATACTCTGTAGAAACCGGTGGCGACTTTCATGCGGACAAGAAAGCAGATCCAACCTTTCAGTTTGATGACTGAAGAGAGCTTTTTGAGAAATTTCTTCGGAAAATGATTTCAGAACTCTTCGCGTGGTAGGCGAAGGGTGAATACTGAGCCTTTGTCGAGCTCACTCTCGACCGTGAGAGTGCCCCGGTGAGCGACTGCAATTTCCCGCGAGATCGCGAGTCCCAAACCGTAGTGCTCGTTTTCGTGATCGGCGCGCGCTTCGTCGGCTCGGAAAAACCGCTCGAAAATGTGTGGCAGTTTTTCCTGTGCGATCCCTATGCCGTTGTCTTCGACGGTGATCTCGATCGTCGTTTCGGTCTCGATTAGGCGGACGACGACCTTCCCTCCCGTTTCCGTGTAAGAAATGGCGTTGTTGAGAAGATTCAGGATCACTTGCTGAATTCGGACCGGGTTCACGTCGGCCTGGGAGACGTCGAGGTGGTGCTCGATCTGGATAGACTTTTCTTCTGCGAGTGGAAGCACCATCTGAACGGCGCGATTGACGAGCAGATCGAGATCAGTCGGTTCACGGATCAGTTCGTTGTCGTTTGAATCGAACCGTGCCAGTTCCAGAAGCTGATCGACAAGCTGGCCCATGGAACGCGCAGTGCCAACACAGCGCTCGAGGCTGTCGCGGAATTCTTCGATCGATTCGGGTTTCGACTGGCCCTCTGCGAGGATTGCCGTGATCGGGGTTCTCAGTTCATGGGAAGCGTCCGATGTGAATTTTCGTTGTCTCAGGATGCTGTCCTCAAGGCGGTCGAATGACTCGTTGAGCACCAGCGACAGTTCACTGAGTTCCGAACTTCCACCATCTATCGGAATGCGTTGGTCTAACGCTCCATCGGCGATCGTCCGGGCGGTGCTGGAAATTTTCCCGATGGGGCGCAGCGCTCTTTGCGTGAGCCAGGCGCCAATCAGGATAAACAGTGCCAGGAAAACGATCTCCGCAAAAATCATGCGGATCAAAAATTGGTTCAACGCAGCCTGTCGATTCGAAAAGTCGGTGCCAATCAGCACAACATAATTTCGAACAGCGCGGCTGAGGAGCTGACGCTGATTTTGCTCTGTTCGAAATATCCCGTTTGTCAGCAAGTCGCGGGGATGGGGCACGGGACCGCTCCAGTGGGGTGCTAACTCCGATTGAAAGACCGGCTTCATTTCTCCGGCTTCCGCTTTCCAGATTCGATAGAGAATGGTCTGACTTTGCGCCGGGTCATCGCCTGATGAAATGGGCGGCCCAGGCAAGTAAGGTGATGAGTCACGGTTCCCTACTCGATCCGGTATTTTCAACTCGTCGAGATCGTAGCGCACGAGAAGAGCACTGATTTGCTTTGAGCGGTTTTGCAAGGCTTCATCGACTTGTCGGAGCATCTCTGATTTTCGGTGAAGATATCCGAAAATCCCTACACCGAAGAGCGCGAGGACGACGAGGAACCCATAGGAAATCTGCAGCTGCGATGAGATGGAGCGAAACATATCAGTCGGCGATCGAGTAACCGAGTCCCCGGTGGGTGACGATAAAGTCTTTCCCCAACTTCGCGCGAATTTTGGAGATTCTCACATCGAGCGTGTTCGAAAAGCTGGAGTCCTCTTCGTCGAAAAGATGCTCATACAATTCGGTGCGCGAAACAACCTTGCCACGATTTATCGCGAGAAATTCGATCAGGGCATACTCCAGCGCCGTCACCGGAACCGGTTCTCCCATTCGTGTGATCTGCTTCCTGTTCAGGTTCAGCAAATACGGGCCGAGACTGATTTCTCCCTGTGCATGTCCCGCGCTGCGACGGATCAATGCCCGCAATCGTGCTTCCAACTCATCCATCTCAAAGGGCTTGGCCAGGTAGTCGTCGGCTCCCTCGTCCAACCCTCGAATCCGGTCTTCAACGGCATCCAGTGCGGTAAGCATTAGCACAGGAGTTCGATCCCGCTTGCGGAGACGAGACAGCACCTCCCATCCATCCATGACTGGTAGCATCACGTCGAGAACGATAGCGTCGTATTCGGAGTCCTCCGCTTTCCACAATCCTTCTTTGCCGTCCGCAGCGAGATCGACTGCATAGTTCGATCCCCGCAACGCCCGCGCGATACTCTCGCGAATTGTGGGGTGATCTTCGATCAGGAGAACTCTCATGGATGTTGGATGGAGAAGTTGACATTTCTTCGAGTAGATCGCGAGGCGCAAATCAAGGCGGTAATGTTTATCGGACGACTCGGGAATCTTGAGCGTCGTTCCAGCGTGACAAGAATGCGGCGAAGGAAACGACAAAATTTACGTGTAAGAATTCAGCTGCTGTTCTTTGCGTCTTGATAATGAGCCCGTAAAACCATATAGTCACCCATATGAAAACCACGCTCGAACTTCCAGATGATCTCCTGATCAAGGCGAAGCAGGTGGCGGCGCAGCGACGGACGACGCTGAAAGAGATGGTGACCCACTCGTTGCGGAGAGAGCTGGGTCTCGATTCAATGGACGAACTCGATGCTGATGGTCCCTACGAGCTAAGCGATCTGGGTCTTCCCCGTTTGAAAAAGCGCGGCACTTCGGTTGAAGCTTCTGTCGTGGAAAAAATCGAGGATGAAATAGAGCGGGAAGAGCTTGAGTCAGCTTTTCGGAAGCGCGGGAAATGATTTCGCTGTTTGACGTGAACGTGTTGATTGCCCTTGTCGATGGGGATCACATTCATCACGAGACAGCGACGCAAATTTTTCAGGAGACGATTCTGGATGGTTGGGCCACTTGTCCTATCACAGAAAATGGCTTCCTTCGTATTCTCGGCCACCCTTCTTATCCAGGTGGACCGGGATCACCCGAAGAAGCGCGACGGCTTCTAGCCGCTTATCGGGCTGCTCCGGGACATCAATTCTGGGCGGATGACATTTCGCTCACCGATCGAAGTTTGATCGATGAACTGCCGCCCTCTAAGGGGTTGACTGATGTGTATCTGCTGGCTCTCGCCACCAAACACGGGGGGAAATTGGTGACCTTCGATCAGAGGATCGATGTGTCTCTGGTCGTAGGTGGAGCCGGGGCGTGCTTGGTGTTGCAGTAAAGCTGCACGGTGCTTGGAGAACGCCGACTTTTGCGAATGGAAGCGGATGTCCGCGAATAAGAGCTGCCCCACTGCTCTCAATACTTCATTATCAAATATAGCAACTTTTGTATCTAATTTATCGAACGGATTTCAAGATCGGGTGTCTATCATTGTAACAGCGCTTCTCTCGGGAGGCGCAGAAGCTTTAACCCAATAGAAACACGTTAGAACACATTAACCTCGGCGACATGCCGCCCGCATCGTGATCGAGGTCCCCGAAAATACGAGATTGAGATACGATCGAAAAGACGACTCCATCCCGCCGCTGCCCTCCTCTAGAGGGCTGCGCTGAGGACCCGACTGAAAGGCTGCCTGTCGCCACCAAGCGACACCAAAATGGCAGCCTTTTTACATCCACTCGATAAACTTCGACCCGGTCACGAATCGTTCGAACCGGCATCCTCCGCGAGCCGCCCACGAGTCGGGCTGGTGCTCTCATCTGGCGGGGCCAAAGGGCTTGCTCATATCGGAGTGATCCAGGTTCTCGAAGAGAATGGAATCGAAGTCGATGTCGTTGCCGGGACGAGCATGGGAGCCTATGTCGGTGGACTTTTCGCGGCGGGTTTTAACGGCAAAGAGTTGGAATCGTTCGCCGCTGACATGACCCGGAAGCGCGACCTTCTTGACCTCGTTGATCCGGTGTTTCCTCCTCGTCGTGGATTTCTCAGGGGGCGCAGTATTTATGAGCGACTCGACAAGTCCCTCCAGGGGAAAACCTTTGCCGAGCTGGAAAAGCCTTTCCTCGCCGTCGCGACAGAATTTGAAACGCTCGAACGGGCCGTGATCCGAACCGGAGAGGTCGCCTCTGCGATCGTTGCCAGCCTTGCGGTTCCCGGCGTGGTCGTTCCGGTAGTTCGGAACGGTGTTGAATACATCGACGGCGGCGTCTGCGATCCTCTACCGGTCAGTCTCGCGAAGAAGACCTGGGATCTGGATCATGTCATCGCGGTGAATGTACTGCCTCCGATAGGTTCGCTTCGAGAAGCTAAGGCCGGAGACCGGGGCTCTCGCGTCTGGCTGAAACCGCTTCAATTTCTCAATCGCCACCTGAACTATTTCGCTCGAGGGAATCTCCTCGATATCCTCCGCGCTGCTGCGATGGGATCGCAGATGCGACTGGTTGGAAAGAGCGCCCGCGAAGCAGATGTCCTGATCTCCCCGATGAGTCCGAAGTCGGGATGGCACGACTATCACCGCTACGCCGACTACATCGAAATCGGGCGGGCAGCAGCCCTTGAGGCGCTGCCGAAGATTAAGGCGCTACTCGGGAAAGAGAAGAGCGTCGCCCCGGAATTACCCACCCTTAACCGGATTGAAATGTCATGTATCTAGAAAACAAATTGAGCACCCACTGGGATTCCCTGAGTGCGGATGAGCTTCGCAGTCGCCAGGGACGTCGTCTCCATCACTTCCTGAAAAATCATGTGGTGCCATTTTCAGCGCACTACGGAAATCTGTTCGAAGAGGCGGGCATAGACCCTGACGGCATCAGAACGGTGGAGGATCTGAGTGCCTTACCGTTCAGCTCGAAGCGGAGCCTCATTTCGGAGGCCGATGGGACGCCGCTGACGCGCGACTTCGTTCTGGTGCCCGATGAGAAGGTGCTCGCGAAGCGCCCTTCCACGATTGTTCGTGCGCTGACTCACGGCAGATCCGCAGTGAAGACAGCCTTTGAGAAAGAGTATCGTCCAATTCTGATGACGAGCACCACGGGGCGCTCTGCGGAACCGATTCCGTTTCTCTACACACAGCACGATCTAGACAACCTCGCGCTGACTGGTCGCCGTCTCATGGAGGTTTGCGATTCCCGTCCGGACTTCAGGCATCTCAATCTCTTCCCGTTTGCTCCGCACCTTGCTTTCTGGCAGGCGCACTATGCCGGGATCGGATACAACACCTTCACGCTTTCGACCGGCGGAGGAAAGGTCATGGGAACCGAGGGAAATGTTCGCCTGTTAGGCAAGATCAATCCTGATGCACTGATCGGGATGCCGACTTTCATCTATCATGTCCTACAGGTGGCGGTGGAGAAAGGACTCCACTGTCCGAACATTCGACGGATTGTCCTGGGCGGGGAAAAAGTTCCCGAAGGCCTGCGCAGGAAACTGCGGACCCTTTGTGCTGAGCTCGGCTCAGGCAAAGTCGAGGTCATGGCAACTTACGGATTCACCGAAGCCAAGATGGCCTTTCCGGAATGTCCTTCGAACGGAGGCGAAGCGACCGGCTATCATCTTTATCCCGATCTCGGGATTGTCGAAGTGATCGATCCGGATACTGGCAAAGTTGTTCCGGACGGTGAGCCGGGTGAGGTGGTTTTCACTCCGCTCGATAGTCGCGGTAGTGTTGTCCTCCGCTATCGCACCGGTGATTTGATCTCCGGAGGAATCACCCATGAAGAGTGTCCCGCCTGTGGGGGCAAGATGCCCAGGCTGATGGGGCGCATCTCGAGAGTGAGCGATGTTCGCCGCATGAACATCGGCAAGGTGAAGGGTACGTTAGTGAACTTCAACGAACTCGAGCATGTCCTCGACGATCTTGCCGACGTCGGAACGTGGCAGATTGAGCTGCGGAAGCGCAACGATGATCCGCTCGAAAGCGATGAGATCGTCGTCCATGTCGCTCCGGCGTCCCGCGTCGAGCGGGAGGAAATCGAATCACGCATCAGTGAGAGATTTGCCGCCGCGACAGAGATTCGTCCGAATCGCATTGAATTTCACGACGCGGCTGACCTGCGCCGTCGTCATGGTGTCGGCAAGGCACTGAAAGAGGAAAAGGTCATCGATCGCCGCGACGACGCGGCTGTGGCCGATAGCAACACTTCAACCCCGGTTTCTCATCATGAATTATCCTGACAGTAGTATTATAAGAGATCCACTCGTCATTGTTGGCGGAGTGCGAACCCCGTTTTTGAAGATGGGAACCGACTTCTCATCGCTCGACGCGACTGAACAGGGTCGGGTCGCAGTCCAAACCCTGTTGACTCGTACGGGGATTGATCCTGCCGTGATCGACGAGACGATCATCGGCTGTGTTTCGCAGCCGGCGGATGCGGCGAACATCGCACGAGTGATCGCGCTACGCGCGGGTATTCCGGAGTCGGTGCCGGCGATGACGGTGCACCGGAACTGTGCCAGTGGCATGGAGGCACTGACCGTCGCCGCGGAGCGTGTCGCCTCCGGCCGAGGCGAGATTTTTGTTGTTGGTGGAACGGAGAACATGACGCACATCCCGCTGCTCTTTTCAGCGGTCGCAGCTGCCAAATTCTCCGCGCTCTCGCGGATGAAATCTGCGGGCGGCAGGGCGGCTGCGGCCCTGAACTTCCGACCCGCGGACTTCGCGCCCGTGATTGGTCTGAAGCTCGGGCTGACCGACCCTGTTTCGAATTTAAACATGGGCGAAACCGCCGAGGTGCTCGCTCGCGAGTTTGCGATTTCACGCGAAGAGCAGGATCGCTTTGCTCTCGCATCGCATGTCAAAGCGACCGTGGCGCGCCGCTTCATTCAGGAGGAGATCGCCCCGGTTTATCTGCCCGGAGGAACGGTAGTCGATACTGACAACGGGATTCGTGAGACGCAGTCGATGGAAGCCCTCGCCCGGCTCAGGCCGGTCTTCGAACGCCGAACCGGCACAGTCACGGCAGGAAACAGTTCACAGATTACCGATGGAGCGGTGGCCATGTTAGTCATGACCGAGTCGAAAGCGGAGTCGCTCGGGCTGGAGCCACTGGGTCGCCTCGTCGACTACGCTTACACCGGATGCGATCCGAAACGCATGGGCCTCGGGCCTGCGTTCGCGATCCGTGAATTGTTTGAGAGAACCGGCCTTCGTCCGGCGGATGCTGATGTCGTCGAGGTGAATGAAGCCTTCGCGACTCAGGTGCTGGCGGTGGAGAAGTTGCTCGAGTCTCCAGATTTCGACGGGCTATCCATCCCGAAAGAAAATCTTAACCCCAACGGCGGCGCGATTGCCCTCGGCCATCCGGTCGGAGCGACAGGAGCCCGCCTCATCTTAACCACCCTACGCGAATTGAAACGCCGTGGCGGCAAGCGTGGCCTTGTCAGTCTCTGTATTGGAGGAGGACAGGGCGGAGCCGTCTGGCTGGAAACCCTATAGCACAGAAAGGAAACACGATATGATTACCCATCCCGTCACTGAGTCACCCCGTTCGAGCGCCGCTCGCCGGGAGAAGGCTCCCTTGTCTCATGTGCTTCATCTCGAGATCACCGATGAGGACATCGGCGTGATCACCTTCGACCGTCCCGGAACGGCGGTGAACATTTTTGATGAAGCCGCGCTCGACGAGTTGAACCTCGCCCTCGATGCGGTGAGAAGCCTGAAACCGAGGGCGCTGATCTTCACGAGCGCGAAGCCAACGATTTTCATCGCTGGTGCTGATCTGGATTCGCTGGCGAACTCGACCGACGAGCGGCTTGAGCATCTCATTCGAAAAGGACAGGAAGTGTTTCAGCGCATCGCGGCATTACCCCTGCCGACGCTTGCGGCGATTCATGGTGCCTGTCTTGGAGGTGGGCTCGAATTGGCGCTGGCTTGTGATCAGCGAATTGTGAGTGATTCCCACAGCACGCGTCTCGGACTTCCGGAGACCCTGCTGGGAATCATTCCAGCGTGGGGAGGCTCGACACGACTGCCTCGTCTCATCGGATTGCCAGCGGCGCTGAAGATGATTCTGAGTGGGAAACTTCTCACGGCGAAACGAGCGCGCAGGGCAGGCATGGTTGATGCCGTCGTGCCGAAAGAGCGCTTGATGGAAGCCGCTGAGAAGATGGTTTTTGAACCTCCAACGAGGAAAGGCCATTTTGTGACCAACAATCCGTTCAGCCGGAGGGTGATTGGCAGACTGGCGAAGCGTCGCCTCTTGAAGAAGACGCGAGGAAACTATCCTGCTCTGAAGGCAGCCGTCGACGTCGTCTCCCGCGGAGCAAGTGGTGACCTCGTGAAGTCTTTCGGTCGTGAAGAGCGGGCTGTGCTGGCGCTGGCACGCGGCCCGGAAGCGGCCAATCTCATGCGGCTCTTCCGTCTCCAGGAGCAGGCGAAGAAGTTTCGTTATGATACCTCGCTGGACACGAAGTCACTTTCTGTGATCGAGCAGACGGCAGTGGTCGGATCAGGGGTCATGGGATCAGGAATTGCTCAGTGGTTCAGTGCGAAGGGGCTTCCTGTCATTCTTCGTGACCTCGACCGGGAACGGGTCGCCGTTGGAATGGAGTCGATCCGGAAACTTTATCAGGGTGCGGTCCGGAAGGGAATCCTGACCGAACACGAAGCGATGCGTGCGATGGATCTCGTGGCTCCCTCAGCTGAGGCGGTGTCGCTTGAGCGATGCGATCTCGTCGTCGAGGCGGCCGTGGAAGATCTTGAGATCAAAAAGAAAATCTTCGCAGATCTTTGCGGGCGCACTCGCCCTGACACGATCCTTGCGACCAATACTTCAGCGCTGCCGATTGGTGAGCTATGCGAGGCGGAAGGCATCACGCATCCGGAGCGAATCATCGGTCTTCACTTTTTCAATCCGGTGAGCCGAATGAAGCTCGTCGAGGTCGTCGTGACCGATCACACCTCTCCCGAGGTCGTGGAGCGGACACTCGCCTTTGTGCGGAAGATCGGGAAGCTCCCGGTGGTGGTGAAGGACTCGCCCGGCTTTCTCGTTAACCGGATCTTGATGCCTTATCTGATCGAAGCCGGTCAGCTCGTCGATCGCGGCTACTCCCCGAAGTTGATCGATGAAGCGATGCTCGACTTCGGCATGCCGATGGGGCCGCTCCGCCTCCTCGATGAAGTAGGTCTCGATGTCGCCGCGCATGTTGCGGTGACGATGCGCGAAGCTTTTGGAGATCGATTCGAATTGCCGCGTGTGCTGAACCGACTCGTGAAAGCAGAGCACTTTGGCCGCAAGTCGGGCGAGGGTTTCTACGTCTATGAGAAGGGGCGTGCGACGAAACCCACCGTCTCGACGGATTCCGAAACTGAGATGGATCGCGCGGAAATCGCCGACCACCTCGCGGGTCTCATGGCGAAGGAAGCCATGCTCTGCCTCGAAGAAGGTGTCGGTCGCGATGCTGACGACATCGACTTCGCCATGGTCATGGGAACCGGGTTTGCTCCATTCCGGGGCGGACCTATTACCTGGGATCGAGTTAGAAACTGAACTGAATTTTATAACGCAACAAACGACCGCGAAGCGGTCAAACATAGAAAGGACACTTGTCATGGAAACCCCCACGAAAACCCCGAATGTCATCGACACCTCAAAGATGTCGCCGGAAGAGCGCGCCGCGCTCGAGCTGGCTGAAGCATCGCGTGTCGAAGCCGGACCGGCCGGCAGCTTTGGTAGCTCGCTGTTTCTCGGGAAGCCACTGTTTGAATCTGTCTTTCCCTTCCCGGCGCAAACGGTTGAAGACGAGGACCAGGGCGATGCTTTCCTATCCCGCCTTGAAGCGTTCCTCGAAGAACAGGTCGATGCGGATGAGATTGATCGCACCGGGGAGATCCCGGAGGAAGTGATCGAAGGGCTCGCAAAGATGGGCGCCTTTGGAATCAAAATTCCACGGGAGTATGGAGGGCTCGGCCTGTCTCAGACGAACTACTCCAGAGCGGCGATGCTGCTGGGCAAATACTGCGGAAACTTGACCGCCCTGCTCTCGGCTCACCAGTCGATTGGAGTGCCGCAGCCTTTGCTTGTCTTTGGCACCGAAGCGCAGAAGCAGAAATTTCTTCCCCGCTGTGCGGCCGGCGAGATATCGGCCTTTGCCTTGACCGAGCCCAATGTGGGTTCCGACCCGGCCAAGATCGAAACGACAGCAGAGTTAGATACGGCGACCGGCGAATATGTAATCAATGGCGAGAAGCTCTGGTGCACGAACGGCGTCAAAGCCGGTGTCATCGTGGTCATGGCCCGCATGGCGGAAGGCCGCCCTGCGGACAGTGATCCGAAGCGCCCTAAGATCAGTGCCTTCTTAGTAGAGATGGACACTCCCGGAGTCGAAGTGACGCATCGGTCTCGTTTCATGGGGCTGAAAGCGCTCTACAACGGAGTCGTGAAATTTACGGATGTCAGGATTCCGGCCGAGAACCTCATCCTCGAAGAAGGCAGGGGTCTCAAGGTCGCTCTGACGACGCTCAATACCGGACGCATCACTCTGCCGGCGGCCTGTGTCGGGATGGCGAAGCGATGCCTTGAGTGGTCCACGAAGTGGGCGGGGCGACGGGTCCAGTGGGGTGCTCCGGTGGGACGTCACGATGCGATTGCGCAGAAGTTGGCCCGCATGAAGGCCGAGACCTTCGCGATTGAGGCGATGGTTCGGTATGTATCTTTGTTAGTTGATCGAGACAAGAAGTCAGACATTCGCATCGAAGCCGCCTTTGCTAAGATGTGGGGCACGGAGCGCGGGTGGGATATCGTGAACGAGGCGATGCAGATCCGCGGAGGTCGCGGCTATGAGACGGCCGAGTCACTCGCCGGTAGGGGAGACGAAGCGGTACCTGTCGAACGGTTCCTCCGGGACAGCCGGATCAATACGATCTTTGAAGGATCCAGTGAAATCATGCGCTTGCTCATTGCACGAGAAGCGCTCGATCCGCATCTCAAGATGGGCGGGCCGGTGCTGAACTCGACGTTGCCAATGAAGGATCGTGCCAAAGCAGCGCTCCGATCAGCCTGGTTCTACGGGCGCTGGTATCCGGGTTTATGGATGCCTGTGATCACCGCTCCGCGCGGCACCTTGCCGGAGTTCCGGGGAGACGCCCGTCGGGTGAAGGCGATGAGCCGGAAACTCGCGCGGAAGCTCTTTCATTCGATGCTTCGATACGGGCCAAAGCTCGAAAAGAAGCAAGTTTTACTCGGCCGCTACGTCGAAGTAGGAGCGGAGTTGTTTGCGATGACTGCTTCGATGGGCATGGCGCACCAGTTGATCGAGTCAGGACGAGGGGATCGCGACGACCTCACCGGGACGGTTGGCTACTTCAACCGGATCTCACGAGGAAAAGTGAATGACCTCTTCCGGGCGATTGCTTCGAATGCGGATGTCGAGGGCTACCGGATCGCGAAACGGATGCTCGAATAGTTTTGGTTAGTGGTGGTTCGCTCCGGGCGTGGTAGCCCGGGGCACCCTGAGCCCGGCAGTGGTAGCGAGTGCTGCTTCTGTCGGGCTTTCTTTATGCAGCAGGAATGATACGTGATGGGCAGCGGCTGCCGCTGGTTTTCCATGGTTGATCCCGCTACAAACGATCCCTGATTTTGGAATGGCCGTCTTGTGCGAAAGCGTGCAGGATTCAAGCCATGGACCCCGCTATCATTTGGTTTCTCATCGGCCTTGGCCTGATCATCGCAGAATTTGTTGTTCCGGGGGTCATCCTCGTTTTCCTCGGAGTTGCCGCCTGGGTGGTGGCGATCCTTGACTGGTGCGGCGTCGAGTCGTTCAGCATCCAGCTATGGGTCTTTGGCCTCGTTTCAATTGCTCTCGTCGCCTTTGCCCGCCGCTATGTGAAGAGCTGGTTTCGCGGCAGCGAGACAACTGCTGAGGGCGGAGTCGATGAGGAATTTATCGGCAAAGTCGTCACGGTTCTCGAATCGATCGAGCCTGGTGATTTTGGCCGGGTCGAGCTCAAAGGAGCGCACTGGAAAGCATTCGCTGACGTGGCGATTCCTGAAGGAGCTAAGGCGGTCGTGATCGCTCGCGACAACATCACTCTGGAGGTAGAGCCACGCGGCTGAAGTCCTTTTAAATCCCCACAACCCTAACCTAGAAAGAACCAATCAATCATGGAATTCATTATCCCCGTAGGAGTCGTCCTCCTTATCATTATGATCCTGCTGAAGACCGCTCGAGTCGTTCCTCAGCGAAAAGCCTTTGTCGTCGAGCGACTGGGTAAATACAGCCGGACGCTTGAGGCCGGGTTTCACATTTTGGTGCCGTTCATGGACAAGATTACCTACCGGCACTCCCTGAAAGAGGTCGCGGTCGACGTGCCTTCGCAGATGTGTATCACGCAGGATAACATTGCGATCGAGATCGACGGGGTCCTCTACCTCCAGGTGCTCGACGCGAAGAGTGCCAGTTATGGTATCGAAGACTACATGTATGCTTCGACTCAGCTCGCTCAGACGACGTTGCGTTCGGAGATCGGTAAGCTCGAACTTGACCGTACTTTTGAAGAGCGGGATACCGTGAACTCAAACATCATTCTCGCGCTCGATAAAGCTTCGGAGCCCTGGGGAATCAAGATCACCCGATACGAAATCGCCAATATCACCCCGCCACCAAGTGTTCGTGATGCTCTGGAGAAGCAGATGCGTGCTGAGCGGGAGCGCCGTGCGGTCATCGCCGAATCGGAAGGTGAGAAGGAAGCAAAGATCAACGTTGCTGAAGGTGAGAAGCAGGAAGTGATCAAGCAGTCCGAAGCGATCCGCGACAAGCAGGTTAACGAAGCCGAAGGTAAAGCGAAAGAGATTGAAATGCTCGCGACGGCAACAGCGATGGGGATCAAGGCTATCGCGACGGCGATTGAGAGCCCGGGCGGCGCTCAGGCCGTGAACTTGCGAATTGCGGAGCAATACGTGGAAGAGTTCGGTAAACTGGCTAAGACGAACAATACCCTCATCATTCCGAATAATCTCTCCGACGTCGGAGGCATGGTTGCTGGACTGGCGAAGGTCCTCGACTCGGCGAACCATCCTGGGCCGAACGTGCCTCCAGTACCTAGAGGTTAGGTTCCGGCTTTCCCGATTCAACTTTCAGGCCCCGATGGAGACTCTCCGTCGGGGCTTTTTTGTGCAGACATTCATCGGAGTTCGGAAGATTTTGCATCTTCGGCGACGGGATTTACCGTTTCATTTCATGAACCAATCCCCCTTCCATTGCCCCGCTTGCGGTGCTGACGTTTCGCCAAATGCGGCGGGGTGTCGCAAGTGCGGTGCACGAAAGGTGGAAGGTCAATGGGCTGATGCGGAACACTATGATGGACTGAATCTCCCCGGGGAAGATGACTTCGATTACGACGATTTTGTGGAGCGTGAATTTGGCTCCGGGTCCGGGAAGAAAAGCGGGAAGGAACTTTTCTGGTGGATCGTCGCGATCATCGTTTTGATCGCGTTTACGTTGCTGGTGCTGCCTCTCAGGTAGCGGGGCTCAGTAAAGTGCCGATGAGAGCTGGATCTCGCAAGGCCACTACCCTTTCTTCTCAATCACCGCGTAAGCATTGTGATTGTGAATCGACTCGAAGTTTTCGGCTTCAACGCGATACCAGGCGATGCCGGTTTGCTTTTCTGAAGCTGCCGCGACATTGCGAACGAGGTCTTCGACAAAGACGGGATTATCGTAGGCTTCTTCGGTGACGTGCTTTTCGTCAGGGCGCTTCAAGAGGCTGTAGAGTTCGCTGCTCGCGCATTTTTCGACGAGGCGGACAAGATCTTCGATCCAGATCGGTTCACCGGAAAATCGAACTGCATAGGTCACGACGCCGCGCTGGTTGTGGGCACCGTAGGCGCTGATCGCTTTCGAGCAGGGACAGAGAGTGGTGACCGGCACTAACACGGTGACAATAAAATCGCTGTCCTCTGGAGAGTGATCAATGTCGAAGATGACCTCGTAGTCCATCATCCCGACTTTCTTTGTCACCGGGGCCGGCTTTTCGAGAAAGAAAGGAAAGCGCAATTCGACGTGGGCGCGCTGCGCGTCGAGACGGTCAAGCATCTCCGCGGGAAGCTGCGCGATCGAATGGACATCGAGGACGGGTCCATGGGAATTGAGTACTTCGACAAAGCGGCTCATGTGAGTGCCTTTGAACTCCTTGGGCAGGTCCACCGCCATCGACACCGTCGCAACGGTGCTCTGCTCTGATTTCTCTTTGTCCCTGATCCGAATCGGGTACTTAAGATCCTTCACCCCGACGCGATCAATATCGAGATTCCGGGAGTCCGGCTGGCTTTGAATATCGGTTAGGTTCTCCATTCCCACTGAGGCATTCCCTCGTCCTGACGAGGGGAGACCTATGGTCGGTTCTCACCAAGCGGGATTCAAGCTCCATTTGTCCGCAAGCGGCTGAAGCTCGGGACGCATCGGCCAATGGTCTGGCTGCGGCTCGCCTTCGTAGCGCGTGCTGGCGCCTTTCAGCGGCATGCAGCCTTCATTGTTTCCGATTTCGCGAATTGTTTCAATTTCTTCACTCGTGAGGGTGATATCAGGCAGCGCGGCGAACTCGGCGATCTTGTCTTCGACGGGGCGGGCGTCATCTCCGGCTTCCTGGATGAAAGTCGGGCCGACAGATTTCACCGGGTCCTGGCTGAGATCCCAGACGCAGGCGAGCTGGAGCATTGTGATGCCATACTTGTCCGCGATCGGACGCATTTTTTCCAGCTTCTCATTGCCGTGCTCGATCCAGCCTTCGGCGCGGTAGGTGCGGTGGTCGCCGTCTTTAAAGAAGTGACCGGGCTTCACGTCGTCGTGGAAGATCCCACCGAAATCGACGACGCGGGCGAGGATGTCGACTTCAAATTCCTGAGCGATCGGTAGGACGTAACGTCCCGGCCATGGCTCCATCGGATTCAAAATGATCATCGCCGAGTCAATCTCAGCGTGGAAATTTTCAATACAGTAGGCCATGTCGATCGCAAATCCGTTCGCCGGACCGGGAGCAATGCCGGTTGTTTCGGCGAGGCCTTTTTCGCGAAGCGTCGCCATCGCCGACCAAACTTCAGGACTGGAGTAGCCGATCGAGTCGGGGTTGTGGAGCATGACGATGTCAAAACGATCGGTCCCGCAGCGCTCGGCACATTTCGTCGTCGCACGCTGGAGATACTCCGCATAGCCGTCCGGGCCGCGGAGTTCTGGGTTTGTGAAGCGAGCGTAGCCTTTGGCTCCGGCGCGCTGCCCGTCGTAAATGTCATGGCCGATCATGGCGACGAGGCAGTAGGTGTCGCGATCTACCCCCTCGAGCGCTTTCCCGAGGATCTCGTCGCCCTGACCGACGCCGTAAACGTCGGAGGTGAGGAAGGTGCGAACGCCCTGATCGTAGGCTTGACGTGCCATCTTAATCCAGCGGTCTTCTTCCATGCGCTGACCAAAGTGCATGAAGCGGCCACCGCTCCACGATCCGAATGCTGTTTTAGTGAGATTCATGCGCTACTGATCGCCAGAGATGAGGGAGACGTCAAGACCCGCGCTTTAGGGAGATTTCCTAAATGAATAGGCGACCGACCAGAGGGAGGCTAACTCCCGACGCGAACCGACAGATTTCTCACCTTTCCGGTTTTCAAACTGCCGTAGCTAATGGCATCTTTAGGAATGTCCGGATTGTCAGCCAAGGTGAAAAGCCAAATGTATTCGAGTCTGGAGAAGTATGCGCGCTCCGCGATGGGTATGGAAAAGGCCTGTGAGTCACTCCTTCAGCAACCCCGCGTGAGCCGCGCCGAGCGGACGATATACGAGGGTATGCTTGTGGGGCTTTCGGCGGGAAAATCGATTGGGGAGTCGATGGGGCGGGCGTCCGGCGAGATCTCTGCCTTGGAAGGCGAAGTAATTTCTGCCGCGGAGGAGGGTGGGATGTTGGAAAAAGGTTTTGGGCATCTTGCCGAATACTTTCGGAGAGTTGACCGGACGCGGCGACGTATTTTGAAAGGACTGACCTATCCGATTGTCCTGGTGCACATTGCAGTTCCGGCGACGACGCTGGCTGCGACAGCGTTTCGTAGTTTTTCTCCCGATGGTGCGTCGACGACGGGCTATGGGTCGGCATTCGAAGAGATGGGCAAAAACATGCTCATTGCCTACGCGATCATAGCGGTCATTTTTCTGCTCGCTCGTTTTCTGGCGCGAGCCGCACGCAGTTCCGCGACGGTGGATGCGTTTTTAAACGGGATTCCCCTTATCGGAAAGGCGCGAAAAGCCACTGCGATGGAGCGTTTTTCCCAGGTTTTCGAAATTTTTCTGCTCGCCGGGAAAAAAATGAGCGATTCGCTTTCAGGGGCAGGAACAGCTTCGGGCAGCGGATTGATCCGCAGAGCGAGTCTTCGCGGTGCGAAGATTGTCGCAGGGGGTGAATCTCTGGCGACGGCTCTCTACTCGGCTCGTTCGGCTTTTCCAAATGACTTCGCAAGAGGCATGGATTCGGCAGAACATTCAGGCCAGTTGGACCGAGAGCTTGCGGAGTGGGGACAGTTTTATTCTGAATCGGCCCGGGACGCGATGGAGCAAGTGGCAGAGTGGACTCCGAAGCTTTTCTACTGGGGGATTCTCGTGCTTGTCGCGGTGCTCATTATTCGGGCGGGGCTAGCCTATCGTGACCTCCTCCAAAATCTGATTAATTTCAGTTTTTGAAGAACTTGTCGCCGGTTCCCGTCTATGGAAAACGGCAGTGTTCACCGGTATCGTGACGTTTCTTTTCTGCGTTCAGGCGACGACAGGCTTCGGGGCGATTCGTCATTTTTCGTCGTTCGGTTTGTTGCGCTTGTGACAACCTTTCCGTTTTTCATTGTCTTTTTCAGGTCATTCTCAGGGATGGTCGGCCCGTGAGGGCTTCCTGATCTTGAATATGTTGGCTCGCGTCGCCTCATGGCGAAAATGCGCAAATTTGCCCTGCCTTATTCGATACAGAAATGGTATCGACACCGTCGCAGCAATTGATAGAGTAGCCAGCCCGTCAGGAAAGGAGAGGCTTTTCCGCGGGTAATTCTACGACCATCCACGGTCGGCACGACACGGCATGAAAATTTTTGCGCCCAAAGAAACTGATCCTATCGAAACCCGCGCATCGCTCGATCCTGCAGCGGTCAAAAAACTTGTTGGCCTTGGAGCAGAGGTCATCGTCGAGTCAGGACTGGGATTGCTCAGCGATCACCCCGACAGCTCCTACGAAGAAGTCGGGGCAACAGTGACATCTGACCGTGCCGGATCGCTTGGCAGTGCTGACCTCGTGACGCGGGTGAGAAAGCCTTCCTCCGACGAAGTCGGTCTTCTCAAAGAAGGCGCGATTCACATCAGCTTTCTTGATCCTTTCAATGAGCCGGATCTCATCAAGCAATTTGCGACGCAAAAATCGACCGCGATCTCTCTCGAGATGGTGCCACGGACGACCCTGGCGCAGAAAATGGACGCAATCAGTTCGCAGGCGAACCTCGCCGGATACGTTTCGGTCATCACTGCTGCCAATCGCCTCAATGGAATTTTCCCCATGATGATGACGCCCGCCGGAACGATCTCCCCGGCGAAAGTGTTCGTCGTCGGCATCGGCGTCGCAGGGCTTCAGGCTATCGCGACAGCGAAGCGCCTCGGTGCGCGTGTCACTGCCTTCGATGTGCGGCCCGAAGCGCTCGAACAGGCCGAGTCCCTCGGGGCGAAGGCACTGAGAATCGATCTCGGCGAGACAAGTGGAACCGATCAGGGCTACGCGAAAGAGCTGACGCCGGAACAGATCGAAAAGCAGGTCGAGGCTCAGGCTAAAGTTTGCGCCCAGTCCGATGTTGTCATCACCACGGCAAAAGTCTTCGGCCGCAAGCCTCCGGTGTTGATTAAGAAAGATGTCGTCGCCGGAATGCAACCCGGCAGCGTTATCGTTGACCTCGCTGCCGAAACGGGCGGCAATGTTGAAGGAATCACCCCTGGCGAAGAAACCGTGACCGAAAATGGCGTCAAGCTTGTCGGCCTCGCGAACTTCGAGGGACAGGTTTCCAAGCACGCCTCCCAGGTCCTCGCCGCGAACTTCGCGAACATGATCGAACATTTCTGGGACGAAGAGACCAAGTCGGTCCCCATCAACCTCGAAGACGAAATCCAGAAGGGCTGCGTCATCACCCACGATGGCACCGTCGTCCACGACCGCTTTAAAGACTAAACTCAACCCTGTCAGGTGACCGACTCAACCCTGTTGAGTCACTTTTAACCTTCCCACCTTTTTACCTTTCACTTCGTCATGGAACTCATCCTCCTCATTTTCGTTTTCGTCATGGCCGCCTTCCTCGGCTTTGAATTGATTCAGCGTGTCCCGAGTCAACTTCACACGCCGCTGATGTCAGGGTCGAATGCGATCTCCGGAATCACCATGGTCGGCGCGATTCTCGCGGCCGGTGCCATCGAAAGCGAGCTCGGTAAATGGCTCGGCCTCGCCGCGCTCATTCTCGCGACGATCAACGTCGTTGGCGGCTACCTCGTGACCGACCGTATGCTTGGCATGTTTAAGAAAAAAGGGAAGTAATCCAGCTCCGACCTTCGACCTACTTATTTCATGGAATATCTGATTAACATTTCCTACATCGTCGCTTCGGTGCTGTTCATTTTCGGCATCAAGATGCTCGGTTCCGCCGACACTGCGCGGAAGGGTAACTCCATCTCGGCCCTCGGGATGCTCCTTGCCGTTGTCGTGACCCTACTTGAAAGCGGTCTCAGCTATACCTGGATCATCGCCGGATTGATCATCGGTTCTGCGATCGGTGTCGTGGCCGCGAAGCGCGTCCAGATGACCGGAATGCCGGAGCTCGTGGCGCTTTTCAATGGCTTCGGAGGTCTTGCTTCGCTTCTCGTGGGCTGGGCGGAATTCGCCAAGGCGGGCAATTTTGACGATTCTGAGTATCCGGTCTTCACCGGCTGCGCGGTCGTTTTCGCGATCCTCGTGGGAGGCATCACTTTTACCGGATCACTCATCGCCTACCTCAAGCTCTCCGGCAAAATGGGAGGATCGGCGACGAACTTTCCGGGTCAAAAAATCATCAACCTTCTTCTTTTCATCGCGCTCCTGGTCGTCGGTGGCGTCTTTGTCGCGACCAACGCCGCCTGGGCTCTCTACTTGGTCATCGCCTTGTCTCTCGCTCTTGGTGTCCTCGGCGTGATTCCAATCGGCGGCGGTGACATGCCGGTTGTGATTTCTTTCCTCAATAGCTTCTCAGGCATTGCTGCCTCCGCGGCCGGATTCGTGATTCTCAACAATGTGCTTATCGTTGCAGGTTGTCTCGTGGGAGCGTCGGGAATCATCCTCACCGTCATTATGTGTAAGGCGATGAACCGGACCCTCGGCAATGTTCTCTTTGGTAGCTTCGGAGCGACCGGTGGAAAAGCTCAGGAAGTCGAAGGTGAAATGAAAGCGCTTTCAACTGAGGACGCCTATTACATTCTCGAATCAGCGGAGTCGGTCATCTTCGTGCCCGGCTATGGCATGGCGGTGGCGCAGGCGCAGCACGCGGTGAAAGAACTCGGACAGATTCTCGAAAACAATGGAGCTGAGGTTCGCTACGCGATTCATCCTGTGGCCGGTCGCATGCCCGGCCACATGAATGTCCTCCTCGCCGAGGCCGACGTGCCCTATGAGCAGCTTTGCGAGATGGATGACGTCAATGCGATCATGGAGAGTGTCGATGTCGCGATCGTGATCGGAGCGAACGACGTCGTGAACCCTGCTGCCGGCGAAGATGAAAGCAGCCCGATCTACGGCATGCCGATCATCAACGTGCATCAGGCCAAAACTGTCTTCGCGCTGAAGCGCGGACAAGGCGCCGGATTTTCCGGATTGGTGAACACCCTCTTCTTCCGCGAGAACACCCGCATGATCTACGGCGATGCCAAGGCGACGATGAATGATCTCGTCGGGCAGTTTAAAGACTGAGCGGACTGGAGTGAGGGCTTCAGCCCTTTTCCGTGCCTTAATTTCAATGCCTTTGCGAAGGCCTAAAGGCCTCACTCCAACCTGGCAGCGACGCTACCTTGAATTTGAAATCGAGCGCTTCTTTTCGGGCGTCGCTTTTTCGATGATGCCTTCGGCGGTTTCCTCCTGCAATCGCAGTTGACCGCAGGCTGCTTCGATATCGTGACCTTTTTCGGTTCGCAGGGTCGCGGAAATTCCGGCTTTCGTAAGGACGTCGCGAAACGCTTCCTGTGCGGCAACCTCGGGGCGTTTCCAGGGGAGGCCCTCGACGGTATTGTAAGGGATCAGGTTCACCTTGGCGTGCAGTGACTTGGCCCGCTTCGCGAGGATCACGGCCTGCTCGACGTCGGCGTTGACGCCTTCGATGAGAATATATTCAAAGGTGATCATCTGCTTTTTGTGATCGAGCCAGGTGTGGACCGCTTCAAAGAGCCGGTTCAAATTGTATCGTTGATTCACCGGCATGATCTGGTCGCGGACTTCGTCGGTTGCGCCGTGCAGGGAAATCGCGAGACGAATCTGCATCGGAATTTTTGCGAGCTTTTCAATCTGCGGTGCGAGGCCACTCGTAGAGACCGTCATGTGTCGTGCCCCAATATTGATCCCCCAGTCGGCGTTCAGGATTTCGAGGGCTTTTGTCAGATTTGTTAAATTGGCGAGTGGTTCACCCATTCCCATGAAAACGATGTTCCTGATCGGCTCACCGGATTCATGCTCCACCGCGAGGACCTGCCCGACAATTTCCCCGACTGAGAGGTTCCTCGTGAAGCCGGCGAGACCGCTCGCGCAAAATTTACAATCGTAGGCGCAGCCGACCTGCGAGGAGACGCAAAGAGTGATCCGACCGCTGCGGTCGCCATGGAAATTGGCGTTTGCAGGGATTCGCACAGTTTCGATGAGTCGACCGTCAAAAAGACGAAAAAGAAATTTTCGAGTTGTGTCATTGGATCCGGTGACTCGGACATGGGGGAGGAGGGTGAAATCGAATGATTCAGCGAGCTTTGCGCGGAGGTCCTGGCTCAGGTTAGTCATCTCATCGAATGAGTTGACCCGCTTTTCATAGAGCCATTGCACGATTTGCTTCGCCCGAAATTTTGGCTGCTTGTGATATTCCGCCCAGCCGATCCAGTCATCGAGGGTGAGGTCGAAGACAGAGTTGGGTTGCTTGGGAGGAAGAGGAGGTGCTGACATGAAGTAAAGCTGCGGCTCAACAAACCATGAATTGACAAAAATGGCAGTCTCCATTTCTCTCCCTTGATGAGTGATTCCAAAAACCGCCCTCTTGTTCTGATACTTTGCACCGGTAATTCCTGCCGTTCGCAGATGGCCGAAGCGATTCTTCAGAAAGCGGCAGGGGATTCGCTCCGTGTCGAGAGCGCTGGGTCGAAGCCGAGCGGATACGTTCACCCTCTTTCGATCAAGGCTTGTCACGAGATCGGGCTCGACCTCTCTTCGGCCCGCTCCAAGTCACTTGAAGAATTTCTTAATCAGGAAGTGGAAACAGTGATCACGGTATGTGGCAATGCCAATCAAGTTTGTCCGACGTTTCCCGGTCTAGCGCGACGATACCACTGGCCCTTCGAAGATCCGGCTCACGCCGAAGGCAGCGAGGAAGAGCAAATGGAGTTCTTTCGTCAAATTCGCGATGAAATCGATCGGGTTTTCTCTGCTTACGGCCTTGGTCGTCGCGATTCTTTAGCCTGAAATCGCTGATTATTCAGCCTGTTTGAAGATTTTGGGTGGTTTCACATCCTAGGTGACCTGTCTTGTCGGATCAGACCTACGTGACTGATTTTGGTGATCTCAATTTCACGACCGACGAGAACACCTAAGGTCATGCGGTGATGTTCGGTTCTCGTGTCTCCTTCCAGGTCGATAGTATCCCTCACCAACTAACTTCAATTTAGCTTCCAGCCTTGTCTGTGGTATTGACCGTGGACAGGGCTTTTTTCGTATCCGTAAGTGGTATTACTTTGAATTATCAGGAATCCATCGATTGGCTCTACGGGACGCAGACTTTTGGCATCAAGCTGGGGCTGGAGAATACGGAGAAACTCCTAGGGGCCTGGGTTGCGACTCAGCGTGTCAAAAGGGGAGACGATCGTTCTCCGAATCCCAAAGTGATTCATGTCGCAGGGACAAACGGGAAAGGCTCTGTCTGTGCTTTTTCCGAAAGAATTCTCCGCGACGCAGGATTGAGGGTCGGTCTTTTTACTTCCCCCCATCTCATGTCCTTTCGTGAAAGGATTCAGGTCGATGGAGAATGGATACCCGAAGACGACGTTGCTGAAATTCTTTCCGGGATTCGAGATCTCGTTTCCACCTGGGATCCTCATCCGACATTTTTCGAGATCACCCTCGCCCTGGCCGTTGATTATTTTTCCCGTGAGAAATGCGAAGTGATGATCCTTGAGACCGGCATGGGCGGGCGACTCGATGCGACCAATGCGATGCCTTCGGATGTCAGTGTCATTACTCCGATAGCTCTCGATCATCAGCAGTGGCTCGGCGAAACAATCCGTGATATCGCCGGAGAAAAGGCCGGTATCTTAAAGCCTACCGTTCCCGTCGTCGTTGCCGACCT
>JARGOD010000075.1 GCA_029210205.1 Verrucomicrobiales bacterium | reverse complement strand
TAGCCGCCTCGGTGTGGGGGCTCATCGACCCCGACATATCGAGGAGGTAGGCGATCTCAGTGACGGGTGGTGTGGTGGATTTCGAGCTCATGCCTTCACAATCCGTCATGGCCTCGGACAACCATGGGGTGATACCATTCAGAAAAAGTATAGGACCACTACTGGGTGACACGTCGTGTATACTCTTCACGATGCCAGCAAAGAAACCCGTCTCAAAAAAGAAAACTTCCTCCGGCCGATCCGGGAGCGCCCGTAGCGGCGACACGCGTCGACCGATCGAGCGCATCTTCCGAATCCACGAAGCGATTCAACGAGGGCGCTATCTCAATTGCCGCCAACTCGCGGAGCAGATCGAAGTCACGCAAAAGACGATACAAAGGGATATTACATTCATGCAGAATGATCTCGGACTTCCGCTGGAATACGACCGCGCCCGACACGGCTACTACTACGAACGCCCGGTTCACGAGTTCCCGATGATGCGTTACAGCGTGGAGGATGTCGTGGCTCTCTTTCTCGCCCGCAAAGCCATCGAGCCACTGCAGGGCTCCCCTCTTGAGGCAACTCTCCGGGATAGTTTCCGACGTCTTTCAGGAGCCCTCCAAGGCGAGATCTCCTTCCGTTGGTCCGATTTGGAGGAGGCGTTTTCGGTGAAGGATTCCGGAGTGGTGCCCGGCGATGTTAGGCTCTTCGAGAAATTGTCGCGTGCCGTATTGGAGTGCCGGGAGCTGCGCTTCGAGTATCGCAAGATCGACAGTGACCAATGGGAGGCGCGAAAACTGCGCCCCTTCCACCTATCCGACTTCGACGGCGGTTGGTATGTAATCGGCCACGATCCCGACCGCTCGGCACGCCGGACCTTCGCTCTGCAGCGGATGAGGGCGGTCCGGGTTCTCAAGACGCGCTTCCTGAGACCAAATGATTTCAATCTCACCGAACACCTCGGCGGAAGCTTCGGCGTCTGGCATCGACCGGAAGATAAAGGCAAACGGCATCGGATCCGATTGCGCTTCACCGGATGGGCCGCCCGCATGGTGTCAGAGCGTCGTTGGCACCCGAGTCAGGAGACGAGATGGCTCGGGAAGAAAGAAGAAACGCTAGAGATGATTCTTGACCTCTCGGGATTCGAGGAGATCAGCCGCTGGATCCTGAGCTGGGGGCCGCAAGTGGAGGTGCTGGAGCCAGAAGAATTGAGGGAAGCGCTGATTCAGTCCCTCACTACGACACAACAGATTTATGGAAAATGAAAAAACAACTGAGGAGATCATTGAATTGATCAACCAACAGCAGACGATCCTCTCCGAACACACGAGAGCAACGGAAGGTCATTGGCGAGCTATGATCCGGAGGATGGAGAACTTTCGTATCTCGACTAGCGGCGAGAAGGTCGGGTGCCACGATGAAGAAATCTGGACATTCCTGACATCGGTCGCTTTTGCGAGTGGAGGCCAATCCGGAAATTCGGACCTCTTCAAAGCCTTAACAGAATCTACTGAGCCCAACGTCGAAAGCAGGCAATGGCTGGAATCACTTCCTTTGCCTCCGCGCAATGGAGAAGGAAACACCAATCTGGACTTGGCCATGGGTTCCATTCAAACACGCGGCACAACGAGCAACGGGATCGAGTACGACGGCTCCAAACGACCCATCGTATTCTGCGAAATGAAGTGGTTCTCGGATCTTTCCTACGGAGTCACCGGTGACCCTCACCGAAATCAACTTATTAGAGTCATTGAGAATGCTGTGACATTTCAAAGCAGTGAGGGCCATCCGGACAACGTCCATGTCACTCTTGTGACTCCCCGTGAATTTAAGAATCGTGAGCAAGCCTCTCGGTTCTACCACACCAAATTCTACGAGTATTCCAACCCTTCTACCGGGGCAGAAATGATGCTTTCGGAGCTGAGTTCCTGTCGGCTTGGGGCCTACTCCAAAAACCAAGGGTGGTGCTACCCGGAAGCATCTGATTTGGAAGAACGCATTCAAAAACTGAGCCTGCACTGGGTGACCTTTGAGGATTTGATTTCTTCGACACCAGAATCTGAACTGGCGATGCTGGTTCGTGATTTTGAAGCCACTTACAATCACTCAGGAGGGAATGTGGAATGAGCCCTCCCTTCCCCAACAGCTATTGGCTCGAGCCGGGGCGAATTCTATGCGGCGAGTATCCACGTGACTTCGACGACCTGGAGGATCACGAGGGAATGACCGCCATTCTTCAGGCCGGAGCCCGCGTCTTCGTGGACCTGACCGAGGAAGGAGAGCTGAAGCCCTACTCGGCCATCGCCCTCGCGACAGCGCTCGAACTCGGCATCGACCCGGGTGAACTGGAATTTCACCGGTTTCCGATCCGTGATGTCTCCGTCCCGAAAAGTCAGGATGAAATGCGCTCCATTCTGCGCACCATCCGACTCGCACGCCATCGCCACAAGACCGTCTACCTTCATTGCTGGGGTGGCCGGGGTCGCACAGGAACGGTGGCCGGATGTGCTCTTCGAGACCTCTTCGGATTGGAGGGAAAGGAAGCCCTCTCCCTGCTCACCGACCGCTGGCAGGCCTGTGCCAAAGCAGCCAATTCCGAGAGCCCGGAAACGGACGAGCAAAGAGGGTTTGTTCGCTCATTCAACCCTGTTGACTCCTCCTTAGAGAAGCAGGTTCGCAGCGCCCTCCTTGGCGCGGTCGTCGGAGATGCTCTCGGCGTGCCAGTCGAATTTCAGAGCCGTGAAGCACGAGGAAAGGACCCTGTCACCACGATGCGAGCTTATGGGACACACAATCAACCAGCCGGAACTTGGTCGGACGATACCTCGATGATTCTCGCCACGATGCACGGATATCTTGAGGAAGACTCCCATACTCCGGAAGCCGTGATGAAGGAATTCGCCGCGTGGCTGAGTGAATCCAAGCATACACCCCACGGTGTCGTTTTCGATGTCGGCAACGCTACGAGGGAGGCAATCCGACGTTTTGAGGCGGGAACTCCTGCGACAGAATGGGGCGGCACGAGTGAGTGGTCGAACGGGAACGGTTCTCTTATGAGAATTCTGCCGGTAGCATTGGCTTTCGGTGATGATCCGGATTTGGTTGAGAAAGCCTCGGAGATGAGTGCCCTCACGCATGCGCACGAGCGCTCCCGAATGGCCTGTTCTTTCTTCTGCCTCGTCGTCAGTGAACTGCTACACGAATCTCCGATCCGGGAGGCGACTACTTTCGCGTGGGAAGCGATGGACACCCGCTGGGAGTTCTCGCAGGAGGAACGTGCCCGCTTCGAGACCTGGCATCCGAACCAGCTCCTCGCTCGCGATGCCGCCGAAATCCACGGAACCGGGCACGTCGTCGACACCCTTGAGGCCGCATTGTGGGTAAACACCCACCATGACTCCTATGCAGATGCCGTCCTGCATGCCGTCAACTTGGGCGACGATACCGATACCACCGGCTGTGTGGCGGGAGCCTTAGCGGGTCTGATCCATGGCGAAACCGCCATTCCGGAGGAGTGGCTGAACGTCCTCGTAAAGAAAACGAAAATTGTGGAACTCACCGATCAATTTGCGGAATTCTGTCATCTTCAATCTCAACAGGGTGTGTCGCTGAACCTTGCCTCATGAAAATTCTCAATTGGAACAAGGAATGGGCAAAGCCGGGCTCGACACGAGGGCGGCGAGTTGCAGCTCAGACCGACATCACAGAAGTCCAATCAAATACCAACCATCGAAGCTTTGCTTGATTCGATAGCATCACTGGTTCGTTTCGCTCTGGACAGCCAAGGCCCGCCTTGCCACGGTTAAGATCTTCTTTCAAAAATGAGCATTCCGATTTCCACCATCATCCGCCTAGAGAACCCAAATGAGTTCAAATTCCACGCGGCACGATGGAATAAGCATGTGCAACCTCTTGACGAATATGTTCGAGACAAAAGAGAGTGGCTGAACTGGAACAAATGGCGTAATCCAAAAAACGAGTTCAACAGAAAGTATATTTTCTCTCTAATCGATTTTTATCACACACCTGATATCTGGCTGTTCGGCGGCATTTTTGAGGTATTGGACTGTGCTCCCGAATTCCACGCCCATAGCTATGAGCTTCGAGAAGTCGAAGAATTTAAGGCTTTGGTTGGCAGATTGAAAATCTTTCTGCCCAAGCCATCGCGAGGCAGAGCGTTTCTTCTCGAAAAGCATTTCGACAAAATGGAGGTTCATGAAATCCTTCCCTCCATATACACCGGAGAGCCATTTCCAGGATACGAGAATATCGACATCGATTTCTCCAGCCTTGCCTCGGTGTATAGGAATCAGAGGCAGGATTGGCAAGCTGCGCTGCAGAGCATCAAGGGAGTATATCTGATTACGGATAAATCGAACGGAAAGAAATACGTAGGATCGGCCTACGGTGAATTCGGAATCTGGTCGCGCTGGGCTTGCTACGTGGGCACAGGACACGGTTGGAATGATGAACTCACCAGCTTAATCGAGAAAAAGGGATACGACTACGCCCTCAAAAACTATAAGGTTACACTTCTTGAGTATCGACCGAAGAAAACCAGTGATTCGGAAGTCATATCACGGGAAACCTTTTGGAAGGAAGCGCTCTTGTCTAGGGGGGAATATGGTTACAACAAGAACTAAATACTCAGGTTCAAGCGTGAAGCATCCAGCCTGCAAGGGCAATGCAGATCCGAGCCCATCATTTCGACTAACTTGACATCATGAAAGTCATCGCCTGGAATCTCGCCCACCAAATCAAGAAACGTCCGATCCCGGATTACCTCGTCGATGTGATCCAGGATCTTGAGGGCGACACCGTTCTCTTCAACGAGTATGTGGATGACGAAATCCGGGAGCCCTTCAAGGATGCCATGCGTGAGGCGGGATACAAATGGCAGGCCGTTTCACCCACGCCGGCGGTGCACAATCAGATCTACGCCGCCTCAAAATTTGAGTTCGATGTTGGCGACCTGCAACCGCCCCAATTTGACGGATCAGCTATCTCCAATTTCCTCCATCTGAAGTTCGCGGACTTCCCTGTTGAGATGGTGGGAATGCGGGCTCCCGCCTACGAGAAAGCTGCCGACAAGCATGCTTATTGGGACGAACTGGCAGGCATCATGGAATCCGTTCGGGACCGCTCCATCCTCTTCGCCGGGGACGTGAACTACGATCCGTTCAAAAAAGCGAAGCAACCCGACGCGAAGACGGTTCCGTTTCACCTCTGCGATGGCTACGAGATTCCCAACCCGGAAGGCGATTGGAGCTTCCTCTACCACAATGGAAATGGCTTTCGGATTGACCACGTCATTCACACTCCGCCGGTGAAGGTCGAGAACGTCGAATATCTCGACTGGATACGAGGGCGCTTTCTCGCAGGGGAGAAGATCAAGAAGCCGGTGTCGGATCACGCGGTGTTGCGGTTTGAAGTCGACTACTCACCTGCATCCAGCTGAGAAAGCAGGTGATACACACAGTCAGGACAGATGAATCGTCGCTGGTAGGTGGTATCCTCGCGACCGTCTCGAATTCCCATAGACCGCTTTCGTTCCGAGGTTTCCCTATTCCAACAGAGAATTCCCTTCTCTTGCTGGATCGCCTTGCGGACGTTCTCCCTTGCAAGATTTCCATAACGTCGGTCCTCCCCCAGCTTGAAACAGCTTCCACATAGCCTGCATGTGCCCAAGTGGAGGCATTCCAGCATCCGAAGGCGAAAGTTCGCATAAGGGTCATAGTAGGGACTGGAGAGAATTTCTCGAATGCGGGTGCCCTTGATCTGTATCAGCCCGATACCAAGATTGGAAGCAATCTGCGTCTCCTCGTGCGAAAAGCCCTCCTCCCGAATATCCGCAAGATAAACTCGGTTCGCGTAGACCTTGTAGCCATACGCCTGTCCGCAGGAAGTGGCGAAAGCCGAACGGCCCGCTTTTACCTCGACCCCGATGATTTCGACTTCACCAGAGAGGTCACCTCCGACATCTCTAACGCCGACAACGTCGACACGGCTATACTTTAGTCCCTTGTTGATGCCCGTCTCGAAGCACTTGTGCTCCTTCTCAAGCCATTTCGCCACGTTCGGATAAAGCTCTTTCTCCCTCATGGCATTGATGTTGGCAGATCGAAAACCAGGAAATCAAGTCCCACAAAGCGTGCCTTACTCGCTCAACCGCTTCAGTCTTGGCCGGAATACGTTAACGTAGCGGTTGATGGCGTCGGATAGGAAATCCAGAATCTCCTTCCGGTTTTCGGGATTCTTCGCTTCCCCTTTTCCATAAGATTGGTAGCTACTGATCGAGAGAAGTTTATTCGCTAATGGCTCCGCCCGCCAATTCATTGGAAGGCCGATTTCCTCTTCGATTGCATCCTTGTCCTCCATCAGGCTCTCGAACAAGCGTTCGCCTAAATCCCCCGAAGCGAATCGCAGGTATACACCGACCATGCCTTTTGCCTGGACGAAGAAGGCGCTCAGCCAGACCTGGCCTCCGCTGGGAGGCATTGTGAAAAAGATGTTCCCTTTCCGGGTTGCGTTCGCCATGGGTTGCTGAGGATCGTCCAGGCTTAGTCCTTCCAAGAGCTCCGTCCAGAAATCCTGGTACCACTTCTGGTTTTCATCTTCTTCCGAAAATTCGTCACCGGCGTTCTCTTCGTTGTCCACAGAGATTCGTTCATCCCGGATCTCAAAGATTGATCGTGCTACTATCTCAGTCTTTGCGAGAACCCGGGGCTGAACAAAGAGGCTGCCGTTGTCACGCGAGTAGAGAGCCATCTCAACCATCCCGAGAGTATATTCCGAGGTTCCGGTCTGTTGAAGAAAGGAGGCAATGGACGCTGCCCCTTCCTTGATTCCATCCCCGATCACGAGCAGTAGAAACTGCCCCCGCCTCAAGGAGCGTGAGATGGTATCGACGAAACTGGATTCATCCAATTCGCTTCCGCCCGAACGAGCGATCTCATAAAGAACGTTTCCTTTTCTGCCGGTTGCCCTGGCCACTTCCCGCTGGAGATCTTCGTAGCCCCAGCGTTTCAGCTCCTTGGCATAGTCGAGGATTTGGCCAATGACCTTTCGCCGGGCCTCCGGGTTCTTCCAAAGCTTGGCTTCAATGATGACGAGCCGCCCGTTCGGAGTAACCATAAGGGCGTCGAGTGGTCCGGCCGGGGTCGACAGTTCCTTGCAAACCGAGATGGGATCTCTGTAACCGGTATCAATCTCATTGATCGGAAGACAGCTTGGGTGATCAAACGCCAGATTGCGGATGTAATCCTCATTGAGATCTTCGCTTCCGCCGAGGTCACCAACCATGAGGCGAGAGAGAGCTTCCGGTGTGCCATTCTCGATCAAGAGAGGTGTGCTGTAGTAACTGTTTGCCATAAGTCTTGGGGGGAAAGCTAGAGATCGAGCGGCTTGAACTCAAGCCGCTCCTGCTGCTGTGCATTTCGATCAGCAGAATCGAGAAACGCTAGTCCTTGCCACTCGAGTCGTTCCGGTCGCAGCTCAATTCCTCCAGCAGCGTTCTCACCGCATTTCGCATTTCGTCGTCGGTTTTCAGATGGATCAGACCTGTCTTGATAAAGGTATCCAGCTCCTTATTCGTCTCCGCCCAGACGGCTTCGGCGCACCGGTTCACTCTTCTCGGCGTGACACTCAAGCCAAGGGCAACCATGGCCATTAGGAATACAGGACCAAAAGTGAGCAGAAGCGTCGAAAAAATCATGCCCCCGGACGGAACGGGAAACTCGTTCCATTTCCCGGGTTGACTTCCGTCAAAGGCGATCCCCCATGCCTGGAAGAACTCGTTGTAGATCGACCAGATTGGTCCCGCAGCAAGGCCGATCCAAACCAACATCGAAAGAAGTCCCAACACGAAGATGACCACTCCGCGTGGGCGCCGATCCTCGAGAAGCTTGTCGAATATCTTCTCGGCTTCCGACTCGACCTCGTCCAACCCCTCCAACTCGGTTTCTGGAGAGATATAATCAAACCGTGACTTCGCTTCGTCGGGGAGCGCCTCCCGGATGGCAGATAAAAATTTCCGATTCACCCTGGCAAGTTTCCCGGTCGCCAGTGAAGTGGCCTTCTGCCGCAATTCCTCACGGGCTGCCTGCCGATTTTTTGCCAATTGCGCGGCGTTCTTTCCCGACTGGAGGACTGTGACAGCGAGAGAAGGAATACTCCCAAGCAGTCCCAAAATCAGCCGGTCCCAAGCTCCAGCGACCAGTGTGAGCAATCCGAGGAAGGAGCGGAACGGAAAAAAGATCACCGGACATTCATCCATCAAGGCTGCCAGCATCCGAAGTCGAATTCCCGCCCGCAACTGTCGGGGGTTGCCCGTCAATTGTTCGGAAACGGAGCGGACGGACTCTTCCTCCTGATCGACGAGTTCCGAATACGGCTCCCTGACTCGATCGAGAAAAGGCCCTAGTTCTTCGGCCAGTTCGTCGAGAAAGCGGGAGCACCGCCCGTCGGCAAGGCGCACGGGGTCCGGGGAAGGCTGTCGAAGTTGTTCCGCCAACACTGCCGAGACCTTCTCCCGGGCGATTGCCTCCAGTTCCTTCCGGTTCTCCGTGTCGGAAGCATCCTCGAGCATCGGAATCAGAACCGGAGTCAGCACCTCCGATTTCGGGCACCAGAGTTCGAGACGTTGCCTCAGCGATTCGAGTTCTCCCCTCATTCGCCCGTCCTTCAGCTTGGCCTGATAGCTCGCTCCCACCACCACGGGAATCAGTCGGGCTCCATCACACAGGCGCAAATAGTCGAGCACCGACTCGTCCTCCCACTGTCCAAAACTCCACACGACGATGGCTGTGCCCGACATACGAAGAGCCCGCTCGGCCGCCTTCCGGGCTGCGGCGCTTTCATCGCTGAACCCGGGAACATCCACCAATGAGTATGGGACTCCGAGATCCGTCATGCCTTCCCTTCCGACAGGCACCGAGGACTCGACACCCCTCTCCAGATGGAGCGGCACCCCCGGCCCGATCCACGTGATTCTCGTGGTGGCATGCTTTCCTTTCTCTCCAACACCTGCACGGATTCGGCCGCGCTTCTCGTCGTCCTCGACGAAGAGCCGGCAAAGGGTGGACTTGCCCGCGTTCTTGTGACCGATGACGGCGACGAACGCTTCCGCTACCCCTCGATGATCCTCGATATCGTCCAAATCGCCGAGCACGGTTCCGCACATCCAAGCCAGCGCCCTCCCTGTTTCCGAATCTCCGTAGATGCGAGCGGAGGCCGCTTGAATTCGGCGCACCTGCGCCCGGTAGGATTCGATCAAATTTTCCATGACTGGTTTCACTTCAAGTTCGTTCCCAGTGCCTGTTCGACTGTCTCCAAGGCCTTTTCATCGGGTAGGATGACCGGCTCCTTCAGGACATGAACCAAGGCGTCCTTTTGCGGCACCTTCGACTCGTTCAATTTGATCACTTTGTTCTCCGGAATTACCCGCAATTCCTTCTCGGTAGCGCGCGGAACTCCCATGCGGTCCTGGAGCATCGCAAAAACAGCCGAGTGCTGCGGTCGAGCCGCGTGCTTCTCGATACACTTGTCGAGCGCAACCGAGGCAGCAGCTCCCGCCGCGCCTCCCAGTCCCGCAGCCAGCAAAAGCTCGGAGGCGCTTGCGGCAAAAAGAACCGCACTTCCCCCCATATCGATGGGCGCCACCAGAACAGTCAGCAGCGCACCTGAAAGGATCACGAGCGGACTCGCTACGGCAACCGCCTTTCTTCCCCAGGAAACATCTTCCCAGATAGCAGCCATCTTTTCATCCAAATCGAGCCGGAGATTGCTTTCATTGATGAACTCGTCATTGGCGACGACTCGCACGCAACTGTTCCAGATTTCCTGCAGAGTCTTTTCTTCCGCCTCTTGTGGCATCCAGCCCTGTCCCTCCAGTGCCAAAACGAAGCTATCGGTCGTGACCTTTCCCAGATCCCGGGAAATCCCCGAATCCTCTCGCTTCTCCTGGCGAAAGGGGATCAGATTCTTCTCGATCCAATCCCATCCATTCCCCAGTCCATCCTTCGTTTTCTGGAATCCGCGCGCCGTCCACATGCTCGCCCTGAGATACCAGGGAGCCGTTCGGGAAAGACTTTGCATCAGCTCGGACACCACCGCCCTCGTATAGAAGGGGCTCAAGCCTCCATTTCCCCGGTGGAATTCCGTGTCGAGAAACCTCAGCAAGCGTTCGCGGACCGCTGCGATCGTCTCTTCGTTTGCCTTCTGGTGCTTCTCAATAGCGGCATTCCCCAACTCAAAATCATCGCCGACCTTACCCTTCAAGTCGTCCAGAAACTGCCTTTGCAATTGCGAGGCATCAAGATCACGCGACACATCCGCGATGTTTATCAGCTCGCCCTCCAAATCGTGATATTCGACGTTCTCCGGATATCCGCTCTCGGGAACTTGGGCCAATTTAGGACTCGCGAAGATTCGCCGCACTTTCTCCCGAACCCGGATCGACTTCAGACGGTCCACCACATCCGTGCGAACCGAGTCCGGCCGAGACATGCCCACCATGGTGCAGATGTAGTAGATCGGAAGCCCGGTCTGCTCCGCTTCGATGGCATCGAAAACGGACCTCAGTTTCTCGTCCTCCTGTTGCTTCACCTCGGAAACGATGAAAAAGCACGAGCACAGCCGTGCCGCCTTTGCCAAGGCTTCCTTGCGCAAATGAGCCGTCCGCTCTCTTGCCTCAGGCTTCAGGGATCTCTGGATGTCGGGACAATCCAGGATTGCGAGCCCCAAATCGTCCAGTGCAGGATCGAAGGCCAGCAGCGGCACCCCGAACTCCTCTGTTCTTGCGGTGCGGGCATTGTACTGCTCGGCGGCCTTTTCCGGATCCGTGGCCAGCATTTCGGGGACGCCATCGAACGCTTTGCCTATGAACCTCTCCAATGCAGCCTTACGTTCCGGATCCTCCTCCCAGGACCGGGGGGCCCAGAATACAAATCGATGGGTGCCCTCGTCGGAAAAATCCCCCACCAGAACTCGCTTCCGTCCCTCCGCGGAAAGATGGTGCGCCACCAGGGTCGACTTTCCCGAATTCTGCATTCCGCACACCCCGAGGATCGGCGTATGACCGAGTCGCTCCAGTTCTTCGCACCGATCCAAATCACCGGCAAGCTTGGACGCCGCTTCCCTGTCGATCTCCTTCAGAATATCGAGAAGCGAGGTTTGCTCCCTCGAATCGGAGGGGTAGCGACGCCCCATCGAGACACTCGTAAGGGCCTCTCGCAGTGGTTCGGTCAATGGGGATTCGTTCATTAAACAAGGCTAAATCGTTGGGTGGCAAAACTGGTCAAGTTCCAGCCGACTGCTCAGAAGGCCCTGATCGGCGTTTGATTCGACCGGACACCCACAAATACGCTCCCAGCAGAAAAATCCCGACAACAATGACAAGCGTCCAATTGACTTGCGGAGCGATCTGTTCAACAGCCATATTTGGCAAGCTCATCGCTCCCTCGATGAACGGCTCGGGGTCGGAAAGAAAAGCTGTAAGCGCAGTCCCCACAACGAGAGCACCTTTGTTTCGCCAAATGAAATCCGCAGCCTTATCGCCATAACGCCCAACTACGTCGAGCAGGTCAGCGCTCTTCTGCCCTGGAACTATCACCCCATCCTCCATTAAATTAACAAGATGGCGACCTTGCGAAGGCCCCACCGCATTCAATGCTTTCACTCCGGATTCACCCGTCTGCCCGATGAAAGACGTGGCTATTCCTTTGTGCTTCATCACCGCTTCGGCACCCTCGTCTCCATACTTCACGAAAATGGCCATGCCCTTGGGCTTGGCGACAACCCAAACCGCTTCATCCCCGTGCTTGGCCATCAGCTTGACAACTCCGGCACTGTGATCGCCGGCATCTGCAATGACGTCAAAAGCTCGTGGGCCAACCTTCCGAATTGCGGTGATTCCGTCATCTCCGTAGCGAGTCGAGACTTGCGCCACTTTGTGGGTCATGGTCTCGACGGTTTCTCCTGCGGCTTCTTTCCCGAATTTCTTGAGGACGAACTCGGCCGCTTCACGCGCGGCAGCTCCTTTTTGAGCCGACGCAGTAGAGGTTCCCAAAGCGAAGAAGAGCAGAACTAGAAAGTGGTAGATTTTCATATCAGGTAATATCGGGGTCGAGGATGGAATCCATGGCTTCGCGGCGGCTCTGAGATTGCAAGTCGGCGATGGCCTGCAGCTCCTGACGAATCCCGGTCACAGTATCTTCAGTGTCGGTTTCCGGCGATCCTTCGATGATGAGTCTCTCCAGTTTCGTCAGTTCAAACTGAATCGTTTGGGTGAGATCCCCCTCTGGATCGGTGAAATAATTGATCGCCCAACCGAGGACGAGATCGATGAGAACAGCCGCGATAAGAGTGGCTCCAAGTGTCCATGGACTGGCAGCTGCTCCAGCCCCGATGATTCCGGCAGAAAGGCCCATCTTGGTTGCAATGGAAGTGCCGACACGAACGAGAACCTGTGCAGCGATGGCAGAGGCAATCGAAATCCCCACAAAGCTCACTGCACCTGCACCGACGTCTCCGTAGGCTTTGCTCGCTGAACTTTCAAAATTCTGCTCGATCGATTTTCGTGTCTCTTCTTGAAACCGATCTGGATCCAAATCCGAATCCAGGAGTTCAATCGGAACGTCTCCTCTTACCAAGGTGAGAAACTGATTGTTCACGGACTGCCCATCCCGCGCGACAAAATCTTCGACCGCTTTTCGGATCGTCATTTCCAGTTCTTTCGAGGTGAAGACGTGCTCAGCGAACTGCTCCTCCACGAATTCTTTATGCGTCTCCTCCTCTCGCCAGAAGATGGCTTTATCCTTTATCAGCTTCCATTTTGAACCCCAACCGAGCATCTCTTTTGAAAATGCAGGGACTCCTCTTTTTGCCTTGTTGAAAAACCTCTCGATGTCTCCTACACGAATCTCAATATGACCTGCAGTCGTTTTGTCGCTTTTCGAGAGATGCCCATCTACAGTTTTGCGAGCCTGTCTCAAAGCTTCTTGGCGAGCTTCTTCCGCCACCTTGCGCTCGGCTTCCAGCCTCTGACGCGCTTCCCGCTTCGGTTGGATTACTGCCCGATTCAAAACAACGCCGCCCGCAGCCACTCCGGTTAGCATCAAAAATCCGCCAATTGCCGAACGGCGGCTTCTAGGTTGTGCCTCAATCTCAGTTTGATTATTCATTGTATGTTAACAAGTCTGGTTCAGACGGACGGTCCCGCTACGAAATGCGGGAAGGTTTCAAGCAATTCCGACGTATGAAAAATCCACGGTAATCTGTCGAGATTCGAGACAAAAGGACAAGTTTGCCCAGTTCTCCAAGAAGTGGACTTAAGTAGAAACGGTCTGCCATGAATAAATAGTGAGTGAATGGTTATGGATTACTAGGTTTGAGTTCAAGCCCATACGGTGTGCTCGACTTACGGAAACGCGCAAGCTAGAGCACGGGCGCTCAGCGAGATTTCGGTCATTCCCGATGTCACTGGCTACCTTTCTTCGCACAAGGGGTAGGACACCGACGGGGTGAGCACATCAAAATTTTCAACAGCACCTGACAAGCTGACTGGACATTCGGCATCTCATCCCCGAAAACATTCTCATGGCCCGCTGGTTCTACAATCGCCCTTCGGAGTGCTGCGACGAATCTGAGATCAAAGTCGCCACCAAACTTCGTCGTCTCAGCAAACGGTGGACGATTCGGTGGGGATACTACTATGAAGACAACAAGGGAGTGCGACGCGAGGGCGACTTCCTCCTCTTCGACCCTCTGCACGGCTTACTTGTCTTGGAAGTAAAAGGTTTCCGGCTCCGGGGGTTCGCTCCGACCGGAAAATGGGAAGGAGATCCCGGCAAGGATAAGGATCACCCCCTCTATCAACTCGACCAGGAGTATGCGGCCGTCTTGAAAGAATTTGAAGCGGTGCAACCCGGCTGGCGACCGGTCGCAAAGGCTCTCTGCCTGCCTAACGAAGTCATTCCAGAAGGGCAGAAATTCTATCAGGGAATCCCCCGGGAACTGATTGTCGATGGTCGCGATCTCGAGCGGATCGACTCGATCTTCGGGCGTTACTTCAATGGCGAACAGCCACGGAACATCCAGCAACACCGCGATGTCTTTCTCCGCGCCTACGGAAAAGGAGGTAGTCCGGAAGAACTGAAACACTTCATCGACCACAACGAAGTCATCTTCCGCAAACAACTGACGCGGCAATATCAGCTTCTCGACATCCTCGAAGACAATCGTCAGCTGTTCGTCGAGGGCGGTGCGGGCACCGGCAAAACTTGGAATGCAGTGGAGAAAGCGGCTCGACTCGCAGAAGCAGGTGATGGAAGCGAGGTGCTTTTGCTTTGCTACAATATTGCCCTCGGGCGATTTCTCCGTGACCTCGTGAAGCGCCGCCCCCTCCAAAAAGGCTCCATCACGGTTTTTCAATGGGAGGAACTGGCCGATTACATTCTGCAATCCTGCGGGATGGAGAATGAGGCACCGGCACCGGACGCCAGCTACGAAGAGAAACTGCAATACTTCGAGCAGGACCTGCCCGGCCTCCTTCTCGAATGTGTCCGGGAGAAAGAATTCGCCGATCGCCTGCCCCGCTTCGATGCCCTCGTCGTTGATGAAGCCCAGGATCACGACACAGCCTTTCCGGATGCTTTGAACGACAGTGGTCCCCACACGGAGTGCGGATGGTGGTCGATCTACTTTGCGCTCCTCAGGGAGGGGACGGCAGCACCGATCACCCTGTTCTACGATACCGCCCAGCGCCCCCCGTTCCGCGGCCAAGGTGGCTTCGATGCCCGGCTCGTCGCCTCTCAACTGTCCCAGCCTGCCTTCGCCAAGTTACCCCACGCCTTGCGCTACACGCAGCCAATCTACGATTTCCTGCAGACCCTCAGCGCCCCGGGAACCGAACGGCTCATCGCTCAGTTCTGCGAGCCAGACGACCTCCCTGAAGGTCCGGAGATCGTGGCGACAAAGATCGACTCCCCCACCCCGGATACGATGCGTGCCGCTGCGGAATCAATCATCGCCAACTGGGTAGAGGACGGATACTGCAAAGCGGACGAGATCCTTCTCCTTCACGCGAGGACTCACCTCAAAGACAGCGTCCTCGGTCTCTGCGACTCCTTGGCCGAGATGCCTCTACGCGAGTATGGAGACAACCAGGACGAATCGGCAAAGTGCATTCGCCATCTTTCGATTAACCGAGCCAAGGGCCTCGACGCTCTTGGCGTCATCCTGATCGGGGTGCGGCCATTCCAAGAGATTCAGGTCGTAGATCACCAATACACCTACTTCATGGGTGCGAGCCGGGCGAAGCAACTGCTGGCGGTGGTTCACGGCTAGTACTCCTACAGAGCTTCCAGTTCTCTGTCAATCTTCTGGCGAATTTCCTGATCTTCTTTGCAGAGCGGATCAAGCCCGTCGGCAACCTGAGTCGCCCACTGCACCCATTCCGAATTCTCTGGTTCGTCCATCTCTTCAGAGAACTTAGCCCGGTAGGCTTCGATGAAACTCCGGAGACGCTGGGCTTCTGCCCACTGCTCGGAATCTTCGAGAAGTTCCTCGACTCGCCTCTTCTCCTTCTTTAAGCGCTTTCTCTTTTTCTCGCGCTTCCGTGCTTTCTTCTCTCTCTTCTTTTCCTCGATCGCCCTTTGCCGACGACGTTCCTCCCACATCTGTCGTTCACGCTCCATTTCTTCATGATGGGCTTTTCTTTGCTCGAGATACTGGAGGGCAGCATCGATGATGCGCGCCCCCTTCTTTTCGATTGGGGCGTCCTGACCGTCTCTGTAACGCCGATGAAACGTTCGTGCGTTGGCAATGTAGTCGCCGGAGAGATAAACGGTCAGATTGCCAGTGGGACGCATCTCACTTCGCTTTTTCCAAGTCCATTTCGGGTGCAGTATTTCCTCTTCGGTGGGTTCAAGCTCGAACTCTTTAACCTCTTCAACGATGGACACTTGAATCTCTTCTTCGCCTGCTCTCAGCACCGTCACCCCTTTGTCCCCTGACGTGTCGATAGCCACATAATTGCCCCTCAACTCCCATTCCTTGAAAACCGCGTCGAGCAGCCTCAAACATCGATCGAGATGAATCCTGCTCACCTGGAGGTCGAGGCACCGCTTAACCTTGGCGATTAGAAGCCCCGACTTGTTTTCCGAAAGCGCCTCCAGCCTGGTTTTCGAGGAATCGATCAGCGGGTGCGGATCCTGCAGCGTCTCAGAAATATCCAGCAACGGCGTTGGAGCCCGGTAACCTTGCTCTCCCCTCTTCCAACCCCGTTTCGGCCGGTCCGACAGAGGAGCAAAAGTAATCTCCAGTTGAGTGCTCTCCTTCGCCTTTGGTAGCGAAGTTTGACTTACCTTTGCTCCCACCTCTTTTAGCCGCCAATACCCTCTTGGCGGCCTTGGGATATCCATCCGCTTACAAGCCTTTGCCAAGCCAACATCCGAAAGCCCGTATTTCACGGAGAGTCGGTGAATCGGCGTTTTCCAAACTTCTTGATACAGTTGCTCTCGTGTGAGCTTTACCGATGACGTGCTCATATGCAAAATCGTAGGCGATGGCAGACAAAAATGGCCAGCAGGATGATGCAAAGAGTGTGAGCCCACGTTCAGATTACGATCACCTCGTAGACCTCTGTGAGCATGGCATGCTCTACGAAGCAGACGAGTGGCTGCGATCAGGGAATTCATCCACTCGACCCGAAGGCCACAGAAAGTGCGTTCTCTATTGTGCCACCACACGAGGTTTTCATAGCCTGGTGAAACTCCTGCTGCAGTATAACTGCACCAAGGAGCAATTGCTGAACTCTCTGGAAGAAGCCGCTGAGAATGGAGACCTGGAAATCTGCAAGCTGCTCGTGGAAGCCGGGGCTCCCGTTGCCGAGCTCAGCCATCACTATCTCTATGAGGTGATCCGAAGACCACTGATCGAGTATCTTCTCGATCACGGTCTCGACCTCACTCGAAACAATGGGCTGGCTTATTTGCTTGTTCATCGCCGGGTGAAGCCTCTCCTCGGCATCTTCCTTCAGAACCGAAAGCGGTTTCCCGAATGGGAGGAACAAGCCGCCATTGCTCTCTGTGAATTCATCCGCAGCAAGGACAAGAAGTGGATCTCCTTGATGATCTGGGCGGGAGCCGATCCCTTTCTTCCTGTTCACGATCTTTCGGATATCGAATATGAACCCGAAGACGATGAGTGGAAGGAAACGGCGGTTCAGTGCGCAGCGTGGGCAGATGATCCCGAGATTCTGAAAATGCTAAAGATCAATCCGACGCCGGAGCAGGCGTCAGAAATACTTTTTGCGATCTGGTATCGTCCCACCCGGTCACTGGTGGAGGATTTCATCGCTGCAGGGGCTGACGTCAACACCTACACGGAGGAAGAGGGTTCCCTTCTCCACAAAGCCCTTCACTCCTTTTCAGTCCGGGATGACTACTGGAAGCCGCGAACCACTTCAGAGAAAGAGGTCGAGCTGATTTCCATGTTGATCCGTAAAGGCGCCAAGTGGCGACTACCTGATCGGCAATCTGAACTGAACGGGCTTCGACGCCGCATGTATGCGCAGGAAGGAGCTCACGTCGTGGAAATCATTCGACTGCTCTATTTCGGGAGCTGCTGTGATACGGCTCGCTTGAAAGAGTTCGTCGACAAACCGAAGATGAGAGGATGGGTTCGCACGTTCGATCCGAAGTTGTTTGGCGAGCTTGGGTTCTGATTCAGTAAGAGCCTGAGAGCGCAGCAGAATTCAACGAAGCATTTATCCGCCTGGTAGAGGGCTCTGGAGACGGTCACGTCAAGGGAGCTTCCGCTAAGGGTGGAAACTACGTTCGTTGGAGGCTTCGTGAAAACGGCTTCTTCCGCAACATCCTTCCGACCGAGCCCATCACTGATGCGCAGTTCGATCGTCAGTTGGATTACGACGAACCAATGAAAATTGAAGATATGGAGCCTGAGTCGCCTGCGGCCAAGTCCATTCCCTTCAACGACACCCCGGACCTTCAACCGTTCCGTGGCCGTCGCTTTGCCGTTCGTTTCGCCAAGATCACCACGCCGGAGTTCCTCAAGAACATCGACGAGTTGCGCACCTATCAAATGGATCTGCGCCAGGTGATCACCGACAACGCCCTCAAGGACATGGAGACTGAGGAAGATGCTCGCTTTATTGCGACTGTCGACCGGGTCGTCGGGCCAAGCACCGGTAACGGTCTGGCCAATGTCCCACAGAACCACGAGATCGTGGGCCGAATCGTCCGCCCTTCGTACAAGAACATTCTGCACCACCTGCAGGATCTGGACTTGAACAACGGGATGTTCCTCCTCAACCGCCACACAGCAGTCGAGTTCTTGGGATGGGATCACGATGAGGTCGGTGGAGAGCTTTCCCAGACGCTCATGACGGAGGGCCTCAAAGGTCTTCCTAAGAATGCGCCAATGGGTGTTCCTCACCTCTACACCATCAAACGTGCAATCGTTCCTGACTATGTCGTCTATCAGTTCGCTGAGAAGTCGTACATGGGTAAAGCCTACCAGCTTCAGGAGCCCACGATGTACGTGAAGAAGGAGAAGGACATCATCCGCTTCTGTGCCCAGGAAAAACTCGGATTTACAATTGCTACGCGCAAATTCGTCACGCGTGACGAATTTCAGGTCTGCCCTTTAGCTCAAGCCCTTTGATCAACGGCCGGGCCGAAACGGCTGCCGCCCATTCAGCGGCTTCGTCGCCGGAAAACTCGGTTTCATTCTCCAAGACTCTCTTCAGAGCATCACCAAGTCCGTTTTTTCGGAAGAGGTCGGAGAGGATCGCGTCGACGTCCTCGGAAAGTCGAAGTAGCATCTTTCTTTCATGAGAAGCTTTCAAGAGAAGTCCGAGGGAAAAGCAGAGCGCTTCGATTCGATCATTCTTTTGCTCATCGGCCTTCAGATGCACTGATTCTTGATGCTCAAGAAAAGCCTCTTTCGTGAAGGGATCACCATCAATCGTTGCCTGCGGACGACCGTCAACCAAATCACAACCGGTCTGGCGATGATACTGCTCTGCTATTCGCTGAGACATTTGGAGCTTGTCATTCTCAAGCTTTTCAATGGCTGGACGTGAAACGCCGATCAGTTCTGCCATTTCACCTTGGTTCAATCCAATGGCTTTTCTGATCACCCGGATGGGCAAAATTTTACTCGGAAGGGAAGGCATTACATACAATGTGTAAAAAACACGTTGACGCAATTCGTTTTTTGTTTTTACATACTGTATGCAAAAACAAAAAAACATTCACCCAATGGAGTTGGTAATGACCATCAGTAATCGCGCCAAAGAAGTTCCTCCGCCAAAGGGGAAGGGCTACAAATCGATTCAGAATTCGCCCTGTTGGCTATTTGCGGGCTGCGAAGACCGATATCCAGAAATCACGTTCAACGGGAAACGGTACTTGGCTCATCGAGTGGCTTACGAAGCATCGATCAATGAGCTGATTCGGCCAAACCTAGTGGTCCGACACAAGTGCGATCGACCACGTTGCGTCAACCCGGCCCACCTCGAATCTGGGACCGCACTCGACAATTTCAACGACACGCAGAAACGAAAACGCAATTCGGCGTTTGGGAGCCGGAATGGAGCCCTTCGTTTTCCGGAGAGACTTCCCAGGGGATTCCGAACACACGGACCGAAGGTGGATGACGAAGTTGCAGCGGACATCAAACAAGCGCTGGCTTCAAAGAGATCCCCCGATCGCATCGACTTCATTTCAATCTCAGCGTACTTCGACACTACACCCGATCAGGTTGAAGCGATCGCAGTAGAAAACGACTTCGTAACAGTGGAGCCATCGGGGCGTGGCTTCGAGATTCCCACATTGTCTCTAGATCACTTGACCGTTCCTTTCCCGGAATTCCGCTACAAGCAACTCTCACAGTCACAGGTTGCCGAAATTCGGTGGCGTTACTTCATAGCAAGGAACTGCGACCGCCGGAGAATCAAGCGTCATCTCCGCAAGCAATTTAAGATAAGCAAGGCTACATTGGAGAACATTCTCGGTCGAAAGACCTTCAAAAATGTCGCGCCCGAAATTCCCGTAATCAAAGAGCGCGGACATGGTATGGCCATTCTTAGCGATGCTGAAGTGCAATCGATCAGAGCTACGTGGGATGCCTTTCCCGACCTCCAGAAAAAGGGCCTCGCCTCAGCTTTAGAACGACTCTTCCCAGTATCACATCAGTCGATCGACCGGATTGTTGCGCGCGAACAGCGAGAGTCTGTCCCGGACGATCCTTCAAAAGCTCTGCGCCTTGACGAAATCCCATTGAAACAGCTTCATCAGCGTGGCGAGGCGCACCACTCTTGCAAACTCTCCGACGACGACGTTCGCGAAATTCGCCGACTCAGGGCAGAAGAAAACCTGACCTATCAGAAAATCGCAGAGCGGTTCAATGTCACGAAAGAAAACATCGGATCGATCATACGTCGTCAGACCCGGAAAGACGTGAAGTAAGACACAGTATAAGCCCAACGGACAGCGATGAAGAGAGAGGAGGCAGAGTTTCCGACCAACGCGATGATGGCACGACCACCTATGTCGGACGGCGAACTCAAAGCGTTTTCTCAAAACCTGAAGATGTCCCGACGCAATTCTGCAGCCGAAGATCCAAAGGCTTCATTAATTGAGAGAATCAATGACTCGCACAGAAAAGCCGAACAATGGGCAAAAGAAGCAAAAGAGTCCGCCCACAAAGCAGTCAGGAATGCTTTCGAGGCCGGTCTGGCGCTCATAGAACTCAAGGCACAGACTGCGCACGGCGATTGGTCCGACACGATCAAGGAAAACTGCCCCTCAATATCTCAGCGCACGGTCAACCGCTATATGAAATTGGCGAACGAATACAACGACTGCCCCGGCGAGCTTCCCGATTTGCCCCTACGGGAGATCTATTCTTTACTCTCGAGTAAGAAGCGGGAGCCGGCCAGCAAAGCCAACGGGAAGAAGAATCAGATCTCAGAAACTAAGAGGCCAGCTGCTTCTAACAAAACGATTAAGGAACTCATCGGTCTTCATTCCAAATTCAATCGGAAAGGATTCCAGTCGAGCCTGGAGGCGATTTCCCCAAAGGATAGAGCAGCCCTTATCAAAACACTGACGGAACTAATCGAGGCACTTAGAGCCACATAGAAAATCAGATCCACCTATTCCTCGTTCTTGTCCGCCTGCGGCTCTCCTAAAGTTCTATTCGATAAGAGATCCGGCATCTGATCTGTGGCCCGGCGCATCGCCTCGAACTCGATATGAGTGTAGTTCTGGCTCACAGCCTTGGAATCATGACCGATGATCTCCTGCACCACAGCCGGACTTACGCCGGCATTTTTCAGAATTGAGGTGGCGGAGTGGCGAAGCGAGTGAAATGAGAGCTCGTTGTTCTCTCTTTTCGCACTCCGCCCCTGTTTGTTACCCTGCTTGTTCTTTCGGGCCTTTGCTAACCCGGCTGCCACCATGATCTCGAAGAATTGCGCCGACAGCATGGAAGCACGCCCTTTGGTCTCGATAACCGAAGCACAGTCCGGGAAAATGTAAGCCTTCGGATCGTCGCCCGCCTTGATCTCGCCGAGGTAGTCGATGACCGGCTGCGCGAGTGGAATGATCTGCCGGCGCCCGACCTTCTGGGTGGAAAAGCGTAACTCCCCCCGCTCAAGATCGAGGCTCTGCCAGGTTAGGGTGGCGATATCTCCCAAACGTTGGCCCGTATAAAGGCCAAAAACAATCATACCCCGCCATTCCCCGTGGGCCGCCTCGAACAGCCGCTTCAGTTCCTCAACCGTGAACGGCCGCCGCTCGAACTCGTTTCTCTTGGTTTTGATCGTTGCCACGCGATCGGCGGGATTCTCGGAAATCAGTTCATCTTGCCAAGCCGCCTTGAAAGCGGACCTCAGGATCTTCAGTTTCTTGTTCGCCGTGTTCGCCGTGACCTTCTTGGCGATCGAGTCACGGAAGCCGGCCACGTCTGAGGTGCTGACATAGAGCAGCTCCTCATCCATTCGCGGGCCCAAATATTCCTTGAAATTCACAACGACCGCCTTGTATGCCACCAGAGAAGAAGGCGATAACTCGACGCTTTTACGCTCAATCCAGGAGTCGAGAAACTCTGCGACAGATTGCGAAGGCAGGTCTCGTCCGGTCACTCGCTCGTAAACATCCTGAATCACTTTTCGGGCCTGCGTCTCCGTGATCCGCTCCCGGGCAGCTCGCTCATAGTCATTCGCCGTCTTCTGCGCCTCCGTTCTGCTCGTCTCCTTCGTGCTTCGCTGAACGCGGGTGCCGTCCGGCAGTTGGAAACAAGCATACCAGAATTTGCTGTTTGGTTTCTTACGAAGCGACGCCATGGGTGACAACGAGGGTGACAACATACGAGCATATTTCAGCTTATCCGGCAATGTCTAACTCGTTGAAAATCAATCCGAGCATATCCGAGGATGTGGCCTAGCCAAAACACGGGTTCGAGTCCCGTACGGGTCGCCAAAATACACCGCCGTTCACGGCGGT
>JARGOD010000074.1 GCA_029210205.1 Verrucomicrobiales bacterium | reverse complement strand
AAGAAGCAGAAGAAGCAGAAGAAGCAGAAGAAGCAGAAGAAGCAGAAGAAGCAGACGAAGCAGACGAAGCAGACGAAGCAGACGATGCAGACGATGCAGACGATGCAGACGATGCAGACGATGCAGACGATGCAGACGAGGCAGACGATGCAGACGATGCAGACGATGCAGACGATGCAGACGAGGCAGACGAGGCAGACGAGGCAGACGAAGCAGACGAAGCAGACGAGGCAGACGAGGCAGACGAGGCAGACGAGGCAGACGAGGCAGACGAGGCAGACGAGCCCACGGTGGTCGAAGTTCCTGTAAAGGGGAAGGCGGGCTGTTGGACCGTTTTTGTGAATCTCTTTTTCTTTGCCTCGCTGGCGGTTTTGGTAGCGCTTGCGATTGGAGCTCTCTGGGTATGGTCGAAGTTAGGCAATCTTGAATACGAAGTCTTGCAGCGGGTTCGGCCTGCCCTTGAGGAGCAGGGCATTCACTTCGATTACGGCGGGTGGAAGTATCAATATCCTCGCGGTCTCGTCATCGAAGACATCACGCTTTTTGAAACGGTGAAACAGGAGCGTCCTGTTCTTAACGCCTCTGATGTCGGAGTGAATGTTGACATTCTTGGCTTGATTCAAAACCGCAGCAATCCAGCGTCCGCTGAGATTTCATTTGCCGAATCTACCCTGACCTTTTTTCAGGATACTCAGGAAGTTGGAAGCATTTCCGAACTTGAAGGTGAGGTTTTTGTCAGCAAGGAAAGGATCGAGATTGAGAGCCTTGGTGCCCGGATCGAGGGCCTCGATGTGATGCTCCTTGGAGACATCAGTCTCTCAGAGGCAGTTCCGGGCGATGCCGGTAAGCCGGAAGAAGAGGAGAATGAAGATGCTGCTACGCTCTCACTTGATCTCGAACCCTTTACGAAAGTACTGCCCTGGTTAAAAATTGAGAGTAGCGGGGCAGCCCCCGTCCTTCGAGTCGACTTTTCACTCGATGCTGATGCACCTGAGACTGCGGAATTGTCGGCCTCTTTGAGTGGGCAAAGTTTTCTCTGGCAGGGCGTGCCGATTGCGTCTGCGTCTCTCTCAAGTCAATTCGATCCCACTTCGAAGATGCTGAATTTCAGCACTTTTCAGGTGGGCTACGGAGAAGGTCTTATCAGTGGGACCATGGCATTGAACATTGAGTCGAATATTCTGACGGTCGAGCGAATGCAATCAACCGTCGATTTGCTGGCTTTGGCCTCGGATCTCGATGCGGAAGTGAAAGAAACCCTTGCCGATTTGAGTTTTGTTGATCCTCCGACGGTGCAGCTCAGTGGCACCATTCCTGTTACGGATCCGAACCTTGCTCAGCTTGATTTGACTTATGATCATCGACTTGGCTTGGTCTACTCCGGAGGTGATCGCTCTCTTCCGGTCCGGGATCTTCGAGGCGCTTTCAAGTTCTCGCAGGGAAGTCTGGAAACGGATGACTTCGCCCTTAAAGTTCTGGAGGGGAATGTCGCAATCAACGGATCAGTGCGCCTCACTGCAGAGTCGACGCCGTTTAGCGGTTTGATCGAAGTTTCCAGTTTACCACTCGCAAACGTTGCTGATTACTTTGGTAAAGGCGACCTCGGAACGACGGGGAACATTTTCTTCGATTTCAGGGGTATTGGATACAGTGAAGTGTCTAAGATCCGTGGGGGTGGCAAGCTTAGGATTGATGATGCAAAGCTGCCGGAATTCCCCGTGATCGGCCCGGTGCAAAAGTTCCTTGGATCGGTTATTCCAGCCTTTGGAATCCAGGGGGAAGGATCTCTGAATGGGGCCTATATCATCGAATCAGGAACGCTGCTTACCAATGATCTCACGGTCGCGCAGGCGGGAGCCCAAATGGTGACGAACGGGAGTCTCATGTTTGAAAAACAGTATGTTTCGTTCACCACGAAAGCTTCGCTCGAGCCCACTCTTGCTCTCGCGACGGGACTTGCTGATAAAGTAATCGAAGTCTCAGGTGAAGGTGACCTTACCGATCCTTCGCTTTCACTCTCGGGGTTCCCGGCGGAATTTGCTTCGGGGAAACTCAGCGAAGTGCTGGGAACTTCTCCCGAGACTCTGGGACAGCTGAAAGGAATGATCAGTGGCGAAGAAGGCGCTGCCGAGGAAATATTCGGTGCGCCGCTCGAAGATGCCATCGGTGAAGAACTTGGTACTGAAGTTAGAGGGCTGATTCAGGGGTTTTTCGGTCCGGCGGAGGAGGAAACATCCAGCGAAGAATCGACCGCTGACGGGGAGTAGTTAGCGCTGCAGCTTCCCCCGAGCGGCGTAGCATGTTGTTAGCAAAATTACGCTCTCTGCCCGTTCACGACTCTGGCGGCGATGCTCCCAACATCGTATCCATAACGTCAATCATAGAAATGGCTGATTCAGCGGCCTCACGTCCACGATTCAGTTCATCTCCCAATGATCTCGCTTCAGCTTGTTCTGCGGTGTCCACGAGAAGAACTTCGTGAATCACAGGAATGAGGTGGGAAACGCTCGTCTCCTGGAGTGTTTTTGTGATTGTCTGAGCGATAAGATCGGCATGAGCAGTCGAACCGCGAATGATCACGCCAAGAGCGAGGATAGCCGCTGGTGGTTCTTCCTGACAAGCCGCCGCCTCGACAACGACAGGAATTTCGAATGCGCCCGGAACCCGAATGATGTCGACATCGAGCTCGGGAGCAAGCTTCGCGATGGTCGCGGAAGAGGCTTCGACAAGCGCGTCAGTGTATTCGCTGTTGTATCGACTTGCGACGATGACAACACGACCGGACCGCGAGGACGGGGAAGGGGAATCAGGAGCTGACTTAGCCATGAGAAATTAGAGCAAGTGGCCGAGCTTATCTCGTTTCGTTGAGAGATAGCGTTCGTTATGAGGATTGGATTCGATACGAATAGGAACCTTCTCTACGATTTCGAGAGAATGACCGTCGAGACCGACGACTTTTCGGGGGTTGTTCGTCATGAGACGAATTTTTCGAACTCCAATGTCATGGAGAATCTGGGCGCCCATTCCATAGTCCCTGAGATCGGAACCAAACCCCAGCTTCTCATTGGCTTCCACCGTGTCGAGCCCTTCTTCCTGGAGTTTGTAGGATCGAATCTTGTTGGCCAGCCCAATCCCTCGACCCTCTTGACGCATGTAAACAAGAACACCGGAACCGGCTTCTTCAATTTGCTCGAGGGCACTGTGAAGTTGGCTTCCGCAGTCGCAGCGTCGTGACCCGAAAACATCGCCGGTGAGGCATTCACTGTGAACGCGGACCAGAACTGGTTCCGATGGGTCGATTGTTCCTTTGACGAGAGCGAGATGTTCCTCGGCGGGATTGAGGCGACTGCTGTAGAAAATGAGATCGAAAGTGCCGAAGTCAGTGGGCATTTCGATTTGCTCGACTCGCTCGATCAGTTTCTCTTCACGGCGGCGATACTCGATCAGTGATTCGATAGTCCCAATTTTAAGAGCGTGTTTTTCGGCAAACTCCAAAAGCTCGGGAAGTCGCGCCATCGTCCCGTCTTCGTTCAGAATTTCACAAATGACTCCAGCCTCTTCGAGCCCGGCAAGTCGAGCGAGGTCGACGGCTGCCTCGGTGTGTCCTGCGCGTCGGAGAACCCCTCCGGGCACTGCCTGAAGAGGAAGGATGTGTCCCGGGCGAACGAGATCTTGAGGTTCTGAAAGAGGGTTGGCGAGGATTGAGATCGTCTTCGCCCTGTCGGCGGCGCTGATTCCGGTGGTGACTCCCTCTGTGGCATCAACGGCGACCGTGAAGTTAGTTCCGTGCGACTCGGTGTTGCGTCGCACCATGAGGGGCAGGCCAAGGCGCTCTGCTGCCGCCGGCAGGATAGGAGCACAGATTAGGCCCCGGCCATGGGTGGCCATGAAATTGACCATCTCAGGCGTAATTTTCTCCGCGGCACAGATGAGGTCACCCTCATTCTCCCGGTCCTTATCATCGACGACGATGACCAATTTTCCGGCGCGAATATCGGCGATTACTTCTTCAATAGGGCTGAATGCCATGATCTAAACAGGGTTGAAACAATGCCTGGGGGGTCAGGCGTGGAACTCGTCTTCAGGATTAAATTTTGGAACCGGTATGTTGAGGATTTTCAGTCCATTCCCGACGGCCCGATGACGGCAGCCGGGCTTGATGAGGACAGCAGTCCCCGGAGTGAGAGGGTGAACTTGATCATCAAGTTCGATGTGTCCTTCTCCTTCAAGTATGTAATACATTTCTGTCATTTTCGCGTGATAGTGCTTTTCGCTATCCTGCTTGATTTCAACGAGATGCATTGAAGCGACTTCATTATCGTCGTTCATGAAGGCGCGTCGTGCCTGCCCGCAGGGGCAGGGAGTGGGCTCAATCTCCGCGAGCCGGGCGATCTGAAAATTCTTTTCGATCACTTCGTGTTCCATGTCATAGTTTACGCATGTCGGAAAGGGTTTGAAAGAGAAGCTTTCGAATTGTTTCCGGGAATGCTCTGTGTCGTTTGTTCTTAATCATGATTCTTCACTCCCGATTGATTTCCTTTCTCCCGGTCTTTGGCCTTCTCTTCCTTGCGACCGCTTGTGAAAAGGCTGACGAATCGAATGGGTTGAATGTTGTTCCTGAGAGCTCGGTTTCCAGCAATGTTCCTTTGCCACAAAGTGGAACGAGGCCTCTCACCGCAGAGGAGCAGAAAGTGGCCGTTGACCAGCTCATGAAAGCGCGTGCGAAACAGCAGGCAGAGGGGCTTGGAAGTGGAGGTGTTAACGTGAACGGTGCCTGGAACTACGAGGGTTACTCTTTCCTCAGCCCTGATCCGAATGCAGCGATCGAAGCCCGCCTCGTCGCTGTCGATCTCACCGTGACTGGTCATACCGGGCATTTTGACATTGATGATATCGAGATTGTCGATGGAGCGAACCTCATGAGTTATGGCAGTGATCCCCATGCGACGCCACTCACGCTGGATGGGAAAATGATGCCGGAAGACCAGTGGCCTGACGCACCGCCAAAAGCGAATCGTTGGCTCTTGATTTACGCGTATCCGAAACAGTCTCCGGCATTCCACCTCTATTATTGGGGCAAAGCCCTGACGGATAAGCCGTTCGCGATTGAAAATTCAGGCCTCGCGCTTCCTTATCCATCGGCAAAGAGCCTCGAAAAATAAATTCGCCCTTAACGCTGCACGGCGCCTCGTACCTTGTCGGTCGAGGGAAGATAGCGGTAGTAGACTTCGAGCATGAGAATCGCCCAGGCCGTATTCGTGATTTGTGAGTCTTCCGGCGCATAGGCTCCGCTACCGTTCCTCAACCATGACCCATCTTCGTTTTGGGCGGCCAATAACTTGGGCTGGAATTTTTCGTTGTATTCTTCCCACGCTTCGCCGCCGTGAATAAAGAAGACCTGTGTGTTGTAGTAGGGGGCGTAGTAATAGTCGCCGGGGCTCGGAAGAATCGTTCTCCGCTTGAGATATCTGAAACCCTTGTCGAAGGCCTGTGAGTCTTTTCCTTTCCAGCTTTGAAGTCCAAGAAGCGCAGCTCCGGTCAGGCTGACGCGTCCCAGGATGTGATCAATATGGTATTTGAAGGCACCATCTTTGTCCTGAATCTTCGGAAGATATTCTTTGGTCGCGAGATCCAATGCTCTCTCGACACCAATCATCGTCATCCCGGTTGTGTGAGCTGCCTTGAGCGCCTGAATTTTCCATCCTGACACGGACATATCATCTTTTTCCTCGCCGAGGTAGGGCCAGCCTCCGAGCTTGGTTTGTTCGTTCACGATAATCCCGACGGCCTTGTTGATCACCGAATCGAGCCGGGGGATCTCCCGTCCGCTTTCTTTCGTCATCGAGTAAAATTCGCAAAGCGCATAAGTCCCGATGGCATGCTCGTAAGCCTCATGAGGTCCCTCTTTTCCATTGGTGAGGAGGCCATTGTTCTTCATGGCCCGTTCCATTAAATACATAGTGGCTCCGATGACAAGGTCACCGTAGCGAACGGATTCAGGCGTTTCGCAGTGCCCGAGATAGGCAAGCAATGCCAGCCCCGTCATTCCGACGTAGTATTCGTTTCCAAAAGATCCGTCTGGGTTTTGCTGCGAGGCGAGGAATTCGAGCCCTTTCTTCACGGCCACTTCAGCGCTTTCATCGCCGCCCGCTTCACGCAGTCTCTCCATACGTTCAGTGAAAGAACATCGCGACTGCATTCCGGACGGGATTGAGTTGACGTTCGATACACTTCCAAATCCGCCCATCGACATCGCAAAACTGTTGGGATTGGCAGAGAGAGCGATCGCTGAAAGCGAAGCTTCAGCGGTCATCGTTGCCGGGACAGAGATTTCGGAGAAGGCATCCACAGAAACCGTGAGCTGAACTTCCGGCGGAGCGGCCGCCGTCTTCATTTTTTTCCGGTCCAGCAGTCGTTGATCGAGACTCTCCTCAGTTTCCGAAGGTGCCGTTGCCGTTATCTGAGGTGGAGTGGGGCGCGGGGTCGTCAGCCCGAAGAAACATAAAAGAATAATCAGAACAAGATGTGCTACCCCTGCGATAATGAGGGCCCGGATCTTGTCGGGCTTATCAGGAATACGTTCAGCTATTTCAACAGCAGGAACGAATGGTTTGCGTTTTTGTTCTTCGGTTAGTTTTGAATTTGCATCGAAACTTGAAAGATCCTCGTAAGCCGGCGGAACCGGGACGTGTTCCGCTGGAACCGGAGCAATCGCCTGTTGGCGCAACGCGGCCTGGAAAGCCTCCTTTTGCTGTGCAATGCCCGGCGTGGTCGGATTCGAAATCGTATAGCGCTGCAGGAAACCGAGACCTTCTGAGATATTATGGCGTCCCAGAATGGTGGCCGCAAAGAGGATATTCTTCTCGTTGTTCGGAATCTGGGGCGCGGTTCCAATCAGGGCCGCTGCTTCCTCATATCTTCCGGCATCGTAGTATTCGAGAATGACCGAACAGCGGAGGGGCCAGTCGCCCGGATTGGCGTTCAGCTGATTGATTCGATCTTCCATTGAGGCAGGTAGAAAAACTCCGGGTAGCAGTTAAAGGGCATCCCCGTCCGTTTTTCGGGACGCGAGAGGCTACCATCCCAACGCTACTTCCGACAAGCTGATTCGATGAACTTCAACGAAATCAAAATGCGCTTGAATCTACGACAACGGATGGATTCCTCATCTGACATCAGTAAGCAGGGAAAAACGGAAATAACGATAAGGTGCGATGGCGGAATGGGAGGCAAAGCCACATGAGTTTGAGCAATCCGAAGAAGCCCCTGACATTACCATGGCAAGAATCATTCCCTAGCCAAACCCCGGCATAGCAATTGACGGCACAAAGCGCGTGCTTCGAAATGCTTCATCACCTATGCCTCTCAATGCCCTCCGTTACAGGGTCGGTTTCATGGTTTAGCTATGGTTGTAGGGGATGTGACGTTTCAGAGGACACGGTATCATCATTACGGGATCAGGTTGGAGTAGGGCCAGGGTTCCCGTGGCCGATCTAGAGACCATAGATTTTTGTGCTTTTCTCTTCCAAGGTGAGTCGCTTGAAAAAGAGAAGCAAGAGACTTGGATTTGTGGCTCGAGCCGATCTGGGACAATTCGGCAAAAGTGCTCACGACTTTAGTGGTATTGATTGTTTCTACTTCAGGCTTTGACCACTTCAAGCAGCCTCGCTTTCTTGATTCTTCATGATCTTTCCGATCGTGTTTGTCATAGTCTCGATCTGGTAGGGTTTCTGAACGAAGGCGTCAGGACAACTGCCATCCTCTGTCTCCATCTCTTTGATATCGACAAGGTAACCACTGCAGATCACCACGGGTAGATAGTCGAAGCGAGATCTAAGCTCCAAAAAGGTTTCCGTGCCGGAGAGACCAGGCATCGTGAGATCAAGAATTATAAGATCGATTTGTTTCTCGTGTTTCTCGACCATCGCGAGTGCTTCATGACCATCAGCAGCGGTTAGCGTCTTGAAGCCCTGCTTTTTCAGCAGGGACACACCAACGCGGCGAACGAGGTCTTCGTCGTCAACCACAAGGACAGTGTAGTCCCGATTTGTCGATTCAAGTGACTTTGGAGCCGCGGGTTTTTCGGAAGGCGGCGATTCCGCAGCGATATTGCGCGGGAGAAAAACATGGAACCGGGTTCCTTCGCCGATCTGCGATTCCAGATGGATACTTCCGCCGAGTTGCTTGACGATTCCAAACGAAGTGGCGAGACCGAGCCCCGTGCCTCTTCCCTGCTCCTTCGTCGTGAAGAAGGGTTCGAAAATTCGATCCTGAAGTTCTTTGGGAATACCATCGCCATTGTCAGATACGGTCAGGCAAATGAAATCACCCGTGCTGAGCTCAGGAAACTGTTTCGCCTCCTTCTCCGTTAGTGTCCGGTTTGAACTTAGCAATTTTATGACGCCGTCCCGACTGTTTCCGATCGCGTCTTTGGCATTGACCGCCATGTTCATGATGACCTGACTGAGAAGGTTCGAGTCTGCCATCAAGCCCCAGGGCGAGTCTTCCAGCTCCAGCTCGACTCGGATCGACGGATCAATCGTCGCAACGAGAAGGCCTTCGACTTCCCGCAAGACAGCATTGCTGTTGCAGGGTCGAAGATCCATATGGCTGCGTCGAGAGAATCCGAGAAGACTCTTCACCAGCTCTACGGCACGATCACTCGCCCCGATGGCACGGCTCAACAGTTCGCGATTTCGATTGGCCTCCTCCGGCTTGCCGTCGATTTCGATCAGAGAAAGATTGCCGATGATGCCGGTGAGCAGATTGTTGAAATCGTGGGCGACTCCTCCGGCGAGCTGGCCGATCGCTTCCATCTTCTGAGATTGGCGCAGGCTTTCCTCCAGGTGTCGGTTTTCGGTGATATCCCTCAAGGTCCAAACACGCCCAATGATGTCGCCCGACTTATCCCGAATCGGCGCGGAGTGTATGTCCAGGTAGCAACGCTCATGAGTTTCGAAGACAATCTCCCTGTGCACCTCTCCTTCCGGGTTCCTGATTGCATTGCGAATCTCCTCGGAGTCATCCTGCGAAACGGCTTTCTTTAACATTTCGTCGATGACCTCATCAATACTGCGCCCCGCAATCTGTTCGCGTTCGAAACGGAAGAGGTCGAGGAAGAGTTGGTTCACCGCGACAATTTGTCCGTTGAAGTCTTCAACGAGAAAACCGTTGTTGGAACCTTCGAGAGCAGCCTGCAGGTGAGCACTCGTTTTTTCGTGTTCTTTCTGCGATTGATGAAGGCTGTGTGTCCGCGTCTCGACGAGATTCTCGAGTCTCTGCTGGTAGATCTGAAGGTCAGAGACCATTTGATTGAAGGAGGTCGACAAGTTTTTGATCTCAACTGACCCGTTTGACGGAGTGCTAACCGAAAGATCTCCGGAAGCAACCTTCTTGGCCGCCGAACTCAATGCCACAATTGGATCAGAGAAGCGGTCCGCCACAATGACCCCGAAAGTGATCGCGACGAGCAGGGTGGCCAGTGTTGCAATACCAAGAAGCCGTCGGGCGCTGCTGAGGACACCTTCCACTTCGTCCATCGATTGTAGTGCAACCAACACCCAGGAGGAACTGACTAGAGTCTGCTCGGGAGGTAGCACCTTGGCTGAATAGAGAAACTCCGCGCTGTCCGCAGCGCGGAAGACGCCTTCAGGACTGTTGCGCCAATCTTCGATCTTCCAGTTGGAATCGAATTTGTCGAGGAGTTGACTTTCGTCACGGGAAGTTAGCAGATTGCCAGCCTCGTCCAAGAGGACAGTTCTACCGATTTCGCCTGTGCGGACTCGAAGAACCAAATCGGATACAGGGTTAAAACTCATCCTCGCTCGAATTACCCTGGGGATGGATTTGTCCTCGGAATAAACCGGCAAGTAAGCGGAGAGAAAGAGCCCCTCTTTTCCCACGTAGCGATGAGGCCGCGACACTGAGATTTTGCGCAATTCCATCGCCTCGCGGAAGTTGTCGGTGTAGTCCCTCGTTTCAGGGTGGTTCTCGCTCGTTGAGAGCATAAGGAATCCGGTGTCATCGTAGAGGCTAATGTCTGTGAAGACATTCGAAACGCTTACCAGTCTTTGAAGTTCACGTTTTCGCTCTTCATCTGTGAAGGCAGGATCGACGATAAATGGATTGTTCTGCAAAACCCGCAGGTCGAAAGCAGCGCTTTTCATCAGAACCATGATGTGTTCTGCCAACTGCTGATTGATCTTGGTGATCTTTTCCTGCTCGCTGTTCCGGATGGCCAGACCGATCATCGACTCACTAAGCAAAAAGAGCACAATGAGGGGAATGATACCGGTGGGTATCAACACCAGAAGGATGCGATTTCGGATGGTGTTCACGAATATGAGAGCAAAACGGGTAGTTAATTTTTATAAATATGATAATTTACATTATTTTCATTAAAAATCAATCTTACCTGCTCAAACCCTGGTCATCGGGGAAGACTGATCTCGTCACAGACCGCATCGACTCGGGGAAATAGCCGGGAGTATAGGCCGTTCTGGCGGAACGATTCAGGCCCACCGAGGTGCGGCCAACGAAGCTTCGACTCCCATGAGTTCTGCAATGATTTGACCGTGCACTCGATGTGATAGTCTGGATGCATACCGTCGGAAGAAGTTAAGCGCGACCAACGAACCTCGATCCTGCTCCCTGCGATCAATGGAAGTCCCGGGTCGAAAAGGGGGCAGAAAACTGGCCGCCAGTTACTGCCTCGAGTCAAGGAAGACAAAGGCGTGACGCGCTCACCTGCATAAAGCTCGATCCACAAAAGCAGTCCATTGAACCTTCCCTCTTTCTCGACATCGAACGACATCGTCTGAATCTCGGACTCCTCACAGATTTTTGTAAAATCCATTGATTCAACGATCTTCGGTGGCGCAAGCATTTGCCTCGGGATCTCTTCGAAGCAGTTGTCCAGAGTCAGGCGTAGATCGAATGGAGAGTCTGCAAGGTCGAAAATTTTTCGAACATAGGAAGCTCCCAGTTTCTCCACGATGGGTTCATTCTCCATCCCGTCCGGAAGTTCGAAAGGAACGCAGTAGGTGTCGCACTTCTGGGGAACACATTTAGCCTCCGGTTTCAGAAAACGCTGACGAACATCGTTCAGGATAGCGATAACTCCCTCCGAGCTGCCAATCTCTCCGATAATCTCGGAAACCGAAAGGTTCACCCTCTCAGGAAGTTCCAAGCGAGTTGAGGTGCCGTGCAGAAGAGAGATTTTGTTCGTGAGACCCTCTTCTTCGATTAAAGCGGATGCTTTCTTGAGGGCCTCAAGATTTTCTTCGATGGCATAGACTTTTTTTGCACCTGCTTTCGCGCAAGCGCGAGCCCAGTGCGCCTGATCGCCCGTGCCGATCTCCACCACCGTCTTTCCGGCCGCGATGTTCTCGATCGCGGCATGGTAGGCAATCGCCCGCTCATCGTCGGCGGTCATGACCGTATAGAGATACCTGTCGTAGATGGGGTAGTCGCCCGCGAGAGGCCAGAAGAATGGCCTCGATTTTTCGCGATAACGATGGCCCGTCCGTAATCCTATCGTCTCATGCCCAACTTCGATCGGTCTTACTGTCATTGCCACTGGATCGTCTATGTTTGGGAAAAAATTCAGCGCCGTAGAAAGCAGTAGGCTCACTCTTCAGTGTCTTCTTCGCCCTCTATGTTTGCGAGCTCCGTCTTCGGTGGATCCACCTTGGGCTCTGAAACACGGGCTATATCAAGAATGCGCTTGATCCCCTGATTCATGATCGCATTCCGGTCAGCGCTCGGACTGGCATAGAAATCACACTTCTGAAGGATTTCGATGGGCGGATTGATATTCGAATCAGCCACCAGTTCGGGATCAAGATGTTCGACGGCGGCAGCGTTGGGAGATCCACTCCAGAGGAAGTTCGCGTTTTCCGCAGCCGTATCAGAACGCAAAAGGTGGTTTAGGAAGGCATGAGCTTCATCGACGTTCTTTGCATCGCGGGAAACCGCAAAATTGTCCATCCAGAGCGGGGCACCCTCTTTTGGCATGAAGAACGATATATTCGGATCCTCTTCGGAAAGCAACGCAGCATCACCGCTATACATCAGGCTAGCCCAGGCTTCTCCACTGACGAGAAGATCCATGGCAGTGAAAAGGTCGCTGTAGACTGCTTCCATATCTCTGGCCTGCACAATCAGTTTTTCAGTGCAGCTATCCAGTTCCTTTTCGTTTTCGCTATTCCCCGAGTATCCCATTGAGAGGAGGGCGACCGAATAAAGATCGGCCTCGGACTCAAGCATAACAACTTTTCCTTTCAGCTTCTCATCCCAAAGGAGATTCCAGGATCGATCCTGAATTTCTACCTTGTCGTTTCGGTAGGCGATCAAACTCGTTCCCCAAACATACGGAACCGAGTAGCGATTGTCCGGATCGAAACGCTGGTCGACATAGCGGGAATCCAGATTCTTGAAATTGGGCAGTTTCCCGTGGTCGAGGGGAAGGAACATCTTGGTTTCGACGAGCTCGGTTAGAGTGACGTCGTCTACCACAACCACATCGTAACGAGAGGGGGCGGAAGCCAGCTTTCCTTTCATCTCCTCAATGCTTTCGAAGTAGTGCATTTGGACATCGATCCCGGTTTCCCTCTTGAAACTTGTTAGAACATCTGGAGAAACATAGTCGTCCGACCATGTCAGGAGGACTAACTCGCGCGGTTTCGGCTCGCTCGATTCAGAGAGGTTTTCCTTGCCTGAATCCTGGCAGGCGGACAACAATGAAAGAGCCAACAAGACTGAAAAAAGCTCGAGTGGCAAACGAAGTAGAGTCTTCATAATTTATTAAATTTATAATAATTATAGTAAGTTTATTTTAATTTTCAAGTATCTTTTGAGTTATTACTTTCAGATCAGAAGGTTAGGCCGGCATAACCAGCGGTCCGCTCAACTGCTTGGACTGGCTTGGCCCACCATTCTTACCTTTGCTGTCCTCGCTTCCCGTTCGCTCATTGATGTCTGGATGATTGGGCGTTTGGGAACTGAAGACCTCGCTGCTCTCGCCCCGGCTCAACTGGTTTTGGCCTTCATCCTCAGTTTTGGCATCGGAAGTGTCATTTCGGTAAATGCCTTTGTCGCTCAGGCGAGGGGAACGGGACAGGACCAAGTTTGCGGTTCCTATGCCTGGCAGGGAATATGGCTCGGCGCCGGATACGGAGTCACTGTTGGGATTCTGGGCTACGTTGGAGCGGATTACTTCAAGCTATTCGATCACGAAGCGGCGGTGGTGACAAAGGAGATTGCCTACTTCCGAATCGCAATTTTATCGTGCCCTCTGCAAGTTGTTTCGTTTGTCTTGATCAATTTTTTTCTCGGGATTGAGCGTCCCTTTTTCCCCATGTTTGTCGTTCTCGGATCAGTGTGTGTCCACACCGTGATCGGACTCGTCCTTGTTTTCGGAAACTGGGGGTTCGTAGGGCTAGGCATCGCAGGCGCAGCCTGGGCCCTTGTTCTTTCGACAGTGTTTCAGACTTTTGTCCTCATCCTCCTGATGTGGATCGTCCCCAGCCTTCAGAAATTCGGGGGCCGAAAGGCTGGACTCGACCTCTCAAAGCTTAAGGGGGTCATAGTAACTGGCTGCCCGATTGGCTTTCGGGACATTCTCGACAACATCGCATGGACTCTCGCTCTCATCTGGCTGATCGGCCGCTGGGGAACCATTCATTTGGCCTCAGCATCAGTCTTATTGGCTTCTCTCGACTTCTTGATCCTGCCCTGCGATGGACTAGGGGCAGCGCTAGTAACAATGATCGGAAACTCGATTGGCAAAGGAAAACCGGCGCTCGCTCGCAGCTGGTTTCTTGCCGCTCTCGCGATCATGACAACTTATGCCCTTTCTGCCGGATTATTATTTTGGGCGTTCCGTGAAACGCTCCTTAATTTTTTCTCGGGAGATCCGGGCGTAAGCGCTCTGTCTCAGAGCCTGGCCTTCTTTGTGACGATACTCCTCCTGCTTTATGCCTGGTATAGCGCCTATGATCACGCTCTATGTGGTGCAGGGGACAATCTCTGGCCTGCTTTAGCAAATTTCATAGTTTGTGTCGTTGTCCTGGGTGTTGGAGGAATTTTGCTAGGCAATTCGTTTCCCACTTTCGAATCCTATGGTGGCTGGGGACTCGTCACTATCTACTTGGCTTTCGTGGTCGCACTTTTCCGATTTCGGTGGCGCAAGGGTTATTGGGGGAGCCAACGATTGGTATCCAGCAAAGAAATTTCTTAAAAAATATCCGCATAATTGAAATATTTGTAGATTTTAAGAAAAAGTCGGTATAATTTCCCACTTAGCGTCATATTTTTTTAAAAAATAGCGCTATTGCGGATCCAATAGGTCCTCAGTTCAGTTAAAAATTGACTCTACCGCACACTCATAATGACTGAAAAACCCTACTGGATTATTAACTTTCAACCCTGCAGTAGCACCAGTGGACCATTATAGAATCCGAGATTGGGGCAGTGGGTTCTTCGATGTGAACGCTGCCGGAGAAGTCGTCGCGAAAGTCAGCGACGAAAGCGGGAAAGTGAAACGCATCAGTCTCCTTGAGGTGGTGAAGGAATTGAGACGGCTCGGCTTATCACTCCCGGCTATCGTGCGGTTTCCGGACATCCTCGCCGCGCGCGTTCGCACCATCAATGAAGCATTTGGTGAGGCCATCGAGAAACTTGGCTACACGGGATCCTACTCGGGATGCTTCCCTATCAAGGTTAATCAGCGTCGCGAGGTGATCAGCGAAGTGAGCTCGGTGAGTGGTCCTTACCAGTTTGGGCTGGAAGCGGGAACGAAAGCCGAATTGGTAGCGGCACTGTCTCAATTGAGAGGTTCGGAATCTCACCTCGTGTGCAACGGCTACAAGGATCAGGATTTCGTCGATCTCGCCCTGTATGCGATTAAGGCGGGATTGAAGGCTGTGCTTGTCATCGAGCGGCCCAGCGAGCTCCCCTTGATTCTCGAGCGCTCTGCGAAGCTGGGCGTCGAGCCACGACTTGGTCTCAGGATTCGGATTCGATCTAATGGATCAGGGCGCTGGTCAACGACGGCAGGTGGCCAGGGTGTTTTCGGCTTGAGCTATCTGGAGATCATCAGGGCTGTAGATCTCTTGCGAGACAAAGGCATGTTGCACTGCCTCTACTTGATCCACTATCATCAGGGCTCACAGATTCCGGATCTGAACACAATTCGACGCGGTCTCGAGGAAGCGGCCAATCTTTTCATAGAATTAACGAATGAAGGGGCTCAGCTCGGGGCCATCAATGTGGGGGGAGGCCTTGCGATCGACTACGAAGGATCGGGAGTGATCTCCAACAGCAGTATGAATTATTCCCTTACTGAATACTGCGAAACTGTTGTCGAGGTGATTCGTGATTATCTCGACGCGAACGACGTTCCTCACCCAACTATCATCACAGAGTCGGGAAGGGCGATCGCGTCCCACTATTCAACTCTGGTCTTCAATGTCCTCGACGAGGCTATGAGTCCCTGTTCCATTTGCGAAACGGAGGTTCGTCCGCCGGGGGAGAATGCGACGGAAGACATCTCCAGCCTCTTTGAAATCCTTGAAAATCTCGAAGTTTGCAACATTCGCGAATCCGTCCGCAAAGCAGATGAGATCATCCAGAAGTACCACGTTCGCTTTGCAGCGGGGGACAGCAGTCTAAGAAACCTTGCCACCATTGAAGAGTACCGCGAATGCCTCACCAAGAGAATGGGTTCCATGTTGGCGGACCCCGAATTCCCCAAGGAGTTCATTGGGAATGAAATCAAGAAATACTACTACGCGAATTTCAGTGTTTTTCAGTCACTGCCAGACGCATGGGCGATCGGCCAACTGTTTCCCATCATGCCCATCCATCGTCTCAATGAGCAACCGACGAGGGAAGGAGTGATTACTGACATCACCTGCGACTGTGATGGAAAGCTCAAACGCTATGTGGGACCGAAGGACGAGGAATCGACCCTGCCACTCCACGAATTACGACCGGGAGAACCTTACTATCTCGGAGCCTTCCTCGTGGGAGCGTACCAGGAAACGCTGGGGGACATTCACAATCTCTTTGGCCGACCGACTGTCGTTAGCGTGAGGATCGAGGATGGTGAATTTCAGTTCGACAGGATTCAGGAAAGTGAATCGGTTTCTGAAATACTGGCGCAGGTCGACTTTGAAGAGACGGACCTGTTTGACGAAATGACCGACCTGACAGACGAGGCTCATCAGGCAGGTCGGATTTCCGGTGCGGATCGAAAAGCAATGCTCCAACTTTTTGGTGACACCCTGAGGTCGAGTACCTATCTCTCCGCTAACTGCAACGAGGTCCCGTCCAGTTTGGAACAGAACGGGATAGAATCTGAACTCGAAACTTTGAAGACCCACGTGCAATGATGACACCCATCCGAGACTTCGTTGATCGAAACTACCGCCACTTCAACGCTGCCTCCCTCCGCGATGCCGCCCGGGGCTACGAAGCGCATCTTGAGGGCGGAGGAAAAATGTTCGTGACCCTGGCCGGGGCGATGAGCACAGCCGAACTAGGGATCTCCCTCGCGGAAATGATCCGCCAGGACAAAGTACACGGCATCTGCTGCACCGGCGCCAACCTCGAAGAGGATGTCTTTAACCTCGTTGCTCACAACAGCTATCGCCGAATTCCGAATTATCGGGACCTCACGCCTGATGATGAGGCTGATCTGCTGGCTTCCCATCTCAATCGAGTGACGGACACCTGCATTCCCGAAGAAGAAGCCATTCGCAAAGTGGAAGGACTCCTCATGGCATCCTGGAAAGCAGCCGAAGCGGAAGGCGAGCGATTATTTCCCTACGAACACCTCTACCGAATTTTGCTCTCGGGAGATCTGGATCATGAATTCGAAATCGATCCGAATGATTCATGGATGATGGCTGCTGCCAAGGCTCAATTGCCCATATTCGTTCCGGGTTGGGAAGACAGCACCTGCGGTAACATTTTTGCCGCTCGTCGCATCGATGGTTCGATTCAGGATGGCAGTGTCGTAAAGTTGGGGATCGATACGATGATAGAACTCGCCAAATGGTACTCTGAAACGTCTGCCGATAGCCCGGTGGGATTTTTCCAGATTGGGGGCGGGATAGCCGGCGATTTCCCCATTTGCGTAGTACCCATGCTTCAGCAGGACTTGGAACGGGAGACGCCAGTGTGGTCTTATTTCTGTCAGATCAGTGACGCGGTGACGAGTTATGGCGGGTATTCCGGTGCGATTCCCAACGAAAAAATTACCTGGGGTAAGCTGGCCGTCGATACTCCCAGTTTTGTGATTGAATCCGATGCCACCATCGTTGCTCCGCTGATCTTTGGCTACGTGTTGAAACAGTAAAGAGCGCCTTTGCCTCCTCCAAGGAGGTGTATAGCCTTTCTCTACACACTCAGCGCTGGTTGCTTTCCTAATACGGAGTCTCGAAGTCTGCCCTGTCCATTCAGGTTCATCTCAAGTAGGGCAGATGCCGACGTGAGAGCGCTTCTGTCAAAAAATGTGGCATGACCCGATGGGCACTCCACAAAGTGGATGGCGAGATAAAAAAATCGCCCGACCGATGGAACCGGGCGGGCGAAAGGGGGGGCTTTCGGGAAAAATTAGAAGGAGACAGCGATGCTGACGCCTCCGTAAAGCACATCCGAGTTTACACCCAAGGTGTCAACAACCCAGGTGTCAGGAGAGCCGCTGTAGGAAATGTAGGGAGTAAGAGTAGCCCTGCAGTTGAGCTCGATCGGAAGCGACACAGTGGCAAAGTAATGATTCCATCCGCTGTCACCGTTAAAGCCGAAAAAGTAATTGTCTGAATACCCGACTCCGGCTCCGACGACCAGGCTCGACTTATCAGTCAGGCCAAATGTTTTTTCCAGTGCTGCTTCGTAATAAAAGCCGCCGCCGCCAGGGGTAAGCCCACCGGCGAATAAATAGACCACTCGGCCACTGAAGTCGACTATTCCAAGGCTCCGATAGAGCTCAAGCGAAGCTTCCCCCGTGCTTCCGGCCCCAGCAGCAGGACCCGTTTCCGGGAAGAAGAAATGGGTGTAACCAAGGCTCGTGTCGAATCCTGCAAAGGTCCCAATTTCAGCATAAGCATAGAGATCCAATTCATCATAGTTAGAAGGAGAACTGATCCCGTTGAGATACCAAGCTCCAATGTTGATTGGTACAATCAGGTTATCGAAAGTATAATTTACGTCCGTCCAGACACTGTCTCGGGCAAAACGGGTTCCGTAGAACATATAATCCGTATCATAGCCGGTGCTGATTTCGCCGCCGATATCGACGCATTCTTCAATGGGGGCTTTCGCTGCCGGGGCTTTCCCCCAATCGCCGGCATTTACGCCGAGTGTGAGCATTCCAATAAATGGTATCAGAAGAAACTTTTTCATGTGTTGATAGGTTAGTGTGAATTAGCAGGGCTCAGGAAAATCGGAACTCTAGAATTTAGTATGATGACTAATTAACTATTGGAAATTTGAGTTATTTTTAATCTCGCCACTTTGGAGGCGTTCTGCGGTCCTCGCATCAGGCTTTCGCCAAACAGCAGCCGAGGCCGGGTAGGACGAGAGAACCTATAGATCCAACCGCATATTTCCATTCCCGTCAAGCATTCCCAGATTCAGGGTGTGTGTCCATCAGAAGCACCCTGATTAAGAGCTGGATCCCGGTCCGATCCGTCCACCCCGTCTTACTCCGCGTCCGCTACTTCTAAACGTCTTCGAAAGCGGCCTCAACGAGAAGGGCAGCAAGAGTTTGCGTTGCTTCGTCAAGACTTTGGTTTGCTGCTTTCAGTGCCGCCGCATTGCTGTCCCCGGAGTCGAGAAGAGAACGGACATTTGCAGCCGCGCTTTCAATATCGGCTTTGTCTGAGTCGTCCAATTGACCGCCCACTTGTGCCATCGCCATTTCAACGGCGGGGAGCAACTCTTCACTTTTCAGTTTTGCTTCGGTCCAGACTCGCGCATTCATGTCGTCGAACGCATAATCAACCGACTCGCTCACCATCTTTTCGACCTCAGCATCATCGACATCGATCGCAGAGTTTCGAATTTCGAGAACATGATCTTCGCCAGTCACAGTGTCGCGGGCGAGGACTTCGAGGATCCCGTCCCGATCGATTGCGAACTGCACACCAACGCGGGCGGAGCCTTTTGCTCCGGGAGAAAAGGGAACTTCAATCTCACCGAGGAGCCAGTTGTCTTTGGCCATCTCACGTTCGCCCTGGAGCACTCGAATTGCCATGGACGGTTGATTCGCGACGGCATTGGTAAACATCTCACCGGCCTTCGCCGGGATCGTGCTGTTGCGGGCAATGATGACATTCATGAGTCCGCCGAAGGTTTCGATGCCAAGGGAGAGGGGAGTGACATCGACGAGGACGATTGACCTGACACGACCACACAGCATTCCAGCTTGAATCGCAGCTCCGAGAGCGACAGCTTCATCAGGATGCTGACTTAGATTTGGTTCATGACCGAACCAGGCTTCAAGCTGCTCCTGAACCCTGGGCACACGCGTGCTTCCCCCGACGAGAATGAGATGGTCAACCGAACCGACTCCTTTCAGCTCAGCCTCGGCAAAAGCGCGACGACAAATGGAGCCGGAACGATCAATGAAGACGTCGGCTACTGATTCAAACTGCTCACGCGTGATCTCCGATTCGTAGCTCTTCCCATCGCGAAAGAAAGGCAGCCTCAAAGAGTAGTTATCTGCTGAGCTGAGCGACTCTTTGGCCTTTCGGGCTTCCGCCATGAGTTGGGTCGTTTCTTCAGAAGACAAATCTTTTAAGTCATGTTGTTCGGCGACGAACAAGGCGAGGGCCGTGTCAAAGTCGTCTCCGCCCAATTGGGTGTCTCCCGCAGTTGAGATCACTTCAAACAGTCCGCCCCGCATCTGAAGGACGGAGAGATCAAACGTGCCGCCGCCAAGATCATAAACTGCAACGGTTTGCTCATCGTCGAGTTTGTCGAGACCGTAGGCAAGCGCGGCAGCGGTTGGTTCATTGATGATTCGCTCGACCGATAGCCCTGCTTTCACGGCGGCTGATTTGGTCGCCTCTCGCTGGCTGTTGTTGAAATAGGCAGGGACCGTGATGACCGCCCGATTCACTTTGAGCTCCAGGGCCGCCTCGGCAATTTCTTTCAAGTGACGGAGGATTTCTGAAGAGACATCCACGGGAGTGACGACCGTATCATTCAGAATTTTAAAACCGATTCCGCCGTCGCTTAAAGCGACAACCCGAAAGGGTGGTGCTGATTTCTCTTCGTCGTTGAGATCTGAAAAGGGGCGGCCGAGATAGCGTTTTGCTGAAGCGATTGTCACTGCCGCAGCGGTTTGTGCGGCACGAAGCGCTTCCTTCCCAACGCGAGGGTTTTCCGGATCAGCATAGGACACGACCGATGGCGTGAGTCTGTCACCATTCGCGTCAGCGAGAATGATGGGGAAACCTGAATCCACGACTCCGACGAGGGAATTAGTGGTTCCCAAATCAATGCCGATTATGACTTCGTCATTAACTGCGTTGGGACTGTTTTCGGTATCACTCATCCTGATAAGCTAGCATTCAATTAATTTCAGAAGTCGATCCTGGCACTGCTGCTCCCACTTCTTGAGGAACTTCAATTGCCCCAGTGTGGTTGCAGGCGCACTAAAGTCTTCACGAACCGCAGCTTCTTCGAAATCAGGAAAGAGTTCGATTCGATCAGATTTTTTCTGATGAATAGAGCCGAGACAGTTCTGAACCGCTAACTGTGCTTCAATTGCCTCCCTCGATAAGAGGGCTTTAGCCAGAGTCGTCGTCGCTTTTTGGTGACGATCATAGACCGAGTCTGCTTTTTCGAGAGCCGAATGGATCCGGGAGAAAAGATCCATGAGCTCCGGCTCCATCGACGAGCCGCGGTCAAGCGGAACGGATTTAGTCTCCAGCCAATGTTCGAGTCGCAGAACAGGGTCACTGAGAATTTGGCGGGCCCGGTGGATTTCGGAGCCGTGATCAGATTCTTCGCCCGGATTGGGAGAAGAATCCTGCGTTAGAGCCCGCCAGGAACGATCAACCTCATCAGGTTCGAGCAGTAGCGACTCAGCCAGTCCGAGCACCGCAAAGAGATTTGCCATGATCTGAGCCGGATCGCAGTCGACCGGGAAGGATTACTTCTTCTTGCCGCCGGAACCGCGACGGGGAGTCGGGTTCGGCTTCGCCCGCTTCTTCGGCTGGCCGGGACGAGCCATGCTGCGAGGCGAGTTACGACGACCCGGGTGAGCACCGGGACGGTGCGTGCGAGTGTCGACGCGGTAGACGATACGGGCCTTTTCGGTGTCATACGGAGACATCTCGATTTTGACTTTGTCGCCAGCGACGAGACGAATGAAACGCTTTCGCATTTTTCCTGAAATGTGCGCAAGCACGAGGTGTCCGTTTTCCAATTCCACCCGGAACATCGTGCCGGGAAGAACAGTGTGGATGGTGCCTTCGAGTTCTACTGTGTCGTCGTCTTGAGCCATAATTGCCTTTGAGGCGCTCACAATCGCTCAATTCTCGGATTTGAGAAGCGCTTTTTAGGGCTTTTATGGGGATTGCGGGAGGTTTTGGCGCGTGGTATCCGCGAACGGCCTGCTCTTGGAGTCAGAGTTTTAGACTGTTTGCCAAAAGTATGTTCGTGAAAAAGGTGAGTCAGAAATTCTCGTGGGTAGGCGCGTTTGCAGGAATGAAGCGGGCTTCATGACTGAAAACGGAACACCGCCACGGGGATTTCTGGCCAACTCTCCAAACACTCCGAGCGAAGCGAGCAAATTTTCCTGCCTCAAAATCATCTCTTGTTTGTGAACAGACTTTTGGCAGACGGTCTAGTATCAGACAGGCATCTTCGCGATTGATGCGCATTCGTTGGCGGCAATCTTTACCTGCCGGGATCCAGATCAAGAACAACAGTTAGATTCCGTGATCGGACGCGTCACGTTGCTTCTCATCCGTGGCTCTCTTCGGCAGTGAGAAGCTCGGAAACCAAGGCAGGGCGTTTAGGGCTTTGCGACATAGTCATAGCTCTCCACATCAATGTAGAGAAAGTGCGTTTTCCCCAGCGCGTTCTTCGACTCGAACTCCGCTGAAACGCGAGGGGCGTAGAATCCGCCAAGTTGACTGAGGATGCGGAACTTTACGTCGCCCTTGATCCATGTCTTATCGTCGTAAGGAGCGCTGAAAATCAGCTGGATCGGAAATGCGGTTGCCCGGTCGCCGTAGAGGGTCACGGAATCACCTTCAACGAGCACGTCTTCGCCGTCGACCCGGAGTGCATTGTCGATACCGACAGCTTCAGTCACTTCAGCATTTTCGAAAAAGTCGACGACTTCACCGCGACTCATGTAGACATAGCTGCTGATCATCTTCTTGAGCACCTGAATCTTTCGCCCCACTTCGGCGAGCCGCTTTTCCTGCCCCGCCTTCATGAGGAGCCCCTGCCGTTCTTTGATCTTTAATTCCTGATCAACCCGTACCGTTTCGATCGTACCGTCGACCCCGTAGTTGGCGGCAAGACGGTCAACAAAGAGAAGTTTTCCGTCTTCGACCACCTCGACCCGATACTCCCAGGTGTAGTCCGCGAGCCCTTTCCGGTTCTTCTGAAGGTTGTCCGAATAAATCAGTGCCCACTGGCCCGGGTCCTTACTGGAAGTGACCGCATCCTGCGCCGAAGCAGAGGTGAAAAAAGCGAGACCGGTCAGAATCGAGAGCGTGAGAGGAAAGGGGCGCGTCATGGGAAGAGTTTGAATCAATTTCCGGAGGACTCCAGAA